>CAVFHY010000073.1:0-11975 GCA_963622445.1 Bacteroidaceae bacterium
GTAGAAACGCCTGTGCAAGACAACGGGACAATATGTGCAATCGTATTCCTCACGCTGTTGCGGTCTGCTTTTTTAATTGACCTCTTTACTTAATAATTGGCTTATTTGTTTGAACGGGCTTATCCTACATTCTGCGGCAAAGGTACTGCTTTTCTTGCAAATACACAAGAATACCCTAAAAAAACATTGAGTACCCCACATTGCGTTCCCGACACGGGAACTGTACTGTCCAAACTACTCCGTCTCTCGGACGGAGCGGCAGATACGGCGGTACTGACGGTTGAAACGGGTATGGAACAGAATAGCAGCGAAAGTGAGCCCGACGATAAAGCCTATCCATATCCCCGCAGCCCCCATCCCGAAACGGAAAGCGCAAAGCAGACCGACTGCCTGCCCGAGGAGAATATACGAGAAGAAAGCAATATACATAGGCACGCGCACATCCGTTATGCCACGCAACATCGCTGCCCCGACCGCCTGCAGCCCATCGGAATACTGGTAGATACCCGCAAAGACAAGCAACTGCGAGGCAATGGCGATCACCTCTTCATCTTCGGTAAAGAGGCAGGGGATATAATGGCGCAGGCTAATCATCAGCACCGCCCCCAGCGTATTGATACACAGCACCAGATGGATACTGGCGTTGCTCGCCAAGCGCACCGCCCCGATGTCGCCTTTGCCTAACTGGTGCGAGACACGGATAGTCGTTGCCGCCCCGATACCCATGGCGAGCATAAAGGTCAAGTCGGATATTTGGAGTGCCACTTGGTGCGCCGCCATGGATTCTTTGCTTATCCATCCCACCACGACGAAAGAGAGGGTAAAAGTAACCGTCTCGAAGAAAGTCTGCCACCCGATAGGGAAACCGATACGGGCGATATGTCGTATCTCGCGCAGCGACAGGAGCGAGCGGGAGAAGAGCGAGAGATAGCACCGCCACTCACGCCGGCAGACTATCGCCCCGAACATACAGAGCGGCATACCGATACGGGAGACCAGCGTAGCGATGCCCGCCCCCGTGGCACCCATCGCCGTAGCGCCGAGGTGTCCGTAGATAAAGACCCAATTGAGGAATATATTGAGCAGGTTCATCGCCAGCATGACAAGCATCGCAACCGATGTATTGCCCAACCCCTCGAGGAACTGCTTCTGCAGGCAGAAAAAGAGGAACGGGAAAAGCGACACGACTATAAGGATATAGTACGGGCGCGCTACCCGGATCACCTCGGGGTCTTGCCCGAAACAGTCTAAGAAAGGAACGACCGCCGCCAGCAGAAGCGTGGAGAACAAAGCAATCAGGAGGGTAAAGAATACCCCGTTCTGGAAGAGCGAGGCAATGCGACGACGGAGTGTATCGCCCTGCTCGGGATGGTAGGAGAGAGCGCCGTCCTGCAGCCCGATAAGCGGCGTAAGCCCCATCAGTGCCCCGGACGAGAAGACCATCACCGTAAAGAAAACGGCATTGGAGAAACTGACGGCAGCGAGGTCGGTCGTGGCATAATGCCCCACCATCATCGAATCGAAGATACCGACGAGTGCCGCCCCTATCTGGGTAAGCATGATAGGCAGTGCCACCCTGAGGTTGCGTTTGTAGAATGGCAGGTACTTACGGAAGATTCGGACGATAGACATACAAGCAAGAAACAGGCTATTGGCCGTATTGGGACACGATGGTGTCCATGATACCAAAGACCTCGTCGCAGGTCTCTGCACGCAGTAGTGCAATGCGGGTTTGGCGGAAATCGGGCAGCCCCTTGAAGACGGGCGATGCAGCGAAATGGCGGCGGCTGTGGACTATTCCTTTGCGTTCGTCGCCTATCCACTCGATAGAGCGGAGCACATGCTCTTTGAGTATATCGACACACCATGACATAGGGCGTTTCGGCAGGTACTCGCCCGTCTGCAGGTAGTGTTGTATATCCTCGAAGAGCCACGGGCAGCCGAAGGTGGCACGCCCTATCATCACGGCATCCACGCCGTATCGCTCGAAGCATTCCTTTGCACGCTCTGGTGTAGCCACATCGCCGTTCCCAATAATTGGGATACGCATACGGGGGTTGTTCTTCACCGCCCCGATGAGTGTCCAGTCTGCGTCGCCCCTGTACATCTGCGCACGGGTACGCCCATGAATCGCCAACTCGGCGATGCCGCAGTCCTGCAGTGCCTCCGCCAGATCGACAATGATACGATGGTCGTCGTCCCAGCCGAGACGGGTCTTGACCGTAACGGGAGTATGAACGGCGCCGACCACGGCACGCGTGATAGCGAGCAGTTTCGGCACATCTTGCAGCAGCCCCGCCCCCGCACCTTTGCCTGCCACTTTCTTCACGGGGCAGCCGAAATTGATGTCGATGAAGTCGGGGTGTGCCTGCTCTACGATACGCGCGGCGTCTGCCATAGACTCGGGGTCGCGCCCGTAGATCTGTATCGCCACGGGGCGTTCGGTATCGGAGATTTGGAGTTTGCGCGTAGTGGACGCCACATCGCGCACAAGGGCATCGGCATTGACAAACTCGGTATATACCCGTGCCGCACCGAACCGCTTACAGAGCAGGCGGAAAGCGGGGTCGGTAACATCCTCCATGGGAGCGAGGTAAAGCGGATAGGAGCGCATCGGTTAGTGTTGCAGTGTCGGATAGGTGATACGGTGGTGGTGGATGGAGATAATGCGCTCCTTGAAGACACGGCGTATGTCTTCCACATCCTTGAAGGAGAGCGGTGTCTCGGAGAACTGCGCCTCGCCGATCTGTTGGTCTATCATCTGGTCGACGGCGTCGGAGATACTCTCTTCGGTATAGGTCGAGAGGCTGCGGGAGCGTGCCTCTACGGCGTCTGCCATCATCAGGATAGCCCCCTCTTTGGTCGTCGGTTTGGGGCCGGGATAGCGGAAAAGGGACTTGTCAACCTCCTCACCGGGGTGTTGGTTGCAGTAGGTATTGTAGAAATAGCGGGTCAGCGAATCGCCGTGGTGGGAGGCTATGAAATTGACGATTACCTCGGGCAGGTGGTGTTTGCGCGCAATCGCCACGCCGTCGGCTACATGGGCAATGATAATTTTTGCCGCTTCGGCAGGCGGCATAGCGGACAGGGGATTGGGCATCCCCTGTTGGTTCTCCGTGAAATAATAGGGATTGGCGAGTTTGCCTATGTCGTGGTATAGCGCACCCGTGCGCACCAGCAGGGCATTCGCTCCGATCGTTTTTGCCGCCTCCGTCGCGAGGTTCGACACTTGCATGGAGTGTTGGAAAGTCCCGGGTGCTTTCTCTGCAAGCGTATGCAGCAGTTCGGAATTGATGTCCGTCAACTCGACCAGCGTAATGGACGAGATGAAATGGAATACCCGCTCGAAAAGGTAGATAAGCCCGTACGCACCGATGATCAGCAGCGCATTGACGAGGAAGAACAGGTACATCATCGGCTCGATGGCGTGGTAGTCGCCCGAGGTGGCGAAAGTAAAAGCGGTATATGCCAGCGACTGGGTCAGGAATATCCAGCCTGCCGTCTGCGCCAACTGGGCACGACGCGTCATGTCGCTCAGGCTCGAGACCGCCACCATACCGACCGTAATCTCGATAAAGAAGAACTCCACGGGCGTAGGCACGAAGAGCGACACGATAAGAATCGTCGTAAAATGGAGGAACAGCCCCGTACGCGAATCGAAGAAAATGCGGGTCAGTATCGGCACCCAGGCAAAGGGAATGAGGTAGATACTGAGGTTCGTATAGCGGAGCGCAAGACACGAGAGAACGACCACGATGGCAGAGTTGATACAGAAGAAGAGAATGGTCGATGTGCTGTTCATGTACTGCCTGCGGAAAACATACAGGTAAATAATGAACATACACAGGAACAAACAGACCATAATACTTTCGCCCACAATGGAGAGAATGTGTTGGTGCTGGGTAATGGTATCGTCCTCGTAGGCACGGCGCAGGGACTCCAGTATGCGGTAGTCCATATCCGTAACTATCTCACCACGGTCGATTATCTTTTCGCCGGCTTGTACGATTCCCTGCGTAGGCGCAATGGATGAGAGCAGTTTGTCGCGCATGACGCGGGTGAGTGCCGTATCGGGCTCTATGTTCGGGTGGGCGTCGTCGTAGGCGTGTCCGAGGTGTTCGTATGCCTCGCGGGGGGTATAGACCTCGGAGAGGAAATAGGTCTTCGATACTTTGTCCCGTACTACGGCGATGTGCGAATAGCCGTCGGCTTCGAGGGCTTCTTTTTCTTGGAGAGCGATGATCAGCGGGGTACGGGGCTTCCCCTCCACATAGCGGAAGCAAGGCGCAAAGCCCGACAGAAGTTGGCGTTGCTCTTGTTGTATCTGTTGGTCGGACTTGTAGATCGGGAAGTCGAACTCGGCGGTAACCAACTCATAGCCCCACGGCTTTCCGACCTCGAAATGGTAACGGAAAGAGGTGGTGTAGCGGGGAAAGAGTGCTACGACGAGGGCAGCGAACAGCGCAAAAACAGAGAGTCGGAATATATTTTTCGGCACGGTGCGGCGAAACTTTTTCTTTTCCATAATTCGGAGCAGGTATCGTTTTGCCTGCAAAGATACGACTTTTTGTGCAACTATGCAAATTGCAACAAGAAACACCCTGCGAAAGATACAAAACCACGGGAAAGGGTTGTACCTTTCCCGTGGTTTTGTATCATCTCTTGTAGCAGCCATCCCGAAGAGTGGCTGCTACAAGAGTTTAATCTACATTTTGAACCAGACGGACGGCTTGCATGTTGTAGCGATCGTTGCCGCCCGTGTACGCTCCGCCCGAGTAGAAGAACATACGCCGTGGCGGATTAGAGCCAACGGACATAGCAGAAGTCCATGCGGTGGGGCAAGAGGTCATTCTGCGGGTACATACGCAGACCGAACTTCATACCACCGGCGTAGTCGAACTGATAGGTGGTCTCGAAATAGAGGTGGCTTCCCTCTGCCTTGACCAACTTCAGCGGCTCTACCTCGTACAACTTGTCGTTGTTGTGGGTCGAGGTACGGATAGCGACGAGTTCGACACCGATGCCCTTGTCGTTCAGGCCATGGGTATCCAGTTCCACGGTAACGAGGGCTTTCTCGCCTACATTGGGTGTGCCGAGTTCGGGCAGGTCTGCCTTCAGCACCTCAATCTCGTCCCAGTGAGCCACGATATTCTCTTTCCAAGCCGTGATGTCCTTGGCTACTTTGTAGTTGTCTGCCACGAGCAATGCATGGCGTTTTGCCAACTTGTTGTAGAACTTGTCGAAGTAGTCGTCCATCATACGCTTCGTGGTGAAACGCGGCGTAATTTTGGTAACGGAGTTCTTGATGGTCTGAATCCAGTCAGGCGAGTAGCCTTTGGAGTTCTTTGCGTAGTAGAGCGGAATTATCTCGTCCTCGAGAATCTGATAGATCGTAGCGGCATCGAGTTGGTCTTGGTGCGACTGATTCTCGTAGGTACGCTTGTCGGTCAATGCCCAACCCGCACCTTTCACATAACCTTCGTACCACCAGCCGTCGAGCACGGAGAAGTTGAGTACGCCGTTCATTTGGGCTTTCTCACCGCTCGTACCACTGGCCTCCAGCGGACGGGTCGGCGTATTGAGCCAAATATCCACACCGCTAATCAGGCGTTTTGCAAGACGCATATCGTAGTTCTCGAGGAAGATAATTTTGCCCAAGAATTGCGGCATACGGCTAATCTCAATAATACGACGGATCAGGTCTTGTCCGGCACCGTCAGCGGGGTGTGCCTTACCCGTGAAGAGGAACTGCACAGGATAGTTGGGGTTGTTCACCAACTTGTCGAGGCGGTCGAGGTCGGTAAAGAGCAGGTGCGCACGCTTGTAGGTAGCAAAACGGCGGCCAAAACCGATAATGAGGCTGTTGGAGTTCATCTCGTTGAGCGCACGGACGATACGCGCAGGGTCGCCCTGGCTCTTCATCCAGTCTTCCTGGAATTTCTCCTTGATGTAGTCAATCAGTTTGTTCTTAAGGAACATACGGGTTGCCCAAATCTCCTCGTCGGGTATGTCGTTGTAGGCTTTCCACATCTCGAGGTCGGACTGATTGTCCCACCACTCCAGGGGGAAGTACTTCTTATAGACCGATTTCCATTCGCTGGCAGCCCATGTAGGCATGTGTACGCCGTTGGTTACATAGTCCACATGCAGCTCTTCGGGGAAGTAGCCAGGCCATACGGGGGCGAACATCTTCTTGCTTACCTCGCCGTGCAGCCAACTGACGCCATTCGCCTCTTGGCAGGTATTGAGAGCGAAGACCGACATCGAGAACTTCTCGTTGTTGTCGTCGGGATTCTGGCGACCCATACCAATCAGGTCATGCCATTCTATTCCGAGTTTGCCGGCGTACTCGTTCATGTACTTGTAGAACAGTCCCTCCTCGAAGTAGTCGTGTCCTGCAGGCACCGGCGTATGGCAGGTATAGAGTCCGCTCGCACGAACGACCTCTTTGGCTTGGTTGAACGAAAGTCCTTCGCCCTGTACGAGGTCCACCATGCGTTGCAGCCCCATGAGGGCGGCGTGTCCCTCGTTGCAGTGGTATACATCTTTCTTGATGCCCAGTTGGTTGAGGGCGAGCACACCGCCTATACCGAGCAGAATCTCCTGTTTGATACGGTTCTCCCAGTCGCCGCCATAGAGTTGGTGGGTAATCTGACGGTCCCAGTCGGAGTTGAGTTCGTTGTCGGTATCGAGCAGGTAGAGGTTGATACGCCCTACTGCCACTTTCCAGAGATACGAATAGACGATATGCCCTGGGTAAGGTACCTCTACTACAAAAGGCGAGCCGTCCTCGTTCTTCAGTTGCGTGATAGGCAGGTTACTGAAGTTCTGCGCCTCGTAGTTGGCTATCTGTTGTCCTTCGGGCGAGAGGGTCTGTGTGAAGTAGCCGTAGCGGTAGAGGAAGCCGATAGCCGTCATATCGACATTGCAATCGGAAGCCTCCTTCAGGTAGTCGCCGGCGAGTACGCCAAGACCACCCGAGTAGATCTTCAGTACATGGCTCAAGCCATACTCCATAGAGAAATAGGCTACGGACGGTTTCTTGCTGTCCTTGGGGGTGTCCATATACTTGCGGAAGTCGGCATAGATGTGGTCGAGTTGCTCGAGGAACTCTTTGTCGTTGCTCAGTTCGACCATGCGTTCATAACTAATGATGTTGAGCAGCACGATAGGGTTCGACTGCGCACGATGCCATGCATCGTTGTCGATGTAGCGGAAGATATTCTTCGCGTCTGCATTCCATACCCACCACAGGTTATAGGCTATCTCCTGTAACTTGTCTAAGTTCTGAGGTAGTTTTGCGCGGACATTTACCTCTTTCCACTGGGGTTGATTCACATTACTTACCTTGATATTCATCTTGTTATCTTATTTGGTTAGTACTACAGATGTTCTTTTTCGGTTGAGGTTGCCATGTGCATACCGTTTGTCTGGTCAGGCAAACAGTTTGCCGAAATCCTCCTGGGAGATGGCCTTCTCTTCTATTTTGGCTACCCCCTTGATAGCATCGTAGATTTTGTTCTCTGCCACACGCTCTACGATACCACGGAGTTGGTCTTCTTTCTTAAGCATATCCTGGGCATACGAGTCGAGATACGAATCCTCGATATGCATCAGACCATACTGCATGAACTGCATACGGGCCACCTCCTTGGCATACGCCTCGACATCCTCTTTTTGTACATCGATGTTGTACTCTTTCATGAGTTGGTCTTTGGCGAGGCTCCACTTGAGCGACTCAAGCATTTGGGGATAGTCTTTCTCGAGCTCCTCTTCGGTTATTTTCTCGTTGGTGGCGAGTACCCAGCGTTTCAGGAACGCATCGGGGAAGGCAAGGCTCTCCATCTTCTTCAGGATGGCGGCTTTGGTATCGAGACCGAACTTGTACTTGCTGTCCTCCTCCATGTTATGTGCTATCTCTTCTTTGACTTTTGCACGGAACTCGGCTTCGTCTTTGATGTTGTTCTCACCATATACTTTGGCAAAGAGTTCGCCGTCGATAGCGGCGGGAGCGTGGTGGGTAATAGCGGTAATCTCAAACTCGAAGTCCCCGTCGTGTGCAGCCACTTCGTCCTTGTTGATACCCAGCAGCGAAGCCACTTCTGCCTCGTTGCCGTAGGCTTTGAGAGGAGAGAAAATGATTTTGTCACCCTTCTTGGCGTTCTCGAACAACTTCGCTTGCTCCTTGTCCTGTACATAGAGCGGGCTGAGAATAGCGTTCTCCTTTTGGATTCCGTTCTCTTTGAGTTCTTTAATCGTACCGCGGAGTACATCGCCCTCTTGTGCCACTTCTGCGTCGGAGTACTCGCCGAAACGCTCTGCGTAGGACTTCACTTGGTTCTCCACCATCTCGTCGCTGACGGTAATGGTATAGTGGGTCAATGTGTCCTTGGCGGTCGGCTTAACATCAAACTCCGGTGCAAGAGCAATATCGAAAGCGAAAGTGAAAGTATCCTGGTTGTCCAGGTCATTCTCGGGAGTCTGCTCGCTATTGGGCAGCGGGTCGCCCAATACCTGCAACTTATTGTCGGATATATACTTGCTCAACTCCTCGCCGATAGTCTTGTTCAGTACCTCTGCGAGTACGCCTTTGCCGTACATTTTCTTTACCAGACCGGCAGGCACCATACCGGGGCGGAAGCCGGGGATATTTGCCTTTTGGCGGATTTGTTTCAGTTCTTTTTGGACAGCATCTTGGTAGTCAGCAGGCTCGAGAGTGAGCGTCAGTACTGCCTGTAGGTCCTTGATTTCAGATTGTTTTACTTGCATAATTATCTTTGTTTTATATTTTTCTTTTTATCGATTGGCGCGTTTGCGCTCGAGTTCGTCGAGGATGATTTTGCGGATACGCATGTGGTGGGGTGTTACCTCTACATACTCGTCTTCCTTGATGTATTCTAATGCCTCTTCGAGCGAGAAGATAACGGGAGGTGGCAGCACGGCTTTGTCGTCCGCCGACTTAGAACGCATATTGGTCAGCTTCTTCGACTTGGTTACATTAATAACGATGTCGCCCTCCTTATTGCTCTCGCCTACTACCTGCCCCGCATAGACTTCCTCTTGCGGATAGATGAAGAAGCGCCCGCGGTCTTGCAGTTTGTCGAGTGCATAGGCGTATGCCGTACCTGCCTCCATGGCAATAAGGCTGCCGTTGTTGCGCTTGACAATCTCGCCCTTGTACGGTTGATATTCCAGGAAACGGTGTGCCATAATCGCCTCGCCTGCACTGACATTCATCACATAGGTACGCATACCCATGATACCGCGCGAGGGGATGGTAAACTCGAGTTGTACACGGTCGTTGACCATTTCCATCTTGACCATCTCGCCCTTGTGGGTAGATACGAACTCGATGATTTTGCCGGAGCAGTCCTCGGGCGTATTGACCGTCAGTTGCTCTACCGGCTCGCATCTCACGCCATCTATATCCTTGTATATTACTTGCGGTTGCCCTACCTGCAACTCATAGCCCTCGCGGCGCATGGTCTCGATAAGCACACTCAGGTGGAGTACGCCACGCCCGAAGACATGCCACGAGTTCTCGTCCGTACCGCGCTCCACGCGCAAGGCGAGGTTCTTCTCCAACTCCTTATTCAGCCGCTCTTGGATATGACGGCTCGTTACGAACTTACCGTCTTGTCCGAAGAAAGGCGAGTCGTTGATAGTGAATACCATCGACATCGTAGGCTCGTCGATAGCGATAGGTTTCAGGGGCTCGGGGCTATCGTAGTCGCAGACGGTGTCGCCAATCTCGAAGCCTTCGATACCTATCAAGGCACAGATGTCGCCGCTCTTGACCTCGTCTGTCTTCACATGCCCCATGCCTTGGAAAGTATGGAGTTCTTTGATTTTGGTCTTTACGAGCGAGCCGTCTTTCTTGGCAAGCGTCACATTCATACCGTCACGCAGCACACCGCGATGCACACGCCCGATAGCGATACGCCCCACATAGGAGTTGTAGTCGAGGCTCGTAATGAGCATTTGGGGCGAACCCTCCAACTCCTGCGGCGCGGGGATATACTCGATAATAGCGTCCATCAGGGCGGTAAGGTCGGTCGTGGAGTTGTGCCAGTCGGTGGACATCCAGCCGTTCTTTGCAGAGCCGTAGATAGTCTGGAAATCCAACTGGTCGTCTGTAGCATTTAGGTTCAACATAAGGTCAAACACCTCTTCCTGTACCTCGTCGGGACGGCAGTTGAGTTTGTCCACCTTGTTGATAACCAGAATCGGTTTCAGGTTGAGTTCCAATGCTTTCTGAAGCACGAAGCGGGTCTGCGGCATCGGCCCCTCAAAGGCGTCCACCAGCAGCAGCACACCGTCTGCCATATTGAGTACACGCTCTACTTCACCACCGAAATCGGCGTGCCCCGGAGTATCTATGATATTGATTTTGTACCCCTTGTACTCAATCGACACATTCTTTGCAAGAATCGTTATGCCTCGCTCACGCTCGAGGTCATTGTTATCCAAGATCAACTCGCCTTTCTGCTCGTTATCACGGAACAGATGGGCTGTGTACAACATCTTGTCGACCAGTGTCGTTTTTCCGTGGTCGACATGCGCAATAATCGCTATGTTTCTAATTTTCTGCATATTCCTGCAAGTTCTTTTTTATACCTTATGTTTCTTCGTAATACCGTAGTTGCCCCGGGGATACCCCATACAAAAAGCCCGCAAAGTTACGGCTTTTTTTTCATATATCCAAATTTTCTGTCTGTCGGCATACAAAATTGCGCACACCGAACCTGTCCCGAAGGCGTTTCGAATGCCTGCCAAGTTAATTGTCGTCCATGCATAGACACAGGCACAGAATAGACATAGAATAACACAAAAAAAGACAGTCTCCTCTACGAAGGCTGTCTTTTTGTCCTGTTCACTGCCATAGCAGGAGCAGTGCCATTACTCGGCGTCTGTTTGCCCAGCGTTGAAATCCGCAGCGGGAGCCGAAGTTTGCAGATCGTCTGCCGCCTCTTGTACTTGGGTCTTGATGGCGCTGTCGTTTGGTGTCGCTGTCTCATGCCCTTTGCTGAAGCCTACTGCGGCGATGCTCAGTACAGCAATAACAGCGATAAGCGTCCACGTGGTTTTCTCCAAAAAATCAGCAGTCTTAGGTGCACCCATTACTTGGTTACCACCCGCAAAACCCGAAGCCAAACCTCCGCCTTTGCTGTTCTGTACCAACACCAAGAGCGTAAGCAGAATGGCTGCAATTACAATCAAAATAGTAATGAAAATATACATAGTTTTATCTGTTTATTTCGGTTTCCGTGTGAGTATTTATTTCGCCTTCCGTGTGTATGCATTGCCACTTTCGCAGCAAGCAGACTTTTCGCAGCAAGCAGACTCCACACATATTGGGCTGCAAAGGTACGACTTTTTTTTCGTACCACAAAATTTCGTGCCTATTTTTATTACCAAGCCACCCTGTATGCAGTTGTCTTGTACTTCCTTGTATTGTCCTTGTACTGTCCAATAAAGTACTGTCTACACAAAATGCGGGGTTTGTTTTCTTCTATTTCTCGTAAACGCAGCGAACAGGAAAGACCACAAGGTATCTCCTGTTCCGCAAGCGGGTTATTCAGCCGCTGCAGGGAGCGCATCGGCAGGCAGGGTACATATCTTGCCTGTCAGCGTGTAGGTCTTGCTGCCCCGGAGGATATAAATCTGCCCGTCAATCAGCACCTTACGGACAAGGGGGGCGGCAGTACCCGTAGCATCGCTGATAGCAGACGGAACAGAGGCAAAGGTTGCCGTCAGTTCGAGGTCGGCTGTTACCGTAATCGTACGGGGGTTATCGGTGTTGCCATCGCTCCACTGCAAGAACCAGAACCCTGCCGCAGGCGTAGCCGTGAGCACTACCTCCGTGCCGGAAGCATAAGTGCCGCCACCTGTTACCGTACCGTTCTCGGCATAAGTGGTAAGGGTATATTTAATATCTTGAACCAGACGGACGGCTTGCCCGTAGTAGCGAAGGT
>CAVFHY010000074.1:0-11656 GCA_963622445.1 Bacteroidaceae bacterium
GACAGTACATAGAGGCGATTTTAGGCAAAGATGAAGAGGTTTTTGGGATTATCCTTTGTAGTCTGCGAAAATAGTTGTATCTTTGCACGGGAAAAGCAGAAGACCGCCACGGAAAAGCAGAAGACCGCCACAAAAAACGCTGGAGGAGGGAATGGCAAACTCCACGGAAGGCAGAAACAGAGAACGGACTATTGAGCCTGCTGCCCGTACGGGCGGGAGTGTGTTCCACGCCCGCAAATCGGGTACACTGCGGGGCAGTACGGGGGCGAAACTGGAACTGGATACGACGACTATACATTTGATATTATGATATACAAGATTACTTTTTCGTGCGAGGAGGGAGACGCTAACTTCCGACGCGTATTCGAGGCGGACAGCGATGCCACTTTCCTCGACCTGCACAAGGCTATCCTCGGGAGCGTACACTACACCGACGACCAAATGACCTCGTTCTACCTCTGCAACGACGAGTGGGAGAAAGAGCAGGAGATAACCCTTATGCCTATGGGGTCCAACTTCGAATACGACAATATGGTTATGGAAGATACCCGCCTTGGCGACCTGCTGACCGAACAAGGGCAACGGCTCATCTATGTCTTCGACCCGATGTTCGAGCGGTACTTCTTCGGCAACCTCAAAGAGATTCTGCCCGGGACGATGGACGGCGTACGCTGTATAAAAAGCACCGGTAATGCGCCCAAACAACTCAAGAGCGAAGACCCCCTGCAAGCCATAGGCAAAGGGACAAAAAGCGATGACCTCGGGCTGGACGACGACTTCTACGGAGACAGCCAATACGATGCCGAAGACATCGACTCCGAAGGTTTCCAAGACCTCAGTTTCGACGATGGCTCTATGTTCTGACATACCCTCGCACGGGGCAGAACAGCGCCCTACCCTGCTTGTCCTCACGGGGCCGACAGGCGTAGGAAAAACAGAACTTGGCCTGCGTTTGGCAGAGTATTTGCATACCCCCGTTATCAACGCAGACTCGCGGCAGATATACCGGGAGATACCCATCGGGACAGCCGCACCCACTGCCGAAGAACAACAGCGGGTACGGCACTATTTCGTAGGCACACACTCGCTGACAGAAGACTACAACGCTGGACAGTACGAACGGGATGTGCTCGACCTGACAGGGGAACTGTTCCGGACACACCGAACCCTTCTCCTCACGGGCGGCAGTATGCTCTACATAGACGCCGTATGCAAGGGGTTAGACGACATACCCGCCGCCACGCCTGCCCTGCGAAAAGCGATCGCAGAAGACTACCGCACCCGGGGGCTGGGTTGGCTGCAAGACGAGGTACGCCAAGCCGACCCTGACTACTGGGCGGAGGTGGACCGGCAGAACCCGCAGCGGCTGCTCCACTGCCTCGAGGTGTGCCGCACAACGGGAGGCACTTTCTCTTCGTATAGACGGCAGGCACAGGCGGAGCGACCGTTCCGCATTATCAAGATAGGGCTCACCCGGGAGCGGGCTTCCCTCTACGGGCGCATCAACCGGCGTGTAGAACAGATGATGGAGGCGGGGTTGGAGGAGGAGGCACGCCGCGTCTATCCGCTCCGCCGCCACAACAGCCTGCAGACCGTGGGATACCGCGAGTTGTTCGCCTATTTCGACGGGACATGCAGCCGCGAGGAGGCAGTGGCTCTCATACAACAGAACTCGCGCCACTACGCCAAGCGGCAACTGACCTGGTACCGCCGCGACGGGGATATGCATTGGTTTCCGCTCGACGAAGCGGGTACAACGGACGGGCACACAGAGAACAAACAGGATACACAAACTTATGAAACGCAAATACATACTATTATTGATTGGTTGCGCCCTTATGGCGTGCAAGCGAACCACGGTTGATTTCTCCTACACGCCGACCGAGCCACGGGCAGGGCAGTCGGTGTCGTTCAGCAACCTCGCCTCGGACGGCGAGAAATGGGCGTGGTCGTTCGGCGACGGCTCTACCTCGACCTCGAAGTCGCCCTACCACACCTACAAGAATCCCGGCACCTACACCGTAGTGCTGAAAGTGGACGATAAGAAATCGCTGACCAAGACCCGCGACATCACCGTTTACGACACCGTGCCGAACTTCTCCTGCTCGGATACGACGGCGATACCGATCTTCCGCGATGTTACTTTTACGGCATCGGTTTACAACCCCTATGGTTACGACCTCTCGTACGAATGGAGCATAGGCAGCAACCGCCTGTATACGCAACTGAGCGAAACGAACACCGCCTCGACCTACTCGCTCTACTTTGAGCAGGCAGGCGGCAACGACGAGGTGGTGCGGCTGGTTGTGGTACTGCACGGCGACACCACCGTTGTGGAACATACCTACCCAATCACGGATACGCTGACCACCGCCATGCTCTTCCGCGCCACGGACGGCGACTATGCGCAACGCATCTTCGGCACACGCCACGAAGTACCCAAGCCGACTGCGAACGCCGAGCAAGTGGCGTTGCTCGAGGCGGTGCAGGACAGCGTGCAGGTCTATAACGACAGCACATTCACGCTGCAAAGTTTGCAGGCGACTTTCCCTGGCATAAAGGGGTTCCGTATCGCCAACCGCAAGATATACTACCGCACGAGCGGGCTCTATGTGGCGAACCTGAACGGGGCGAACGCCGTGCAGATAGAGCCGCAGCCTACTACCGCTTTGGCAATAGACCTGATCGACAATCGGATCTATTGGGCAGTGGCGGACTCGGTACGCTACATGCCTCTCGTCAATACCGATAACAACCGCTATACCAGTACCCCGACCACACTCAACCGGCTTGGGGGCGTGAACCGTATCACCACAGACAGCAAAGAGAGATAACCGTATGCAACAACCGGACTATATCTTCGAGACCGCATGGGAGGTATGCAACCGAGTGGGCGGCATCTACGCCGTACTCTCGACCCGTGCCGCCTCGATGCAGAAAGAACACCCCGACCAAGTCGTATTCTTCGGCCCCGACTTCGGCACACACAGCGATATACACTTCGTAGAATGTCGGGACGCCAAGAGCATACCCGCCTGGCTTGCCGCATGGGCAAAGGATTACAAACAGACACACAGCGAGATACCTGTCCGCATCGGTCGATGGAATGTGCCGGAGATGCCGCTTACCGTGCTGCTGCGGGCAGACGCGCTCTGGGCGAAGAAGAACGAGATATACGCATGGGCGTGGGAGCAGTACGGCGTACAGAGCCATGCAGCCTACGGCGACTATGACGAGTCGTGCCTCTTCGGCTATGCGGCGGGGCAGACTATGGAGTCGCTCTACCGCTATATCGCCGCACACACCCAGCAGGGCGAGGCACGCACCGTGGCGCACGCCAACGAATGGCAGACGGCTTTCGCCACACTCTACCTGCGCCATTACTGTCCCGAGATAGGAACGCTCTTCACCACGCACGCTACGGGTATCGGACGGTCGATTGCGGGCAACGGAAAGCCGCTCTACGACTACTTCGAGGGCTACCATGGCGACCAAATGGCTGCCGAACTGAATATGGTAAGCAAACATTCGGTGGAGAAGATGGGTGCCCAATGGGCAGACTGCTTCACCACCGTGAGCGAAATAACGGCGCGTGAGTGCAAGCAACTGTTGGACAAGGCAGTAGATATTGTTACCCCCAACGGCTTCGAGCCTGATTTTGTACCAGCAGGCAAGGCGTTTGCACAGAAGCGCAAGGCAGCCCGTGAGGCACTGCGGGCGGTGGCGAGCGAGAAGACAGGCCACCCGATAGACGGGAACGCCCTTTTGGTAGGCATTGCGGGGCGGCAAGAATGGAAGAACAAAGGCATCGATGTCTTCTTCGACAGCATGCAGTGCCTCGGCGAGAAACTCCACCGGGTGTTGCCCGCAAGCCGCGAGGTGGTGGCGTTGGTGTGCATCCCTTATCTGGACAAGCCTGTGATGCGCTTCGGGCAAGTGAGCGTAGTCTGCATACCCTACTACCTCGACGGAAACGACCCGCTCTTCGGCAGCCGCACGAACGCCAACGGGGGCAAAGGCTATACCTACTACGACCTGCTTATCGGTATGGACGCAACCGTCTTCCCGTCCTACTACGAGCCATGGGGCTACACGCCGCTCGAGAGTGTGGCGTTCCATATACCGACCATAACCACTTCGCTGGCAGGTTTCGGTGTGTGGGCGGAAGAAGAGGGTGCTACGCATGGTACGCTGCTGGAGGGCGTGGTGGTCGTCCGCCGCACCGACAGCAACTACCACGAGGTGGTCGAGCAGATAGCCGACACACTGTTACGCTACCTGCAGTACACGCCCGAGGAGGTGGAGACGGCACGCAAAGCCGCAGCCGCACTCGCCCGCAAAGCCGAGTGGCGCGCGTTCTTCAAGTACTACCGCAAGGCGTACAACATCGCCCTCAAAGCCGCAACCGGCAGACAGAGAGTGGGCACCGGCAACAAGGCATAGCGGCTCACCATACAGGGACGACCGCTCCACAACCCGTACGGCGCAACTCCGTACGACAGAAGCAGACACTATTCATTCTCAAAAACAGCAACGCATTATGAAACGATTTGCATTCTTTTTTACCGTCGCAGCCCTCTCGGCAGCCAACGCTTTTGCCTGCACCAATTTCCTCGCAGGCAAGGACGCCACGACCGATGGTTCGACGCTGATTTCGTATGCGGCAGACAGTTACTCCCTCTATGGGTTTCTGCACTTCTCGCCCGCAGCCGATTACCCCAAAGGCGCTATGCGTGCCATACGCGACTGGGACACGGGCAAGCCGCTGGGCGAGATACCGCAAGTGACGCACACCTATAGCGTTATCGGCAATATGAACGAGCACCAACTGACCATAGGCGAGACCACATGGGGCGGACGCGAGGAACTGTGGGACACCACGGGTATCGACTATGGCAGCCTTATCTATATCGCACTCGAACGCTGCAAGACGGCTCGCGAGGCGATAGACTGTATCACGGGCCTTGTAGAGGAATACGGCTACGCCAGCGAGGGCGAGACTTTCTCTATCGGCGACCCCGACGAGGTATGGATAATGGATATGATAGGCAAAGGTGCGGGGCAGAAAGGTGCTGTCTGGGTAGCCACCCGCGTACCCGACGACTGCATCTGCGCCCACGCCAACCAAGCGCGTATCACCACCATCGATTTCAAGGACAAGAAGAACTGGCTCTACTCGAAAGATGTGGTGAAGTTCGCACGCCAGAAAGGCTATTTCACAGGCAAGAAAGACAGCGAGTTCTCGTTCCAGGCAGCCTATGCGCCATACGATTTCTCGGGGTTGTATGTCTGTGAGGCACGCGTGTGGAGTTTCTTCCGCCATTTCTCGGACGATATGGAGCCGTATTTCGACTTTGCTACGGGGAAGACTTTCCTCGAGACGGGCGGCACGGACGCAGGCACACCTATGCCCCTCTATATCCGTCCCGACAGGAAAGTGAGTGCGCAGGACTTCAAGGACTGCATGCGCGACCAGTACGAGGGCACGCCGCTCGATATCACGCAGGGCACGGACGCAGGTCCATGGAACACCAAACTGCGCTACGGTTCGCTGGCGTTCGAGGTTGACAGCGTCAAGTACTGGTACGAGCGTCCGACGGCTACGCAGCAGACCGCTTGGTCATTCGTAGCCCAGATGCGCGGCTATGCCGATCCCAAGGCAGGCGGTATCTTCTGGTTCGGTGTGGACGATGCTGCCACCAGCGTCTATGTGCCTGTGTACTGCCGCAGCAACCATATACCCGCTTGCTTCGAGGAGGGCAACGGCGACCTCTACACCTACTCGCCTACCTCTGCCTGGTGGACATTCAACCTGGTGGCAAACTGGGCGTACACCAAATACTCCCGCATGCGCCCCGATATCCAAAAGGTACAGTCGGCGTTGGAGGACAAGTTCAACTCGCAGATGGCGGGCGTGGACGCACAAGCCGCCGCGCTTGGCGACGGGGAGGCACGCGAGTTCCTCACCAACTACAGTTGCGCACAAGCAGACAACACGATGATCGAATGGCAACGGCTGGGCATCTACCTGCTGACCAAATACTTGGACGGACAGGAGCGCAAAGAGGAGAACGGTCAGTTCGTGCGCAACGCCTATGGCGAACCTGTGGGGCCGAATCGTCCCGCTTTCCCGCTGCCCTATTTGGAAACCATCAAAAACGAAGTAGCACATGAGTAGTATTGAGCCGCGCGAAGTGTTCCGTATCTTCGCAGAGATTAACAAAGTGCCCCGCCCCTCGAAGCACGAGGAGAAAATATCGCAGTGGTTGCAGGATTTTGCCCATCGGCACAACATCGAATGTGTGGTCGACGAGGCGATGAATGTCATCCTGCGCAAGCCGGCTACGGCGGGCTATGAGAACAAGGAGGGTATCATTCTCCAGGCGCACCAGGACATGGTCTGTGAGAAAAACGGCGATGTGGCGCACGATTTCGAGAACGACCCCATCGAGACCTTTGTCGATGGCGATTGGCTCAAAGCCAAAGGCACGACCTTAGGCGCAGACGACGGTATCGGTATCGCCATGGCACTCGCTGTTATGACCGATCCGAACCTGCCGCATCCCGCCCTGGAATGTCTCTTCACCGTGGACGAAGAGACGGGGCTTACGGGGGCGAACAAGTTGCAGAACGGCTGCCTCCGCGGCACACGCCTGGTGAACATCGACTCCGAGGACGACGGGCAGATCTTCATCGGTTGTGCGGGCGGTATCGACACGCTCGCCAAGATGCACTATACCCCCGCTGCGTTGCCCGCCGCAGGGCAGTGGCAAGCCGTACGCCTGCAGGTCAACGGGCTTATGGGCGGACACTCGGGCGACGACATCAACAAAGGGCGGGCTAACGCCAACAAACTGGTAATCAATTTCCTGTACCAATTGCAGGCGAAGACCGATTTTCTGCTTGCGGCTATCGATGGCGGCAATCTGCGTAATGCCATTGCCCGCGAAGCACAGGCTGTCATCTGTGTGCCTGCCGCCTACCGGGCGCAACTCGCCGCCGACTGGGCAGCCTACACCGGGGAAGTGCAGCAGCAGTTCGGCGAGGTGGAGAAAGACCTCTGTCTGACGCTCACGGACGCCCCGTTGCCCACCGAGGTGGTACCGCAGAAGCAGGCGCAGCAACTCCTTCTTGCGCTTTTCAACTGCCCGCACGGTATGATTGCCATGAGTAAGGATATGCCGGGGCTGGTCGAGACAAGTACCAACCTCGCCAGTGTGAAGATGAAGCAGGAGGCTGACGGCACGGCGTATATCGAAGTCAATACCAGCCAACGCTCGTCCGTTGAGGCAGAGAAGCACCGTATCAAGAACCAAGTAGAACACAGCCTTGCCATGGCGTGCGACGAAGTAACACACGGCGACGGCTATCCGGGTTGGGCGCCTGATGTGCACTCGGCATTGCTCGAGACCACCAGGCAGGCGTACATCGGCCTTTTCCACGCCGAGCCGCAAGTACTGGCTATACACGCCGGTCTCGAGTGCGGACTGTTCCTGGAGAAGTATCCGTACCTCGATATGGTCAGCATAGGCCCGCAGATGTACGGTGTCCATTCGCCGCAGGAGCGTCTCTCCATATCCTCCACGCAGCGTTGCTACGCATGGCTAAAAAAGATACTCGAACTCGCCTGATTCCCCGCCACCTTTCAGCAAGGGATAGGCAAGGGATAAGCAAGGGATAGACAAAGGTGGCGTGCCGCCACGGACCATAGTATAACACACTATACGAAATGAGCAGAGAGGGTTGGTATGCCATCTCTGCTCATTTCCTTTTCTACCAGTTTACCACGAAGCCTGCATGCACGTTGATACCCGCTTGGGCGTAGTACCACGGCCAGCACGCCGTACCGTCCTCAAAGACAGCGAGGTCGCTGCCGCCGTTGCTGGCGTATTTCGCATTGAACAGGTTGTTCAGTTGGCAGAGGAGGCGTATCTGCGGCACATGGTCTTTGTGACACCAGTGCGACATAGGCAGTTGGTACTGCAGGTTGAGATGGGTAGTTGTGAAGGCATTCAGCGCAGCCGACTCGTTCTCCGTGTTGTCGAGATACTGCTTACTTGTTACATTCGTCTGAATCCCGGCCGTGAAGCCCGCATAGTCGAACGAGAAGAGCGACATGGCAGTAATCATCGGCGAGAAAGCGATCGTAGTCTCTTTGAGGAAAATCTCTTCGTTGCGGAGCCAGTTGTAGTCTGCATCATAGACATCCCGCGCATCCGTATAATTCTGTATCTTGTTGCGCGAGAGGACAAAGTTACCGTCCCAACGGAACCAGTCGAGTATCTTCACACCCGCTGTCAACTCCATACCCATACGGTACGAGTCCTTCACATTGGTGGTCGATTGCGCACCCACATCGTTGATACGCCCCGTCAGCACTAATTGGTTATCGTAGTCCATGAAATAGAAGTTTGCGCCTATCGAGAAGCGGGGATGTGCGTAGGTGTATCCCACTTCGTAGTCGTAGAGCGTTTCTGCCTTGGGAAGGCCTGTTAGTTCACCTGTCTCAGCGTTGTAGGTTACATTCTCTTTGTAGTTGTCACGGCTCGGGTCACGGTTGGCCATAGCAAACGATCCGTAGAGCAGGTGCCCGTGGTTCTGATAGGTCAAACCCGCCTTGGGGTTGAAGAAATGGTAGTTCACCGTCAGCGGCAAGTCCTCCATATCCTCGTCGTTGATACCGTCACGGTGGTAGCGCACATAGCGGTACTGCAAGTCAGCGTATAGCGAGAGCGTCTCTTGCGCACGGTTGATTACCCGCCAGTTCACCTTTGCGTAGGCGTTGGCATCCACCTTGTTGGCGTGGTTGCGGTAGTACTCGTAGTTCACGGGCAGCGCACCGCCATAGACACTGTCCTGAATATAATTCAGTGTGCCGTAGTGCGCCCCTGTGTAGTCGTTTGCTGCCACACCTATCTGTGCATCGAGTGCCTCGGATACATATTTCGTGGATACAATCGCTCCGAAGAAATGGTTGTCGAGGAACTTACGGTACATACCATACGCCTTTTTCACCTTCTCGCCATTCGCATCGTAGTAGTTGTCCAGCCCCCAGTAGGAGAAACTCTTTTTCTTGTATTGCTCATAGTAGCCCGCACCGTGGGTGTAATGCAGCGTAGCGTTGAGCGACCAGTTCGGGTTGAACCGGTGCGTTACAGCCAATTGCGCATGTTGCTGCGCATAGTTGTCCGTTTGGTTGTCGTAGTAGCAAGTGTTGCCGTCGGCGTCGGTATATTCGCCCGAGGGGTTATAGCGGCGGTCTGCGCCGTTCTTGCCGTAGGCGACATCGTAGGTAACGCCGTCCCAACCCATACCGGTCTTTTCCTTGCCGCCAAAGATACGGGCAACCACCTGTGTCTGCTTGCCGTACCAGCCGAGGTCGCCGTAGTACGAATAGAGGTCGGAAGTGGTGCGATAGAGGAAGCCGTCGGAGTTCACCTTGCTGAAGCGGGCGTTGGCTCGCCAATTGTTGGGCAGCACCACATGCGCCGATGCCATCTCACGAAAGGTGTTGTACATACCGCCGTTGAATGCCAGCGTATAGTGGCTCACCGTGTCGTTGTCGCCCGTTTGCATATTGAGCGATGCGCCGAACGAAGCCGAACCATTGGTCGAGGTACCCACACCACGCTGCACATCGATGCTCGACATCGAGGCCGCCATATCGGTCATGTTCACCCAGAATACCGTCTGGCTCTCTTGGTCGTTGAGCGGGACATCGTTCACCGTCATGTTGATACGCGTGTGGTCCGTACCCCGCACACGGAAATAGGTGTAGCCCACACCCAAGCCGTCGTCGCTCGTTACCTGCAGCGCTGGCACCGTCGAGAGCAGATACGGCAGGTTCTGTCCCGTGTTGTCGCGGTTCAGTTCCTTTTTGCCTATCACCTCGTGGTTGATAGTGGTTTGTTGTACTCGTTGTCCGACCACATGGATATCGTCCATTTGGTTCATCACAACCGTCAAAGTGTCCTGCGCAGCGTACGCCTGTACACCGCCGACAAAGAGTGCCGCAACCATGCAGCCTCCAAAGAAGTAAGTTTTTTTCATTTCCCTCTACAGAATTACCTGTGCAGGTTCAACGGGTATTATCTCAGCCCTCTCGGCACCCCGAACGAATCTGAACGAAAGTTCTTTTTAGAAAGTAAAAGTGTTTATAGAGTCTATTGTTATAGCGTATATACGAAACTCACGAACCAACTCCATTCCCACAGATGCTGGTCGCTGACGAGTTTGTGTTTTACCAAGTTATTGAGCCCGAAGTCGTAGCCCGACTGGATACGGTACTTATCCCACTCGAAGCCGCCACCCAAGCCATACTGGATATTGAAGCGATAGAGTTCGCCCTCCGTATAGCGGTCGTAGGGCGCAGTCCAAATATCCCGCTCTTGCAGCCACTGCAGTGTACCGTCGCTTAGGTGCGTTTCGAGGTAGTCCTTCTGCGCCAGACCAATTTGGCATTGCGGTCCCGTATAGAAGAACATACTCAACTCTTTCCAGAGCGGAATGGTATAGTAGCAGCGCATGGGGATAGTCAAGTCGTGCTGCAGCACACGATGGTCTATATACTCCGTCTGTACCGACTGCGCCGTCATCGAACGCCAGTGCTGCTCCTGCGTACCATAGGCAATGGAATAAAGCACGCCCACCTGCAAACTGAAGTGGTACGGCAAGAGGAAATCGAAGTTCACACCGAGACGCGCACCGTGTTGGAACATATCGGGATAGGAGTAGTTCTTTGTGCGTTGGTTCGCCTGCACATAGCCCGCTTCGAGACGATACTTGACCTCGAATTCATAGTTCTCTTTTTTCTTCTCTTTACGGGTAGGGTCGAAGAACGTATTGTCCGCTATCTGCAAGTCGGGTTGCTTGGTCGGCTCCTGTGCAGACAACGAAAGCACCGACGCACAAAGTGCGCCAAACAGCAGAAACAGGGACAAACAGAGATTCTTCATCATTATGCGGGAGTGTATCGGTATCGGGTACAGAACACATCGGCACCCGAGTGTATAGTATACCCGTATTCGGCAGAGGGGGTTCCATTTCCATACCCAAACAGCCGACCAAGCGGCGGCACTCGGGTGGAGCGTTCGGCAGAGGGAATTCAATTTCCATACCAAAACAGCGGCAAAGTGGCGGCACTCGGGTGGAGCGTTCGGCAGAGGGAATTCAATTTCCATACCAAAACAGCGGCAAAGTGGCGGCACTCGGGTGGAGCGTTCGGCAGAGGGAATTCAATTTCCATACCAAAACAGCGGCAAAGGTACAACATTTGCACGAAATAGGCAAACCTACAGAGATAATTAACAATTAATAAGTAGCAACTTCTATGGTGAATTCAACAAGCAAGTGCGAATTTATAGTGAGCAACTTCTATTTTGTCCGATGACTCATCTGTTCCACACGCTACCACAAGATTGCATCTTATTGCCCAATGTACTATGCATACGACGCTCGCATTTCCGTTGCATCACCGCAAAAACAGGACTTATAACGACACACGAACCACGAGAAAGGGTTGTACCTTTCCCGTGGTTCGCATATTGTCTCTTGTGTACTGCTACAGCATTGGTCTTGGATGCTCTTTGTATCTCTCTGTTCTCCCTAATCTGATACCTTCCACAGGCAAAAAACAACTGCGTAACTCGCTACAACA
>CAVFHY010000075.1:0-7938 GCA_963622445.1 Bacteroidaceae bacterium
TTGGAAGCCGCAGGCGCCGTTTTCCTTCCTGCTTCGGGCTACCGCAGCGGTTCGTATGTGAAAGATGTGCAGACCGTCGGTGACTACTGGTCTGCTACGCCTGACGACGATGCGGAGGACGCGCACGAATTCTACTTCCGCTCGGACGACGCATACTACGGGGGCAACTATCGCTACTTCGGGCAAGCCGTCCGCCTTGTGCAGGATGTACAGGCTATACCGACCGGCATCGACCATACCGACAACGCGGCAGGTGTTACGGTTCGCAAGGTGCTGATTGACGGGCAGGTCTACATCCTCCGTGGCAACACGACCTACACGCTGACGGGCGAGGTATGTACCCTGCCTGCCGATGTTCTCCCCACGGCGGCTGAATAATCTGCCTGGCGGAATCTCTCTATCCTCCTGCATCCTCTCGGTATCTTCATTGCGGAGGGTGCAGGGAGGGGAGAGAGAACCAAAAGCGCATCCAATCCAAAAACAACGGGAAAGGGTTGTACCTTCCCCGTTGTTTGTCTTGGTATGCGTACTGTTTTGGCGGTGGGGAAAGGGACTGCCTGATAATTCTGTTCAAGAAAAATTTGCATTACTCCCCAAAAAGCAGTATCTTTGCGCATTCTTTCGTGAGTACCTGCGAAAAACCGGTAACGAAAACCATCCACCCCAACCAACCCCAAAAATAAGAACCGATGAAAGTAATCAATCTCTCCGAGAAGAACTCGCTTATCAGTCAGTACCTGCGTGAGATACGCGATGTCGATATCCAGAAGAACCGCCTTCATTTCCGCCGCAACATCGAGCGTCTGGGCGAACTGATGGCATACGAGGTTAGCAAGACGCTCCGCTATGCGCCCACGCTCGTGCAGACGCCCCTCGCCACCGCCGAGGCACAAACGATCGCCGACCAAGTCGTGCTGGGGACAATACTTCGTGCAGGGCTTCCTTTGCATCAGGGCTTTCTGAATATGTTCGACAATGCCGAGAATGCTTTCCTGAGTGCCTACCGCCGTTTGGGGCGTAATATCAACGGACAGCAGGAGATAGAGATAGTAGCCGAGTATATGGCAGCCCCCCATCTGGATGGCAAGACGCTTATCTTGGTTGATCCTATGCTCGCCACGGGGATGTCTATGGAGGTAGCCTATAAGGCGCTTTTGCAGCACGGTACGCCTGCTACTACCCACCTCTGCTGTACGATAGGCACTACGCAGGCGGTTAAGTACCTGAAGAAGAACCTCCCCGACGACATCACTCTCTGGTGTGCGGCTATCGACCCTGTTCTCAACGAGAAGAAATATATTGTTCCGGGTCTGGGGGATGCGGGCGACCTTTGTTTTGGAGAGAAACTATGAAACGCTTCCTCTGCTATATGCCTGCCGTCGTAGTGGCTGTTGCCATTGCGCTGCTGTCGTTGTGGGAGAATCCGCAACTGCCTTTGGTTGACCGGCATAGCGACAAGTTCTGGCATACCTTGATGTATGTCGGGCAGGCGTTTATGCTCTTGGGCGGTATGCTGTGGCATCGCTCGGCACGCTGGAAGTATGTACTGCTCTCGTGGCTCGGTGCATCGCTCTACGGCGGGCTGATGGAGGTGTTACAGGCCTATTGTACCCGTACCCGCACGGGCGATTGGTACGATTTCGCCGCCGATATGATGGGTGCCGCTATCGGTGTGGCAGCCGCGTGGATACTCTATGCCCTATGCACGAAGAGAAAATCTGCGAAATAGCCCTCAGCCTTCTCTACCGCAATCGTCTTCGTGCAGCCCTTGCGCTGCTCGATACCTATGGCACGGCGTCCGAGGTGTGGAAACATCTCGGCGAGAAAGGTATGGCGGCCGCATGGGACGCCGCCGAAGAGGAAATGGAGTTCGTTGTGCAACACCGTATCGGGGTGGTGTCTTGTCTCGATAGTGCCTATCCCCGGCGGCTGCGGGAGTGTCCCGACCGTCCGCTCGTGCTGTATTCGAAAGGAAATGTCCGCCCCAACGAGGGGAAGTTTGTGTCTGTCGTGGGGACACGCATGGCTTCCGACCGCGGGAAAGAACTTACCCGCCAACTGGTGTTGGATTTGGCACAACTTGTACCCGATGTGACTATTGTCAGTGGGCTTGCGTATGGTATTGACATTGCCGCCCACCGTGCCGCTTTGGAGGCGGGCATACCGACGCTTATCGTGCCCGCCCACGGCTTGGACCGTATCTATCCCTCCGTCCATCGTTCGGTTGCTGTCCAAGCCCTGGAGTCCGGCGGTATCTTGACGGAGTACCCATGCGGTACACCGCCCGAGCGGCAGAACTTCCTTGCCCGCAACCGTATCGTGGCAGGTTTGGCAGACGCCGTAGTCTGTGTCGAGTCGAAACAGAAAGGCGGTTCGCTTGTTACGGCGCAGATGGCGCTGGATTATAACCGCGACCTGTTCGCTTTCCCCGGTCGCCCTACCGACGACAACGCCCGTGGCTGCAACGACCTTATCCGCCGCCAGAAAGCCGCCTTGATAGAGTCGGCAGCCGACCTCGTCTATGCTATGCAGTGGGATGTTGCCCCTTCTTGCCGTACCACCCAGGGCGAAATCCCCGGCCTTTTCTCTTCGGTGGGGTCTTCTGTAGGCAATGCCGTATCTCTACATGCCTCCCTCTCTCCCGTGCAGCGCACTTTGCTCGATAAGTTACACGAGCAGGAAGACGGTCTGCATATCAATGTGGTGGTGATGGAGACGGGGCTTCCGTATTCCGATGTTTCTTCCGAACTGATGATGATGGAGATGCAGGGCTTGGTAAAGTCTCTCCCGGGCGGCATCTTCCGTGCCCTGAAATAACCATTCTCGGTGTCCGTTCCTCTCATACAAGCGGGGTAGGGAAAGACGCAAAAAAAGTCCACAAAAAAAGAGTCCGCTTGTTCAGCGAACTCTTTCTCGTGTTGCCTAACCAGGATTCGAACCCAGACAGACAGAACCAGAATCTGTAGTGCTACCATTACACAATTAGGCAGTGATTTTTGAAATCGGTTGCAAAGGTACGGCAAATTCTCGATATGTGCAAATTATTTCCGCAAAAAAAAGGTGCCTTCCCTCCGAAAAAGCATATTTCGATGCTCTGCCTGCCCAATCCCCGTCCTTTGGAGGGGTTAGGGGAGGTCTTTCGTCAGCTTGGGCAAGTACTCGTCGCGCACATACGAGAAGTCGGGCATCTCGGCGAGAATGGTATGGCATTCCTCTATGGCTTTCTCCCGTTCGCCCGCCTTTTCGTAGCATTGGGCGATGCAGAGGCTTAGCGAGGCGTAGTTCCATATATGCTGGTAGTCCGTAGTCTGCTGAAATATCTCTTTGGCGCGGCTGAACATCTTCAGTGCCGCTTCTTTGTCGCCTCCGAAGGCGGACGGAGCGTAGAAATCCACATTGGCTTTGAGCGTCAGTACATACGGGTCGTCCGGGGCTAATTGTGCCGCCCTTTTCACCATCTTGAACGACTGCAACCCCGACGAGAACAGCCTCGACCGATTGAGCAGAAAGTCGTAGGCGTGAATCGACGACATATACATGCAGTAGTGTGCCTCGCAGATATGCTGTGCGGCAAACGCTTCGGCTACATGGTTGCGGAAACGCGTCAGGTAGGCTTCGGCGTTGGGTATTTTGCTGTCTATCGCTACGGCAACGAACCCATATTCGTAGTTCAGCAGCCGTTTGCGTTCTGCTACGGAGAGGGTGCTCCAATCGGCTTCGTCTATGTAGTGTTGCCAGGTCGCTATATCCCGTTCCATATAGGCTTGGTAGAGTTGTTCGTCCGTGTAGTCGGCAAAGCAGCATACCGAACAGAGCAGAAACACCGTCACCAGTGTCGCTACGGGAGAGAGCGGGTACGATACAGCGTGTAGAGAAGAAGCCAGGGAGGTATTCCGAGGCGTAGTGTGCAAGAGAGAGGTATTCACGGAATGAGAAGTGTTAACTTGTTCTGCGTGGCGGGCAGCCTGCGGCAGTAGCAAAGTATAGTATTTGCGTGTAGTATTTGCTTATATATTTGCGTGTAGTATTTGTTGTGTTTGCCTACTCAATGCAAAATATGTACCAAACGCCCCGCCGCAGTACGAAAAGCACACAAACCCCGCCATTTCGCATAGTGGGTTGTCTGTGCCGGTATATGTGGTTTCCATTTGGAGGAAGTCTCCCATTCTAATCGACTCCGCTGTTCGCTGACTATACATTCTCCACAAAGCCTAAACCTACCCCAAAACAACACCTGACATTTTCCGTTAGGGCAAAGAACCAAACCTATTCCCTCCCCTAAACCATCGACCCAATAAAGCCAAATAATACCCAAAAATCAAGAAAAAAACACTCTTTTTGTATTTTTTACCTAATAAAATTTGGTAGTCTCAAAAAAAGTCCATACCTTTGCAGTCGAAATTACCTAATGCATCGAACGAGCGTCAAACTTATTCTATACGAATCAAGACAAAAACACTGGCTGCAAGGGTAATAACGAACGGGATTTTTTTTATAGAAATCCTCAATGTTAACCACTTAAACTACCATTGTATGCAAAAAGATTGGATAGACACTCCGGATGGACTATTTGCTTACCCTTACAAACGAGCTGCTATTGCTACCGACAATGTCGTGTTCGGTTTCGACGGAGCAGAACTGAATGTGCTGCTGATCGAACGAAACGAGCGCACCGAGATAGGCGAGATGGCGTTGCCAGGCGGATTTCTGAGAATGGACGAGACCATCGAAGGATGTGCAGCCCGTGAACTGCGAGAAGAAACCGGTATCGAGAATGCCTATTCCGATTTCTTGGGTGTATTTTCGGCATTAGACCGTGACCCTGACCAACGAGTTGTGAGTATAGCCTTCTATGCCCTGGTACCTACCTGCGAGGTGGTCGGTGGCTCGGATGCACGGCGAGCAGTATGGGTTCCGCTCAAAGACCTGCCTACGCTGGCATTTGACCACAACCAGATTGTCGCCAAAGCCATTCAACATCTCCGGGAAGACATTGTTTTCCGCCCCGTAGGCTACGAACTGCTGCCCGAAAAGTTTACCCTCCCACAACTACAACGCCTCTACGAATGTATTTTGGGACTTAGCACACCCATGGACCGTGCCAATTTCTCAAAAAAGATTCTCAAGTCCGGCATACTAATCGAAACCGGCGAGACGGAACAGGCTTCAGGACACCGTGGCGGGAACTACTATCGGTTCAACAAAGAAGCCTACGACCGATTCAAAGAAGACCGTTCCTTCAAGCTCGAATTCTAATTGCCATTCAACCTAACCTAACTATACAACACTTCCTACCCGATTGCCATTAAACCGACCTGACTATTACTGCCCCGACCTTAACGATGTATTTTTCTATCTGAACCTTACCTATACATTTCAACCTAACAAAAAAAACAATAACTATGACACTATTCAACAAAAAGAAAGAACGATTCAGTTCTTCGACTACAAATTCTACAACAATTAATTCTTCAACAACTATGGAAACAAATCAATCCAACAACGCAAAAACGCGTATCTACAATCTGATTGTATTGGACAAAAGTGGTAGTATGAGCAGTATTCAAGAGGCTGCTTACCAAGGCTGCAACGAGGTACTGGGCGGCATACGAGCCGCTGCAGAGAAAAACACCGCCGACCAAGAGCAATTTGTATCGCTTCTGCTTTTTGACAGCAGTTCGATGCCTTACATCTATCGTTGTACTCCTGCGACACAAGTAGTCAATCTTACCCAAGAGCAATATCAGCCTTGTGCTTGCACTCCGCTTCTGGATGCACTGGGTAAGAGTCTGACGGAATTGGAGCAGGAAGTCAATCGCTACGATGATGCCATTGGTATGGTTACCATCATCACCGATGGCTATGAAAATGCTTCTCGTGAATACAACGACCATCAAATTCACGCCCTAATAGAGCGCCTCAAGAAAAAAGGGTGGAACTTCGCCTTCATGGGAGCCAACCAAGATGTCCAGCAAGTCTGCAGCAATCTGAATATCAATATCGAGAACGCTATTCCCTTTTCGTTTGACGATGCCGGTATGCGCAACTCGTGGCGTCGTGACAGAGAAGCCAAAGAGCGATTCTACACACGCATGCGTGAGTCACGCAGCCAAACCCGCGATATGAGCCGTGAGGAACGCGAGGTATTCTATTGTCAAGCCAATAGTGCTACTCCCTATTTTGAGGAAGAGGAGACGCAACAGCGCATCACCCCAAAATGGATTCGAAGTCTAAAGGAGAACGAGATATTTGTATTTGGAAGCGATGCAGAGGGACACCATGGCGGTGGAGCAGCAGCCGTTGCTATGCACAATTTCGGTGCTATTTGGGGGCAAGGCGAAGGCCTGCAAGGCAAGAGCTATGCTATCCCGACTATGGGCACACTGGACGAGATGCGTGCCGCAGTCGATCGCTTCATCGATTTTGCCCGTCAGCACAAAGAACTCACATTCCTTGTTACCCGCATTGGCTGCGGAGTGGCCGGCTATCAACCTGCCGATATTGCTCCTTTGTTCCAGAGCGCAGTATGTCTCGACAATGTATTTCTTCCTGCGAGTTTTTGGGACGACCTTCCCCAATTCTAAGTCCCTGCCTGTTATACTCGTCATGTTATACGGGTCATGTTATACTCGTTGCATTATCTTACGAGTACAGTTTCCCGACGATGTAGTTCACCAGCCGTTTGGGAAGCAGCCAGTCGAGTACGGCAAATAGCCGATACATTGCCCCACCGATGTATTGCGGGCGGGGGTGGCGTGCCGTGGCGATGCGATAGAGGTCGCGCGCCATCTGCTCGGGTGTCATACCGCCGCGCTCGTCCCGCTCCATGGCTGCCACCGCCTTGTGTGCGTGCTGATAGACCTGTTCGCCCCGTTCGCTCTTGCGGCGTGCGTCGGTGAAGCCTGTGCGTACATCCCCTGGCATCAGCACACTGACCGAGATACCGAACCCACGCACCTCGTTTTGCAGTGCCAGTGCCAATGCATTGACCGCTGCTTTGCTTGCTGAGTAGAAACTCTGGTAGGGAATACTCAGAAACGCAGCCACACTGCTCGTGAAGATGATGCGTCCTTGCTGCTGACGGCGCAACTGCGGCAATACTGCCTGTACGGTACGGAGTACCCCGAAGAAGTTGACCTCAAACTGCCGCTTGGCTTCTTCGGTGGCGGTGAACTCTATCGCCCCCGATATACCAAAGCCCGCATTGGCAATAACGACATCGATGTGGTCGGTCTGCTCCAGCACTGCCGAGATAGCCTCACGGACGCTCTCTTCGTTGCATACATCGCAGTATAGGTGTGTGATGTGTGGTTCGCTCTTTCCGCTGCGGCTTAGTTCAAACACCTGCCACCCTTGCTGTGCAAACAGCACACAAGTAGCCCGCCCGATACCCGACGACCCGCCGGTAAGTACTAAAGTTTTCATCTGTTTTTTATGATAGAGTTCCTAACGAGTTCCTAACGAGTTGGTAACGAGTTGGTAACGAATTTCGCAATAGGGATATAATAGGGATATAATAGGGATATAATAGGGATATAATAGGGATATGATAGGGATATAATAGGGATGTGATAGGGATGTGATAGGGATATAATAGGGATATAAGAGGGATATAATAGGGATGTAAGAGGGATATAAGAGAGATATAATAGAGATATAATAGAGATATAATAGGGATGTAATAGGGATACACTATGGGTGTAAGAGAGATATAATAGGGATGTAAGAGGGATACACTAAGGATACAGGTACGCGTATAGACTTTTGTGATAGGTGGGCGGTTTGCTGTCCGGATATGGATGGTCGTATGTTTTTGTGGACAAATATCATCCAATATGAGCAGGGAAACAGATCGTACCAAATACAGCCCACGAAAAATATAGTTGTCTGTATTTGAATAATTTTTCGTGTATTTGGAGAAAAAATGTGCGCCTATAA
>CAVFHY010000075.1:7972-11385 GCA_963622445.1 Bacteroidaceae bacterium
GTATTTGGAGAAAAAATGTGCGCCTATAATACCTATTGTATATTTTGCCTTTGCGAGGTTTCCGTATTTGGAGAAAAAATGTACGCCTATAACACCATAATCAGTGTACCCGCCAGCAGGAGCACACAGCCGACAACGGTCTTCCATGTGCAGGCTTCGCCGAGGAAGACCACGGCAAAGACCAGCGTCAGCACTAGGCTGCACTTGTCGATAGGCACCACTTTGCTCACATCGCCCACCTTGATGGCGTAGAAATAGCACAACCACGATGCGCCCGTCGCCAGACCCGACAAAACAAGGAACAGCCAACTACGGGGCGAGATAGTGTGTATCGCCTCCGAGAGTCCCTCCGTGGGGTGTCCGTAGTGATAGGTAACAAACACCACCACCCACGCCATCGCCAGTACCACGATAGTGCGGATAGCAGTTGCCAGATTGCTGTTCACACCGTCGATACCTATCTTCGCCAGTATCGCCGTTGCCGCAGCAAACACCGCCGACAAGACGGCAAAAAGAATACCTTTCATAGATGTAGGAATTAGACCGCTTGTGCCGTTCAAATGTACGGTTTTGAGTAAAGCGCCACGCTGTAGTATCTAACAGCGTGGCGCTTTACTGTCTATCCGACCCGCAGGGCGGTTCGTTTAGAGAACATTCAGCTCTTTCAGCACGCCCGTAGTCTTGCGTACTGCAGCCTCGCTCTCGTGCAGTTTAGCGGTCTCGGCCTCGTTGAGCTTGATCTCAAGCACTTTCTCGATACCGTTCTTGCCGATGATACAAGGAACACCGATGGTGATGTCCTTCATGCCGTACTCGCCTTCTAATGCAGCCGAGCAAGGGATCATCTTCTTCTGGTCTTTGATGATCGACTCTGCTACGCTGGCAGCAGCAGCACCCGGAGCCATCCATGCGCTTGTGCCGAGCAGACCAGTCAGGGTAGCACCGCCTACCATGGTTGATTTCACAACCTGCTCAATCTCTTCTGCCGAGAGGAAATCGCATACAGGCATACCCTTGTATTTAGCGTACGAAACGACAGGAATCATGGTCGTATCGCCGTGACCGCCGATTACGAAGCCCTCTACATCGTTTGCGTTGCAGTGGAGAGCCTGGCTCAAGAAATACTTGAAGCGTGCGCTATCCAGTGCGCCACCCATACCGATGACGCGGTTGCGTGGCAAGCCCAGTGCGTGCAAGGTGAGGTATGCCATCGTATCCATCGGGTTCGAAACCACAACGAGGATAGCGTTCGGAGAGTAGGTAAGGATCTGATTTACAACCGACTTTACGATACCTGCGTTTACGCCAATCAACTCCTCACGGGTCATACCCGGCTTACGGGGCAGACCGCTCGTGATGATTACTACATCCGAGTTGGCAGTCTTGCTATAGTCGTTGGTAACACCCTCAACTACGGTGTCAAAACCCATCAGTTGAGCGGTTTGCATAATATCCATAGCCTTGCCTTCAGCAAAGCCTTCTTTGATGTCTATAAGACATACTTCGTTGGCTACTTCATTGACAGCCAATACATTCGCACATGTAGCACCTACATTACCGGCACCTACAACGGTTACTTTTGACATAGTTTTGTTCCTTATATTAAAGTTATACTTATATGCTTGTTATATGCCTGTTATATGCCTGCTGTGGAGACCCCCTCTATGTTCTAGACCTTCTAGTTCCTCATAGTCCTCCTATATTCTCTAGTCCTCCTAGACCTCCTAGACCTTCTAGATTCTATAGTTCTTCTAGTTCCTCTATCCCTATAGGAATCATTCATACCCCTCACTCTTCCAATGCCCCTTGTGTCTTGCTTTCTTGTGCAAAAGTACTGCTTTTTTTGTATGCCTGCAAATAATTCTCTATTTTGCTATTTGTTTTGTGCAAATCTGCCCTTTGGCGTGGGGGGCTTACTGCGCTGTATGTGCGACCCGGCTTTTTCCTTTATACGAAATACGGCAGGCTGTCCGAATGACAGTCTGCCTTATGGGTGTAGTTTTGGGGCTACCGGACTATATTAGGGTCTGCCGCCGGGGTTGCCGCCCGGATTACCTCCGGGGTTGTTGCCTCCGCCTTGACCGCCTGGGTTACCGCCTTGTCCGCTCGTGCCGATTTGCGTTACTACCGAGGTCGGTGTAAAGGTCGTAACCGAAGTGGTGGTGCCGCTCAGCGTGCCGCCAATGCTCAAACCGTGGAAGGTGGTCGCACCGCTCAGCGTGCCGCCCGAAACGAGTGCGTACGAGGTGCCTGTGGTGAGGCTCGGTGTGGTGAGCAGGAGCGTCATCTGCGAGAGGGTCTTCTCGGGCGTGTAGGAGAGCACGGGGGCATCGTCTTGGGTAAGCGTGATGAGTGCGCCTTGTGCGCAACTGCCCTTATAGAGCACGGAGTTCTGCGAGCAACTGTTGGCGGTAGGTGTGCTGCTGTCGCCGCCGATGCCTACTGCGATGCCGCCTGTAATGGCAAAAGTGTTCTCGTCGCAGTCAAAGCCCGACTCGGGTGTGCTGGTGCCCGATGCGATGACCACTCCGCCGCCGATATGGAGCGTGCCGTTGGAGTCGATACCGTCGTTGTCTGAGCCGTAAGCATAGACATAGCCGCCGTCGATGGTGATGTCGTTGGTCGCATTGAGAGCATCGTCAGTGGTATAGACCTCGACCACGCCGCCGTGGATAGCAAGCGTATTCTTCGACTCGATACCCTCGCTGCCCTCTTTCGCACCCGTGGCACGCACCTTGATGTTGCCGCCATTGATGACGATACTGCTATCGGCTTTGATACCCTTGGGCTTGGTGTCGAGGCTACCGTATTGATAGACAGCACCCGAGGTGATGATTTGTACCGTGCCGCCGTTGATTGTGAGGTCGCCATCTACGGAGATACCCTTGCCGCCTGCGCCTGTGGACTTCAGATAGAGTTCGCCCGCATCGATAGTCAGCCCGTCGGCTTTGACACCTGCGCATGCCGACACATCTGCATCATCGCTGTCGTATTCACCCGTACCGGAAGTCAGTACCGTGGTCTTGCCGCCTGCAATGTAGATACTATCGGCTTTCAAGCCCTTGCCGGACGCCGAAGTTACTTCGATATTGGTCAGACCACCGCCTACGATGATATAGTCGCTGCCGTGGATACCGTTCCCAGCCGAGGTGGTGAGGTTCAGTTGTACGCCCGGACGGATGCGCACATAGTCGTTGCTGCAGATGGCGTGCTTGTAGTTGCCCGTGATGTTGAGCGTGCCGCTGCCCGAGAAGACAAGTTGTCCCTCGCTGAACAGGCAGGCTTTGGGTTTCTCGCCGTCGGTGGTGGTGTAGGTCGTGCCATCGGCAAGGGTGTTCGTCGTGCCGTCTGTCAGTTGGATATACGCCGTCTTATGCGGGTAGGAGCCGTCCTCGTCGGCAGTCGTTCCTTTC
>CAVFHY010000076.1:0-11168 GCA_963622445.1 Bacteroidaceae bacterium
ACCTCTTCGCTATTATTAAATAAGTAGTAACGATACGCCTTGGCGTGAATATCCATACAACAATGACTGTCAATCTAAAAAACGATACCCTCTCGACAGCGAAGTTCGAACAACGCATTGCCGAAGTCAAAGAAACGATTGTGCGCTATCGGCAGGTGGAGAAGTCCTCCGAACTACAAGAGTTTCTAACGCTGCGTAAAGTGGTAGAGTCGCCTGAGTTTCAGGAAAATAAACGGTATTTGCTCACTCGCAAATACTCTGACACCGAGGAATCGAAGACGACATCCCGTTTCCGTCGGCTGCGTATTGCACCTATCGTGCATGCCTACTATCTTATCCTGGCATACCCGAATGTCAAGGAGTATCTCGAGTTTGTCAAGAGCGACCGCTACGCACTGCTTGGTGATCCGCAAGTCGTCAAGCAGTCGCCAGAGTTGAAGAAATTCCGCTTCATCGACAAGTCGTGGACGCTGCGCAACTTCCGCCGCTACGAGAAATCGAAAGAGGTGCAGGAATACCTGCGTTTGCGTGTAGTGGTCAAAGACGAGGAGTTCAAAAAGCGCAATGCTTTCTGGAGCAACTCCCGCCGTTGGTACACCACCGACGAGAGTCGTCAGGACGCACGCTACGAGGAACTGAAAGCACAGGCGGATATCCGTTTCTTCTTGTCGCAAGACCCCAAGCAGATAGCGGCATGGGAGCAGTATCGTACGCTCTATGCCGAGGAGTTCGACCTTGCCGACCTGCAACAGACGGCATGGAAAGCGGGGTTCTATTACGACAATCCGAACCTCAAAACGGATCACTCCTATACTAACGAGCAACAGGCATACAATCATGGAAAGAACAGCCTTGTGCAGAGCAGTGTCTTAACGGTGGAGACCCGCCGCGAGCAGGCTACCGCACCGGCTTGGCATCCCGTGAAAGGCTTTGTACAACAGGCGTTTGCGTGGACGGGCGATGTTCTGCAGACGGGGAAAACCTTCCGTGCTTCGGAGGGCTTGTTTATGGCGAAAGTGCGTGTGTCGGGTGCGGCACATGCTGCCGTCTATCTCGCTACGGGAGAGCGGCTTCCGATAGTCAAACTTGCCCACTGGGACGGGCATAGTCTTTCGGTCGGCGTCCGGACACCGAGTAAGGAGGATACAATGAGGATACAAGGGGTTCGCCCCTCACAGTGGTATGTTTTCTCCGTGTGTATATCGGGCAGCGAGATAGTGTGGTATGTCAACAATCAAGAGGTGCTGCGTACAGCCAATACCCTTGCGGGGGCATCGCTTTATCCCGCTGTGGCAGAGTACATCCCTGAGGGCGTAACCACCGGCACGGGCAAAGTGGAAATCGATTGGCTGCATGTGTACGACAATCACTAAATAAAGAACATAGAACAACATAAATACAGCATGTTTCTAATAGCAGGACCTTGTGCCATAGAGGATAGAGATACCGTTATGCATACGGCGGAGACGCTTCGTACGGTGTGCGACGAATTGCATATACCGCTCTATTTTAAGTCCTCTTATGACAAAGCCAACCGCACCTCCAATTCGCAGCGGGGTGTGGGTATGGAAGTGGGGCTTCGTATTTTGCAGGAGGTCAAAGAGCAGTTCTCGCTGCCTATCCTGACCGATGTACACGAGTCGTGGCAGTGCGCCCCTGTGGCAGAAGTAGCAGATGTGCTCCAGATACCGGCGTTCCTCAGCCGCCAGACCGACCTGATTCAAGCGGCAGCCAGTACAGGGCGTGTAGTCAATGTAAAGAAAGGGCAGTTCATGGCACCGTGGGATATGCAGGGTGTGGTGAGCAAGGTGGAGGCGGTGCCGTCCGGGAAGCGGTTGCAGGAGCGTCTGTGGCTTACGGAGCGGGGGTCCTCGTTCGGCTATGGCAACTTGGTAGTCGATATGACTTCGCTTGTCGAGATGCGACGGTTCGGCTGCCCCGTAGTCTTCGATGCCACCCATTCGGTGCAGAAACCGAGCAGCCAACAGGGCGTTACGGGCGGCAATCGTGCCATGGTACCTTATCTTATGCGTGCGGCGTTGGCTGTGGGCGTGGACGGCTTGTTCCTCGAGGTGCATCCAAATCCCGACCATGCCATATCCGATGCGGCTAATCAAGTGAAACTAACAGATATTCATACGATTCTTCATGAGGCAGTGGCTCTCGACCAATGGGTGCATACCTTGCCTAACGAACGGTAGTATAATTTTATACACAATGGAAATGACATATTCCTTACGCGCAAAAGAGATATTTGCAGAGGAAATAGACGAACTGAGTCGATTGGGTGCCTCGATTGACGACAATTTCGACAAGGTGGTGGAGATGATTTATGCTTGTCGAGGCAAGTTGGTGGTAATGGGTATCGGCAAGACGGGCATTATCGGGCATAAGATTGCCTCCTCGCTCGCCTCTACGGGTACTTCTGCCATCTTTGTCAACGCAGTCGAGGCAGTGCATGGCGACTTGGGAATGGTTTGCCGCAATGATGTGGTGCTGCTTATCAGCAACAGTGGCACGACCAACGAGATTCTCAATGTCATCAACCCCTTGCGCAACCTCGGTTGTCCGCTTATCGCCATGACCGGTAATCCCGACTCGAAGTTGGCGCAGGCGTGCGACCTTGTGCTTTCTGTCCATGTGGATAAGGAGGCATGTCCGCTCGGCTTGGCACCCACTACCTCCACTACGGCAGCCACCCTTATGGGCGATGCGCTCATTGTCTGCCTCATGGAGAAGCGCAAGTTCAAGGCAGAGAACTTTGCCCTCTATCACCCCGGTGGGGCACTCGGACGGCGGCTGCTCGGGCGTGTGAAGAACTGCATGCAGACAGCGGTGCCTGAAGTACAAATTAATACCTCTTTCCGCGACCTCGTCTGCGAAATGTCCGACAAGCACTTGGGGATGACGATGGTCTATCGGGGTACGACCTGTATCGGTATCATCACCGACGGCGACTTGCGGCGGGCGATTCAGAAATACGAGGACTTGCATATTACGGCAGCGGACATTATGACACCGTCCTACAAGCATATCCACAAGGATGCATTGCTTACCGAGGCACTGGCTATCATGGATAAGTACAATATCACAACGCTTGCTGTAACAGAAACGCCTGATTCAGAGGAGATAATCGGTATCCTCTCTATCCACCATATCATCGATTTCAACTAATCTTTCTGTATGGAACCCACGATCACAATCTATTGCAAGAACACGCAGACCTACCACGAAGTGCCTCGGGGTATCTCGCTTATTGAGCTGAAAGAGCATCTCAATATCCGACTCAGGTACCCCGTGATTGCTGCGCATGTCAACTATAAGGAGGAGAATCTCGACTTCTTGCTCTATAAGCCAAAGGATGTGGAGTTCCTCGATGCCAGTTCGGCGAGTGGTATGCGCTGCTATGTCCGTACACTCAGTATGGTTTTGGCGTGTGCTATCAGCGAACTCTATCCTCGTGCGGATTTGCGTATCGAACACCCTATCTCCAAGGGTTACTACTGTACACTCCAGTGGCGCAAACCCAAGGACGGAGAGTTGGCTTCAGATGCCGTTACGCCCACGCTTACGCCAGAAATGGTGGCGGCTATTAAACAACGTATGATGCAGATTATCAGCGAAGACCGTAAAATATACGAGGAGGAGAAGCGTACCAAAGAGGTGATGAAGATGTTCAGCAGCCGTGTCGATGGCGAGACTACTATCTTCGAGACATTGGGCAATCCCTACTGCCGCTATTTCCGTATGGGCGACTATATCGACTACTATACCAATGCGCTTATGCCCTCCACGGGTTATATCAATGTCTTCGATTTGGAACCCTATTTCGACGGGATGCTGCTGCGTATTCCGAACCGCAAGAACCCCATTGGGCTAGAGGAGACCATTCCGCAGGGTAAGATGTTCGCCAGTTTCGGTGAGTACGGTGCATGGAATAAGTTGCTCAATATCAACAATGTGAGCGATTTTAATGTGGCGTGCAAGGGCAACCGCAGTTTTATGATGATCAAGTTGGCAGAGGCACTCCACGAGAAGAAGATAGGGCAGATAGCCGATGCCATCTCCAATCGTGCCGAGCGTCCGAAGTTTATTCTTATCTCGGGACCTTCGTCGTCGGGCAAGACTACTTTTTCCAAGCGCTTGCAGGTGCAACTGCTAGTCAATGGTATTAAGCCGCTTGTTATTTCGATGGACAACTATTTTGTCAATCGTGTCGATACTCCGTGCGATGAGAACGGTGAGTGGGATTTTGAGAATATCAACGCCATCGATTTGCCCTATTTCCGTCAGCAGATGAGCGAACTCATGGAAGGAAAGACGATAGAGTTGCCCACCTATTCGTTCGAGCGAGGTGAGCGTATCTACGAGGGGAAACGGATCAAGATGGAGAAGGACAATGTCATTATCCTCGAGGGATTGCATGCGCTTAATCCGTCGCTCTTGCCCAATATCCCCCGTTCGGCAACTTTCAAGGTTTTCGTTTCGGTACTTACCACGATCAATATCGACAACCACAACTGGATACCTACCACTGACATTCGTCTTTTGCGCCGTATTGTACGCGACTATAAGTACCGCAACTATTCGGCGCGGGATACCATTGCCCGCTGTCCGTCTGTCTTGCGTGGTGAGACAACATGGATCTATCCCTATCAGGAGGAGGCGGATATGATGTTCAACTCCGGTTTGCTTTTCGAGTTGGCGGTGCTCAAACGCCACGCTGAGCCAATCTTGGCAGAAGTGCCAAAGTATTGCGACGAATATACCGAGGCACACCGTCTGATCAAGTTCCTGCAGTATTTCGAACCCATTCCCGAGCGGGAGATTCCGCCTACTTCGCTGCTGCGTGAGTTTGTGGGTGGCAGTTCGTTTAGTTATTAAATCGTTTGACTATCTCTATGAAACGACTTTTTCTTTTGCTCAATGTCGGGCTGTCGGTGCTATCGGTGTCGGCAGACGATTCTATACCGTCCCGCCCCTCTATTTTCGACGATATGCCCGGCGTGCAGGTGCGTCAGGATTCGGCGGTGCAGACGCTGCTTCATACCGTGATTGATGGCACTTCCGCTATAGCCGAAATCGATGGCTACCGTGTCCAGATCTATTCGTCCAATCGCCAACAGACGGCGAAAACCGAGGCTCTCCAACTTGAGAAAGAGGTGAGCGACAAGGTGGCGTACCCCGTCTATGTGCTTTATATGACGCCTTTCTGGAAAGTGCGTATAGGTAATTTCCACACTTTCGCAGAGGCGAATGCGTTCAAGACGCAGTTTGTCTCTCAATATCCAGATCGACAGGGAGATACCTATGTGGTACGTGACAAAATACAAGTAGTACAATGAATTTGCAAGTTTTTACCCCTAATAATGAAACCACTGCCCAAGTGGCAGCCCATGTACAAGAGGTGCTGTCGTTGGTGGGCGAGAACCCCTATCGGCAAGGGTTGGTGCGTACGCCAGAGAGAGTAGGTGAGGCGTTTCAGTTCTTAACCAAGGGCTATCAGGAAGACCCGGAGGCGATTCTTCGTTCGGCGCTGTTCGAGGAGGACTATCGACAGATGGTAGTCGTTAAGGACATCGAATTCTATTCTCTCTGTGAACACCACTTGTTGCCTTTTTTCGGCAAGGCGCATGTGGCGTATATCCCTAACGGGCGTATCACAGGTTTGAGCAAAATAGCCCGTGTGGTCGATGTCTATGCTCGTCGTTTGCAGGTGCAGGAACGGCTCACTACCGAGATTAAGGAGTGTATCCAACAGACCCTCAATCCGTTGGGCGTAATGGTGGTGATCGAGGCAGAGCATCTTTGTATGCAGATGCGCGGAGTGCAGAAGCCGCATAGCCTGACTACCACTTCCGATTTTGCGGGAGCGTTCACGCGCCTCGAAACGCGCGAGGAGTTCCTTCGTCTGATTCGCGGTTGATGTCCGCAATGCTTAACTAATTCTATCCATCGAAAAACACTTACCCTTATGAAAGAGTACGAGATTAAAACCACTATGCGTATCTATCGTCCCGATGAGTTGAGCGATAGCCAACGCCAATTAGTCGATATAGCCAAAGAGCAGACGCAGAATGCCTACTGCCCCTATTCCCATTACCATGTGGGGGCAGCCTTACGCTTGCAAAACGGCAGCATTGTCCGTGGTGCAAACCAAGAGAATGCCGCTTATCCCAGTGGCTTGTGTGCAGAGCGTTCGGCGTTGTTTGCCGCAGGCGCACAATTTCCCGATGAACCGGTGCTACAGTTGGCTATTGCCTGCTACACCAATGGGCATTTCACTGCTAAACCCGGCTCGCCATGCGGTTCGTGCCGTCAGGTGATGACCGAGACAGAACATCGCTATGGGCAGTCTATCGAGGTGATTCTCTACGGTGAGGAGGAGGTCTATGTCTTCTCTTCGGCAGCCGACCTTTTGCCTTTGATATTTGTTTCCGAGTCGCTGAACGGTTAATCCGTCTGCGCCCTGCGTATGCGTAATCCGATTAAGAAAATAGATATCTATCTGCTCAGGAATTTCCTAGGGCTGTTCTTGGCTACCTTCTTTATTTGTATCTTTGTGCTGCTGATGCAGTTCGTGTGGATGCATGTGAAAGACTTGGTGGGCAAGGGTGTTGAAGTGTCGGTGTTGGCGGAATTTTTTATCTATGCGGTGGCGAATGTCATACCATTGGCACTGCCGCTGGCGATACTGTTGGCTTCGCTCATCTCGTTCGGCAACTTGGGCGAGAAGTTCGAACTGACGGCCATGAAGGCAGCGGGTATTTCGCTTTTCCGCATTATGCGTCCGCTCGCTATTGGTATTGCTTTTATTGCTGTCGGTGCGTTTTTCTTTTCGAATAATGTGCTGCCCAAATCGCAAATGAAACTATGGGCGTTGATTTTTTCGCTGCGTCAGAAATCACCGGAGTTGGATATTCCGGAGGGCGAGTTCTACGACGGCGTGGACGGCTATAACATCTATGTGCGGCATAAGGATAAACGCACGGGGCTACTCTGCGACCTGATGATCTACGACTATTCCAATGGTTTTCAGAATGCTACGGTGATGGTGGCGGACTCGGGGCGGTTGGCATTCTCTGCAGACAATAAGTATCTTATCTTGCGTCTGTACAATGGCGAGTCGTTCGAGAATCTCAACCAGCAGCAACAGCGTGTTTCCGCTAAGCAGAAAAATATCCCCTATCGGCGTGAGATGTTTTCAGAGAAGCAGTTGCTCATCGATTTCGATACGGAGTTCAACCGCTACGACGAGTCGGTGCTGCAAGACCAACATGTATCGAAGAATGTGGCGCAACTCATTCAGTCTATTGATTCTGTGCAGGTCTTAGCGAAAGAAAAGAGCCGTGACCAGAGCCGTAATTTAGTGGAAAACCGCTATTTTGGGCGGGAACGCAAGTCGGGTAGAGTGCTGATACCCGTTGAGCCGAATGAGCACAAGTCGTACGACATCGATTCGCTTTTTGCCCGTCTATCGGACGGACAGCAGAGGGTGGCCGTAGAGACGGCGGTGGATAAGGCAACCACGCAGCGCGACCAGATAGAGTACAATGCGCTGCTGTTGGACGATTCGCAACGCTATATCCGCAAGCACGAGATAGAACTATACCGCAAGTTCACGCTTGCCTTCGCCTGCCTGATTTTCTTCTTTATTGGCGCTCCGTTGGGTGCTATTATCCGTAAAGGTGGATTGGGGGCCCCGGTTATTATTTCTGTGGTAATGTTTATTATTTATTATATTATCGACAATACGGGGTATAAGATGGCGCGCGAGGCGTTGTGGCCTTGCTGGGCGGGTATGTGGCTCAGTTCGTTTGTGCTGTTGCCGATAGGTATCTTCTTGACTTACAAGGCGGCTACCGATGCGGCATTGCTCAATCCCGAGGCATGGCTCAAAGTGTGGGAACGACAGAAAAAGCATTTCCGCAGGGGCTATCAATTTCTGCGAAAACAGGCGCATTCTCTCAAAGGTGAACCGCAGAAGGCATAAAAATATACCTGCCACACAACTGCACAGATGCAGTGTTGCTACTTTTGATTTGATACAACTATACACATAAACCATATACATAACGCAAAGAATATGAATACGATAGAAGAAGCTATACACGATTTCAAAGAGGGGAAATTTGTTATTGTGGTGGATGATGAGGATCGTGAAAACGAGGGAGATTTCATTATTGCTGCAGAGAAAATTACGCCCGAGAAGGTCAATTTCATGCTCAAGCACGGGCGTGGCGTACTATGCGCTCCGATTACGGAGCAGCGTTGTGCTGAACTCGATTTGATGCATCAGGTGGCAAACAACACTTCGATGTTGGGGACTCCGTTTACCATCACGGTTGATAAGTTGGAAGGCTGCACTACGGGGGTGTCGGCAGCAGACCGTGCGGCTACCATTCAGGCGTTGGCAGACCCTGCTTCTCGTCCGGAGACTTTCGGGCGTCCGGGGCATATCAATCCGCTCTATGCCCGCTCGGGTGGAGTGCTGCAGCGTGCAGGACACACTGAGGCGGCTATCGACTTGGCGCGTTTGGCAGGGCTTCGTCCGGCAGCGGCGCTCATCGAGATAATGAATGCAGACGGCACAATGGCACGCCTGCCGCAGTTGCAGGAGGTGGCGCAAGAGAACGATTTGAAACTGATTTCTATTAAGGACCTGATAGCCTACCGCTTGCAGCACGAGGCCGCTGCTGCTCCGAGCGAAGTCATTAAGCAGTCGGAACTCACCACGCTGCCGACCATTGTCGAGCGGGGCGAAACCGTGTTCCTTCCGACGGCGTATGGCGAGTTCCAACTCACGCCGTTCCGTGATTTGACCAACGGTCTGGAGCATGTGGCGTTGGTCAAGGGCGAGTGGCAAGAGGACGAGGCGGTTCTGTGCCGTGTCCATTCCAGTTGTCTGACGGGCGATGTGTTCGGCTCAATGCGTTGTGAGTGCGGTGAGCAACTGCACCGTGCGATGCAACTGATTGAAAAAGAGGGTCGTGGCATCGTGGTCTATATGAATCAGGAGGGGCGTGGTATCGGCTTGATGAATAAAATTCGTGCCTATAAGTTGCAGGAGCAGGGCGACGATACGGTCGAGGCGAATGTACATCTCGGATTCCGCCCCGACGAGCGCGACTATGGGGTAGGGGCACAGATACTCCGCGAGATGGGGGCAAAACGCTTGCGCCTGTTGACCAACAATCCTGTCAAACGGGTAGGATTGGAGAGCTATGGTATTGAGATTGTGGAGAATATCCCTATCGAGATAGAGCCTAACCCGTACAACGAGCGCTATATGCGCACCAAGAAAGAAAAGATGCACCACAACTTGCATTTAGTTTGATTTTGCAGGTTTGGCACGAAAATTGAAACTTAATGAATAGACAGCCCGACAAATTGTCAATAGGCTGTGTTATAACTCACTAAATACCTTACTAATATGAAACGCATGCTATCTTTGTTATTCGCATTTCTGCTCCTGGGGGGCATGACGATGCGTGCGGATGAGACGATTACCGTTTCCGCCAACAGTTCCGAAATTGCCGATGGCCTGGATTTGAAGGTAGTAGCGAAACTTTTCGCTGAGGCTAAGAATTTGGAGCAGTTCGAGCAAATGCTCAATACCCCCGATTCCGCTTTCTGCAACCTCGACCTCAATGGCGATGGGGAAATTGATTATATCCGTGTGGTAGAGACCGGCGAAGGCGACAAGCGTCTAGTGGTCTTGCAGGCCATTTTGGCGAAGGACATCTATCAGGATGTGGCGTCTATCTATGTTGAGAAAGACGAGGCACAGAATGTGACGGTGCAGGTTGTCGGCGACGAGTATATCTATGGCACCAACTATATTATTGAGCCTGTCTATGTCTATCGTCCGGTCATTTATGATTGGTTCTGGGGTCCTTCGTGGTATGCATGGGAGTCGCCTTGGTATTGGGGTTACTATCCGGGGTGGTGGTATGCGCACCCTGTCTGGGCGTACGATTACTATTGGAACCACTGCTATGCGTTCCATCATCACCACCATCATTGCAGTTTCCATTATGCGCATGAGCCCCGTCCGGCGTACCGTGATATGCACTCGCATGTCAGCCGTCGCGATTATGCAGTGGTGCATCCGGAGCGTGCGTTCAATAGCCGCAATACCGGCGTGACCAATGTCCGCGATATGCGTGCCTCTACTCGTACTTCCAGTGTCAGCACCCGTCAGGGTGTAGCCGCTTCGGGTACTACTCGTACTTCGGCGGCCGCTGCATCTACCGGCAGCACCCACACGGCAGCCACGGGCGTTTCTTCCCGCACCTATGGTAGTCAGAATACGGCAGCCGCTCGTGCCGCATCTACTTCTACTCGTACAAGTGCTATTTCGGGCACTTCCACCCGTTCTACGGTAGCCTCTACATCGGGAACATCTGCTCGCAGCGCAGCCACTGGTACAACGACAAGCACTCGCACTTCTGCCACGACCTCTACTCGCAGTTCGTTGCCGAGTTCTACCTCTCGTGTGGCATCTACCCGCTATCAGACCACGGTCAATACCAATAGCAGCGTGCGTGATGCAGCCACGGCTCGTCAAACAGCCACGACTACTCGTACGACTACCACAACAACGACCACTCGTGCCAATAGCACCGCGACCTCCACTCGTAGCAGCCTGAATACCAATCGGGCAAATGTTACGACCACTCGCAGCGCCGCAACGGGAACGACCCGCAGCAGTTATAATGCAGGCACTACCCGTAGTACGAATGCGAGTACTACTCGCAGCACGAATACAAGTGCCACTCGTAGCAGCAGTTCGTATTCTCCTTCTCGCAGTTCGAGCAGTTACAGCGGCAGTAGTTTTGGCGGTGGTAGCACTCGTAGCAGCGGTGGTTATAGTGGCGGCGGTTCTTCCCGCAGTGGTGGCAGCAGCGGAGGTAGCGGTTCTACCCGCCGATAAACGATAAATATAGTTATTGCTGTCCGGAAAAAGTTGTCATTTTGCCCATCGTTGTAGGTTTTTAGTTAGACAATACAAAATTACAACGAGCGGCTGATTCTACCCAAAGAACCAGCCGTTTTTTTGCCCCTATGCCGACCCAAAGAAAATAAGTTTTACCGGACAGTAATAACAAAATTACAACGAGCGGCTGATTCTACCCAAAGAACCAGCCGTTTTTTTGCCCCTATGC
>CAVFHY010000077.1:0-11167 GCA_963622445.1 Bacteroidaceae bacterium
TCCTATACTTGTTACGCTGTTGCCGATAGTAACAGCGGTAAGACCCGTGCAACCATAGAATGCCCGTTCTCCAATACTCGTTACGCTGTTGGGAATAGTAATAGCACCCGTTGCAGTAGTATAGCAAGCCAATAAAGTGGTCTTTGTTGCATCTGCATAGACCAAATAGCCATCTACATAACCATTCACGCTTCTTGCACCCCATGGTGAACCTGTGGCAGTACCGTTATACACGATATTGGGGACTTCAGAGAAAGCACTCTCTCCAATACTTGTTACGCTCTCGGGGATAGTAATAGAAGTAAGACCCGTGCAATTCTGGAAAGCATAATTTCCAATACTCGTTACACTGTTGGGGATAGTAATCGAAGTCAGACTATTGCAATAATAGAAAGCATAATTTCCTATACTCGTTACGCTATTGGGAATAGTAATAGAAGTAAGACCCGTGCATTCATAGAAAGCATCAACTCCTATACTCGTTACACTGTTGGGGATAGTAACAGAGGTAAGACCCGTGCAGCGAAAGAAAGCACGCTCTCCAATGCTCGTTACACTGTAAGACATACTATTGTAGGTTACAGTGGCGGGGATAGAAACTGATGTAAGCCCTTTGTAGTTTTCCGAAGACGAAGAACTTTGGTAGGTTACTTCAACCGTGTAGGGGGCTGTGCTGCTTGTGATGTTGTAGTACAAGTCGCCAGACTGAAAGTTATACGCCCAAAGGGCAGTGGTGAGGATGAAAGACATCCATAACAGGAGAAATCGTTTCATGACGAATAGTGTATTTATTGGATCGTTTATTTAGTTTGTTCTAGTTTGATATAGATGATATAGATGAGCTAGATGAGCTAGTTGATATAGTATTGTTTTGCTATTAACTTGGACAGAAGTTGGTATAGCGTCTTGTAATCGGTGGTATTGTTGGTGGGGGTATTATTGGTATTATCGTTGGTATTGTTGGTGGTGATATTATTGGTATTGTTGGTGGGGTTGGTGGCGTTGGTGGGGTTGGTGGCGTTGGTGGGGTTGGTGGCGTTGGTGGTGTTGGTGGTGTTGGTGGGGTTGGTGGTGTTTCCTTGGGGATGGAGGGTATCCAAAAGGGTCAGGTGGTGCTGCATAACGGCGACATCACCCCGACGGGCTGGACCCGTTTGCGCGTCCCGGGGAGAGAGCGTATGCACCTTGGCTGCCGTTTGGTCTATCAGCGGGAGCAAAGCCGCGAAAGGGATATGCGTATCGCGGAGCAGTTCTGCCGCTATGGCATACATCTCGTTGGCAAAGTTATTGGCAAAGACACCCGCCACATGCAGACGCTCACGGTCGTGCTGATCCGTCTCGTAGATACGGGAGGTGAGCGTCTGGGCAAGCGTGTATATGGCACTCACATCGTCGATATTTCGCCCCTCGATAAAGACAGGAACAGCGGAGAAATCGTCTATCGGCTGCGCCTTGGAGAACGACTGAAAGAAGTACATCACACCGGCGTGCGGTTTGTCGCTGCCGAAAAGCGTGAGAGGCATCGTACCCGAGGTATGGAGATGCAATGCCGCAGGCGCATGCACCTTGGCTACAACACTCGCCAACGCCTCGTCGCGCACGGCATAGATAAACACATCGGCAACAGGAAGCAACTCCACTCCCTCACGGCTCGAGACCATGTCCGTCCGTACACCGCTCTTCAAAAATGCCGCATAAAGGCTGGTGGCTACATTGCCTTGTCCGACTATGGTTATTCGCATGGTTGACTGCGTGTATCAAAGAGGATAGAGAATAGAGAAAAGACAGAATATACAAAAATTACAGCAGGGTTTGGTAGTTCCGGTAGAACGCTGCTACGGCAACGATACCTTTCTCCCAGACCTCCAAGTCCATCGACTCGTTCGGGGAATGGATGGCGTTCTGCTCCAGCCCGAAACCCATCAGTATCGTCTTCACCCCCAATATCTGCTCAAAAGCGGAGATAATGGGAATACTGCCACCACGACGGGCAGCAAGCGGACGCTTGCCAAACGCCTCCTCGAAACCTCTCTCCGCCGCCTTATACGCCGGAATGTCTATCGGGCAGACATAGCCCTGCCCCCCATGCATAGGCGTTACTCGGACCCGTACGCCTGCCGGAGCAAGAGTCTGCATATAGTCGCAGAAGGATTGGGAGATCTGCTCATGGTCCTGGTTCGCCACCAAACGGCAAGACACCTTGGCATACGCCTTGGCAGGCAAGACCGTCTTACTGCCCTCGCCCGTATAGCCGCCCCAGATACCGCAGACATCGAACGACGGACGGCAAGAGTTGCGCTCGAGCGTGGAGTAGCCCTCCTCGCCCGCCACCTCGCTGACACCTATCGACTGTTTGTATTGCTCTATATCGAAAGGAATACGGGCTATCATCTCCCGCTCCGCCTCAGGAATAGGCAGGACCGCATCGTAGAAATGGGGAATGGTAATGCGCCCGTGGCTGTCCACCACCCTGCTCAACATTGTGCAGAGGGCATTAATGGGATTCTGTACCGCACCGCCGAAATGCCCCGAATGCAAGTCGCGATTGGGCCCCGTAACCTCTATCTGCCAGTACGCCAACCCCCGAAGCCCGGTAGTAAGCGAGGGCGTATCTTTGCCTATCATCGAGGTGTCGCTCACGAGGATACTATCACACCGAAGCAGTTCCTTATGCTCCGCAAGGAACGCCTCGAGCGAAGGGCTGCCTATCTCCTCCTCGCCCTCGAAGATAAACTTCACACGGCAATGCAACAAGTCGTGGTGGACGAGGTACTCAAAAGCCTTTGCCTGAATCATCGCCTGCCCTTTGTCGTCGTCCGCCCCACGCGCATAGAGGCGACCGTCACGCACAGAAGGCTCCCACGGGTCGGAGAGCCACAGCTCGAGCGGCTCGGCAGGCATGACATCGTAATGGGCATAGACCAGGACGGTCTTCACCGGCTCTTCGGCGGGAGTGTACTCGGCATAGACAAAGGGATTGCCCGCCGAGGGCATCACCTCCGCACGCTGACAACCGGCTGCGAGCAAGAGTTCGCGCCAACGCTCCGCACAACGCAACATATCGGCGTGGTGCTCCGGCTGACAACTCACACTGGGAATACGAATGAGACTTGCCCATTCGTCGAAGAAACGCGCCCGATTGGCAGCTATATAGGCGTGGATATCCATAAGACCATGTGGCGTTTTTCGTTCTTTGGCAGGCAAAGGTACACATTTTCTTTGGGATGTGCAAATAAATCTTTCCCAACGCAAAAAAGTGCCCTGCAAAACGGTGGCGTATCGATGCAGGTCGCGATTTTTCCTCCCACACTTGCATATTCCACCAAAAAGGACTAACTTTGTGCGCTGATTGGGGAACTGACCTCTATCATCATAAACCATACGCTACCCATGAAGCGTACGGAATGCGTATGGATGCGTACACACCGTATTGGTATGCACACGCTATCATCCCTGTATCCTCCCGATGAATACAACAGGAGAGTCCTGCACCGGAAGAACTCCTACTTAACGAACAGAAGACAATGACTATTGTTCTATTTGGAAATGCGCAGAAAGAGAATACTCTCACCGAAGTATCTCATATCCTCGGGTTTATGGCGCAAAAAGGCGTGAATGTTCTCCTCTCGCAAGAACTACGGCAAGAACTCAACCTGCGCGACTATCCCCCGTTCTCCGAAGACGGGCAAAGCGCAGACGACACCTCGAACCCCTACAACGAGGCGATTGATTTCGCCATGTCGATTGGCGGGGACGGCACTTTCCTCACCACCGCAGCGGCGATCGGGGCAAAGAACATCCCTATCATCGGCGTGAACTGCGGGCAGTTGGGCTTCCTTGCCGATGTGCAAACCAAAGATGTGGATACCATCATGCGGCAATTGGTAGAAGGGCAATACACCATCGAACAACGGTCGCTGCTCAGCGTACGCTGCGGGCGGGAAGGACTGATAATGGCACCCAACGCCCTCAACGAAGTGGCGATAATGAAACAAGGTATGAGCAGTATGATCTCCGTAGAGGTAACCGCCAACGGAGAGCCGCTGCACACCTACCACGCCGACGGATTGGTGCTTTCTACACCGACAGGCAGTACCGCATACAATCTCTCGATTGGCGGACCGCTGCTCGTGCCACAGACACGCGGCATCATCCTCGCTCCTATCGCCACACACAGCCTGACCGTGCGACCGATAGTGGTGCCCGACGACTGGAAATTTGACATTCGGGTAACAAGCCGCTACCGCAACTATATGGTTAGCGTGGACGGACGCAGCCAAATTTTCAGCACCGACATTGCCCTGCACATCGAGCGTGCGCCCTACACCATCAAAGTGGTGCAAGTGGGCGAGAACAGTTTTCTCAATGCACTACGGGATAAACTGAAATGGGGGAAATAAGACACGACAGTGGCGTGTCGCCACAGACAACCCCACTACATACTGAATACACATAGCGAAATTTATTCGGCGAAGAGACAACACCACGAAGCCAATCACACGCAGTTATACATTATGGTTCTTGATTATATCACTTGGAATGTAAACCCTATCATTCTGCCCATCGGCGACGGCGGTATACGCTGGTACGGACTGCTCTGGGCGATAGGAATCTACCTCTGCTACCTCGTACAGCAGAAACTCTACAAACACGAGAACTGCCCCGACGGATGGGTGGACAAACTCTTTGTATGGATGGTGTTGGGCGTCATCATTGGCGCCCGGCTCGGGCACTGCTGGTTCTACGAATGGCACGACGTGACAAACCCCGCCCTCGCCGGCTACTGCCGTGCCATGGGCCTCTCTACCGACCCTGTACAGATATTCGGCTGGACGATAACCTACCGCAACCCCTACATCGAACACCCGCTCAAACTACTCAAGATATGGGAAGGCGGACTGGCAAGCCACGGCGGTGCGATAGGGCTTATCATTGCGGCATGGGGACTCAACAAAAAGGAGTTCTCGAAATACCCGCAATACCACACCTCGTGGATATGGATACTCGACAGGCTCTGCATCGGTGTCTGCCTGACTGCTATGTGTATCCGCCTCGGCAACCTAATGAACAGCGAGATTTACGGTGGTCCGACTACCATGCCGTGGGGATTTATCTTCGTACAAGACGGACAGACCGTACCATGCCACCCGACGCAGATCTACGAAATGCTCTACTGCCTTGTGGCATTGCTTGTCGTATGGCCGATGTACTGGAAAGGTAAAGCCTACCGCCGAGAGGGACTGCTGCTGGGCGTGTTCTTCGAGATCATTTTTGTAACACGCTTCGGGTTGGAGTTTATCAAGAACGACCAAGAGGCATTCGAAGCAGGACATCTGCTCAATATGGGGCAATGGCTCAGCATCCCCTTTATACTAATAGGTATCTACCTCATTATCCGGGCATATCGGAAGCCGTTGCTGCCGGAAGTGGGGGCTAATTAGATATTAGGAGTTGGAAATTAGACGGATGGTTGTACCGAAGGGTACAGCCATCTTTTTGTATCAAAAGCAAATACCCGTATGGAGGGAGGCTTGCCAAATGTAAGCACGGGTAGTGGCGTAGCAGGAGAAGGCAAACTGTGGCTGGAAGAACCAATGGATCGGGCGGCGAGAAGGGGTATCTACATTCGGTTTGGTAACGGGGAAGGCATAACGCAAAGAAAGAGAGATGTCGGTCCGGGCGGCAGTAAGATGGTCCGATAACTGCGTCCAATAGGGATGAACGGGAGTGGTAGTCTGCGTGGAAACGGCACTCTGCGTGGTGGTATTCGAAAGGAAATGGTGCAGATAGTCCACATCAGCGACCAAGCGAAGATACCCCACGGGCAGCAGCCACCGGTACGACCCTGTCAGCACCACCGCAGCCGTCTGCTCCCGATAGTTTGGCGAGCGATAGAGCAGATAGTAGTAGTTCCCCGCCACATCGCCGTATACATATTGTGTACCGAGCCTGAGCCCGTATTCCCCCGAAAGCACGACACGCCCCTGCGGCACTGCATACCCCACCTGTACTGCAACGGTATGCGTTTGGAGTTGCGCTATAGGCGTCGAAGTGGCACTGCTCAGCTCTTTCGTCACCCCCATATAGCGATAGTCCACGCCCGCCAAGACCCCTTGCCGTACGGGCTGCATCAGCCATGCTCCGCTTACCGTTATGCCATGATAATACGAGGAAGTAAAACTGCCCGCAAAGCGCACATAGTCCTCGTTGGGCTGCACCAAGTGGTAAACCGTTGCGTTACCCTCTTCGGAATAGAACGAGATGTCGTTGTTCTGCTTGTATCGCCCCACCGAGCCAACAAACGAGTACGCATAGCGGGCGTCCGTATACCCTACCGAGCCCTCCACCTGCAAGTCTGCCACTTTGTTTTTCGGGCGAGGATCCACACTCCGATAACTCTGCAACGCACGGTACTGCAACGCCAAATGCCAGATAACAGGCGCTTTGCGCCACCGATAGCCACCCCTGAACCCGTACCGCTCCGTCCGCATCCCTCCGCCTATCGTGTCGCAGGTCAGATACGGATAGAGCAGGGCGTAATCCGCATTCTCCACCCATTTCCGTTCCTTGCTTTGCTCCCATTCGTACGATGCCTCGCCAAAAACCCGACTCACCTCGTTGAGGTCGTATATCGACTGCGCATACACGCCAAAGCCCCCCACCTGCGTCCCCACAAGCGGTTGGGTCGATTGTCCGTATTGCCCGCCCAAGTACGCCTCCGTAGAGGCGGTATCAAGCAAGAGTGTGGTCAGAAGCGAAAGAAGCAAGGTCATAATTCGTATTCTTAATTCCTAATGACAAAGTAGGTAGGGTCTGCGGTCTGGGCGGGCAGCATATCGAGCGAGGAATTGTTCCAATCTTGCAGTTGCGGACGCCCGTTCGGCAGCAGCACCTGCACGCCATCCTCTTCCTGACAGCGTCGGCGGACACACTTGCCGAAGCGTGCCGGGTCGGAACCTATCTCGCCTACATAACTGCGCCCCGCGTCCAGGTCCGACGACACCACCAACCATTGATAGGCCGTGCGGGGACAGGTATTCACACAATCCAGAATCCACTCGTTGGGCACGATGTAACAGGCATTCGACATATCGAAAGTCCCCGCCGAGGTAATCAACCGATAGTTATAGTCCTGTCGGTAATCCGTCAAGAAGGCAGAATCTGTCAGCCCCTCAGGGAAGCGAGCCAACGCAAACGAGGTATTTCCTTGCCTGTTGGGAGTCCATATCGTTGCCGTATAGCAATACACTTTGTCCATATTGGGTACATCGGGGTTGTCTATGTCTGTTACCGTAGCACTTGACGATTGGTCGTACCACTCGAAATCCGCCATGCTCAGGTCGTAGGAGTTGCTGTTCGCCACCCGATGGTCCTGCGCATTGTCCGCTATCAGCACCGTGCCACCAGGAGCAACGGGATATTCACGCCCGCTGCCAGGAATACGATAGATCGCATCCGCACCGAAGCAGTCGGGTATAAAATCAGGTGTCAGCGATTCGAATTTCTGACTGTTTTTCAGTTTCGATTCCAACAGCACCACTCCGTCGGCATAGAGCGTATCGGCCGTGTTGTTGTATAATACAAAATAGGTGTCGCCTATATAGTTCTTTCCCTGCGGGGTCTGCGTACCGGCGGTCGACAATTCCGCAAATACAAAATCATGGCTGTCCCCATGCACAGGGCTTGCCGCAGCATAAAACGGTTGTATTTCCTGCTGCTGTAGAATGGCGACACTCCGCAGATACGCCCGAAGCGCAAGAGTTGTACCGTCATCCATAGGGAGAGGGAAGGCTATCGTAGCATCGTAGAATCCCGAGGGTACGGAGAAAAGACAAACCAAAGCAAGAGAATCAGCCCGATAGCAACTATCGGGCAGGTAGCAAAGCATATACCCCATATTCAAATCGCTGAGCGTCAGAGAAACAGAGTCGCTCGGAACATGGACTACCGAGAGCGTATCCAAGGCTGCCGGCAGAGAGATAACCACCTCCATGCGGCAAAAGGACTGCGGCTGCTCTACCGAGGGGGAACAGGAAACCAAGCCGAACGCACAATGCACGATGCACAATGCGGAGAGCAGTTGATAACGATGCAGATGTATAAAATTGTACATGGACTTCATTCCTAATTATATCTTCAGGTTTATCTCCATACCAAAGTAAGGCGAGGCACTGCGGTGTATCGTTATGCCATCCACTTTGTAATCGGGCAAGTAGTCAAGGAGTTTGTTGACAAAAAACGCTATGTCAGCATATCGGGTAATACTCTTCTGCACCCGTAGGTTCAAGTACCCCGCAAAAGGCACTGTCTTGCGACGGAATTGATCCTCATTGTAAGTAAAAATCAAGGCTTTCAAGACAGGGTCGTTCTGTTCTGCCTCCGTATAAGGTTTGAGCTCGCCCGACAAATCCATATACGCCACCGGCACCCCATTCTTACGCAATGTGCGTTGGGCGGAATAGAGCGTCATCTCTACCGTAGCACTCACCGTCAGCCCCAAGCGAGGAATATAGACATCGGCTATCAGATTGGTATTCAGGCTCTCACGCACGCTACCATCCTCCCAATCGTAGTAGCCGATATAGTAGTCCTTCACCGCCACACCATTGATCACCTCCGTCAGTTTGTCGGTCGAGAAAACGGCTTGCGAGTTGCGGTATGTCGTACGCAGCCATGCCCCATTCACGGTAAAGCGGGTGCAGACAGCAGGGATACGGGGACTTTGGTACTGCCACTCCACTCCCTCCTTGCGTATCTCGCTGCCGTTGGTAGTCATCGCATAAGTCAGCAACTTGCTGTATGTCAATGGTGTGCGTGTACCGTCAGTGGCTATTGAATCGACCGTATAGGTAAACGGCAAGCAGTTGCGCCACTGCCGAAAACCATCCTTCATACGCTCTTGAAACCAAGTAACCGAGAACGCATGTTTGTGTATCTCGAAACCCACACGCACCTCCCATTTCCAGTTGCGGGCGGGGGCGAGTTGATAGTTGGCGGGATTGATGATATGCGTATATATATTAAGTACGCTGTCTTGCGAGAGCGTCACATTGCGCACCTTCAAGTCCTCGTAGATGCGATTGGGGTAGAGTTGCAAGAGTGTCGGCATCTTGGTATGTCGCCCGAGCGCCGCTGCAAGATAGATTTTCCCCCCTCGCACAGGGATGTTATACATCAGGTTCAAGCGTGGGTCAAGGTAACACTTCCCGTACATCGTATATTGTTTGTCCAACCCCAATAGAGAAGTCCCCCGCAAACCTATGGCTACATCGAACGAGGTACGCACTACGGGAATATGAATGTCGTCCTGCACATACCACGACAACCGGTTGGTAGCGGGAATATCGCTGTACGCACGGGGGCGCAACGAGGAGGCATAATTCAACGGACGCGACAAATCGTACACCTGCCCTTGCCCGAAGTTCTTGTCGTATTTCCACTCCACCCCCACGGCGGCATGGTGCTCCAAAGTCCATGTATGGAAGACAAAATGGGCTTTCGGACGAACAAAAACATTGAGCGGCTTGCCGTCCACGAGGTATGACGCCACATACTGATAGGGCAACAGCGACATATCCTGCGCCCCTTCCTCGAGCGACGAGAGAACCGGCTGAATGGGCGTAGTAAGCTGAACGAATTTCGTTTGGCATATACGGTCGAGCGAATAACTAAGGTTTGTCGTCAGCGTAAAAGTCCACCACGGCTGCGCCTTACTATTGATATTCAGCGTATTGCCCCATGTAAGATGATGGTATTCGCTGCGGTAGGAGTCCTCCTTGTTGTGATTAATATCGGGATCTATCTTATCGTTGTCGATGCTGCCCGTATAGTCGAGGTTTGTCTGCCAACGCACACGCGTATCCGCCACCTGCCAGCGATTCTGCAACCGCACAGAGCCCGTGATACGCTGATAGTTCTCAAGCGTATTGGTGGGATCATTCTTCGCATTAAGATAATCAAGCCCCATATTAACAACTCCCCCGACCCACTCAGAGAAAGGGGATTCAAATGCTTTGACACTCCCGCCATTGGAAGGGCTTGGGGAGATTTCCCACCCTTTGCCGACATAGAACAGTTTGGAGAAGCCGTCTGCCTTGAACCGAGCACGCCACGGCGTGGGTTTCATTGTCCGCTCTATCTTCACCACCCCACTCGTCACATCACCGTATTCCGCTCCCGCTATACCGCGTATAATCTCCACTTTCTCAATATCGTCCGTCGAGATAGTACGCATATCCACGCCCTTGTTCACCACCTGCCGCTGGTCGTCTTGCGTACTGCTGCTCTGCACATACTGCATATTCGCATCCGTCGAAAGAGGTGCCCCATCCACGACGAAACTTGTCCCCAACGAGGCAGCTGCATAGTCGTCGCTCCCCGTCCCGTTGCTTGCCTCACGCAGGCGAATGGTATTGGCTGATGTCAGATTGGGGGCGGTAGTAGAGGCTCCCGGCAGCATACCCACGATGTCGGCGAAACTCGATGGTTGCAGGTGTTGCATCGCCTCTTTGCCAATCAAGGACGAAGTCTGCGCACCTGCCGACTCGGACGCTGTAACCACCACTTCGGCTATCGTCTGCACCCGCGGCGAGAGGATAATCCGAAGAGGTTCAGGCGTTTTTTTTACCTCCACGGGGCGGATGACTTCGTCGTATGCAAGGTGGGTAATATCCAATGTGTAGCAGCCCACTGGCAACGCCAAACGCACCGTACCCTGCCGGTCGCTCACACCGCTCCGGTTGTTCTCAAGCACCAACACCGCCACATCGGCAATAGGTTCTCCCGATGCCGAATCCGTCAGCACCACCTCTACTTCTGCTGTCGTATTTTCTACAGGCACAGTATTCACTGCGCCTATTCTCATAACCGTCAACAAAAACAGAACAAGAAAGTATATGTGTTTCGTTTTGCGCATAGGTGTGCAGCGTGAAATAGCACTTGTTCATGTTATCCTCCCACTTACTACAGCGTCAGCAGGGCTCATCACAAACATCACAAGCGGCTAACAGCAACAAATCCGGCGCAAAGGTACATCTTTTCCTCAATATGCACAATACCTTAAAAAGAGGATACAACACCCCAAAAAGAGAATGTACTGTCCGAGGAACAAATGCCATTTTTCAGTACTCAAAAATCAATCTCCTTGTGAAGGATACCGGAACAGGGG
>CAVFHY010000078.1:0-10647 GCA_963622445.1 Bacteroidaceae bacterium
GGGTTATATACGGCTACACCTGCGGTCTCGGTGAATACTACAATATCACCATTTACAATCAAGTGTTCCTTGCCATCTACCTCCTGACGCTCGAACGGAGTGCATTGCCATTTCTTGATGAACTGCGGGTCAATCACAAGCATATAACTGCCGTACGGAGTCTCATCAAATACAGGGTGAGATGCAATGTTCAGCGTACCGAAGTTGGTAACAATCTTGCTCCAAGTTATACCCATGATAACCTCGGTCTTGATAGCATCTTGGTTCTTGTATATCTTCTGCATCTTCGAGATTTTGGCTACGGCATCGCTACCTGCCAATGCGAAACGCTCCTTAGCACCAGAGTTGCCGACAAAGATGTCCTTCATCATATCCACAATCTCTGCGTTCGGGTCGGTGGCTGCGCTGTTCAGTTGGGTTACACCGTTCTGCTTCATTACCTCCGAGAAGATACCGCCCGTACGATAGATGTACTTCTTCTTCAGCGGGTCATATACCTTCGATTGACGCCCGAAGAGGTAACTCTTCTCCATAGCACGGCGGAAGTCAAACAGAGCCTCCTCCTCAATCTCGCTCAAATCCCACTTCAATTCCTTGTTTGCCATCTTTGCGAAGTTCGAGAGGGTAATCTCGCACTTGAATATCTGGCAGTAGCCTGTCTTCTCTTCGGGGAAGAACTCTATAGCAGGAGAAGTGGTATCCAACTCAGCAGCCGAGCGACCCATCAGGTAAATCTCAGTATCTTTTGCGATGGCAGGAATAGTCCAGTCCGAACCGCTTGCAACTACCTGCTCCTCGTCTGCACTGACATACAGATATTGGTCATCCTTGTTGTACACATAGAGTACCAACTCCTCGCCATTTCCATCCTTAATGCCCTTCACCAAGATATTGTCGGTCTTGTCCACATTGCCGAGGTTGGCAATAGCCATCTTACCCGTACACTGTTTCTTATTGGTGCTGGCGGTTGCGGAAAACGAAACGACCTTGTCTTTCTGCTCACGAGCCGAAATCTGCCAATACTTGAACTCAAGGTTACTGGTCTGCTGTGTTCCTACATAGCGCAGGATGGTATCGAACAGCGTCGCATACGGGCGTATCTGTACGATTTTTTGGTCTACAGGGTCTTTGATTAGGTTGGGTGCCCACTCTCTGTAGTCAGTGGTCTCCAACGCACTACGCTCGGCTGTATTGATTTGCGTACCAGCATCCAATGCGGTTGCAGTACCATCAGCACCCAACACAGCCCCCGACATATCGCCCACTCCGAGCAATACGCACAAGCCCAGCATAAAGAAGCCGAGCAAGTTGAAATTTTTCAGAAACTTTTTCATCTCTTTGATTAGTTAGTTTGTTAATTAGTTGTTCTTTGTTGTGTTATATTTGACGCATCTTGCTCAGGAATGTAACCGTGTCGTTCGGCTTCTGCTGCTCGGGCTCTTGGATGTTCCCTGCTTCGGTGGCAGGCAGTCCGCTTCCCTTCATCTGGCGTTTCTTTGCCTCGATAGCCTCGTTCTTTCCCTCTGCCTTACCTTGCGCACGAGCACCTTCTACATCTTTTTGATAGTTCAGTGCGTCTTTGTACCGTCCGAGTATCTCTTTCGTGAATTTACCCTTGCTGATATTCTCCAAGTCGCCCTGTATCAAGTCCCACACCTTTGCTTTCTGCTCCTCATCGAAGCCGTTTTCCTCAGCCCAAGCGTTAAACTCTTTCACTGTGCCGTCGATGTTACCTTTTACCTCTTCCATTAGGTTCATCTGCTTCTGACGCTGCGCCTTGCGGTCATCCACTGCCTGCTTATAACTATCCCAGCCCTCATCGCCTTCGTGCATAGTCAGTGCTTCCTCGCCTTTGTTCTTTACGATAGCGTCTATCAGCGGCATACCCTCCAAGTAGTCCATCAGTATGGCTATCTCCTCGGGGTCTTCCTGATAGCGACGCATCAGTTTCTCGGTCATACCTTTGTACTTCTTGTTGCCTTCCTCTGCGCTGTCAAAAAGCGTCATGGCTTGGCGGTAGTACTCCTGTTCGTCATCGTCATATTTGCCGTCAGGCGCATTGGTACGAATACGCTCATAGAATACATCCCGTGGCTGCCGCTCGGTGGCTTCGGTATCGCCGTTCGTTACCGTCGGCTGCTGTTCCGTTACTTCGGGAACAGGCTGCTCTACTTTTTTCTCTTCTTCTGCCATAGTCTTGTGATGTTAAATCAAATCTGCGTCAAAAGTACGGCTATTTGGCGGTAAGTCTTGCGGTAAATGTGGATAAAAAGTGCGGTAGATGTAAAACTTATTGCGGTATGGGTAAGAGTATTTGTCTATTCCGCTTCCTTTTTGTACTTTTGCATAGTTCGGAAACGAAAAGTACCATTTCTAATTCCCAAATCCCCCTTGCTCTGTACGGACAACCGAGCGAAACTATAACTCTCACCTGCGGCAGTTGCACTTTATCGAGGCGGTAGATAGGCTATGGAAAGCCAGGTTCATCTCCCGTCCCCGCTTGTCGTATCTGTGCCGCACAGTGGCTCAGTCGCCTGCGCCTCAGTTCTACATCACGCCCAAGCAGGCGTTGGAGAAGTATAGTTTGTGGGAACAGACGGGGCGTATTGAGGGGGAGAGCGAATATACCCGCCGTATGTATCAGGACATCTTCACTCGTTTTCGTGCCCGTTATGCCGAGAGCGGTGGTATCGACTTCAAGTATGTCATCATGCAGGATGTATTGGAGCAGCCTGCTCCCTCGTTCTATATTAACCCTAATGCGGCACTCACTTTCTACTACCGAGCCATGGCATACCGCCGTCGCCACAAATCCAAACGCCTATGATAGTCTTTTTAGTCTTTTTGTTTGCCGTCTATGCCCTTTGTCCGCAGGATATTTTGACCGCTATGGGCGTTTCCGACAGCCATTTGTGGGGCTGCCTGACCTATTCGTTTGCCCATACCTCGTGGCTGCACCTCGCTGTCAATACCTTGGCTCTTGCCATGATGTATCCGCCTGTCAGCCGTCTCTACTGCTGCCGATACAACTGTTCGACTTGGCATTTCTTCGGCGTGGTCTATCTTGTAGCCGTGTCGGCAGGGCTTGCTACGGCGGCACAAGTGCCTACGGTGGGGGCTTCGGGTATGGTGTTCGCCTTGCTCGGCATTTTGTTGTTGCTCAACCCAACCATGCGGCAGGTACGCAACTATTTATGGGTCGCTCTTGCCGTTGGCGTACAGATATATTTCGGGAACAGTAATGTAGCACTGCATATTGTGGCGTTTGGCTTGGGAGCAGCGGCGGTGGTCGTGCGCCAAGCCTGCGAACAACTTAAAATTCGGGATATGGAATGACCAAAGAGGAGATACTGCATATCAATCAGGAGCGTAACCTCGAACGACAGCACGCTTACAATCCCATTACGGGCGAGGGCTGTACCTCGTGCGAGCGATTGCCGTTCTCTGCCGTCGAGTTGGGCTGGATAGACTATCAAGTACCTTTTGACTGCTACCAAGAGAAGATATTCTGCGACCTTAGGGACTGCAATTTCTCTATTCGTACTTATCTTCACCGTCTGCATCTGCGTTACACAAAGGTCAATCTCGAATTGGTACGGCAGGAGTTGATTAAGGCTCGCTGTCGCCACGACTTTGAGTACTGTGCCGCCTCTTTTTTCTATATAAAGGACAAAAATCCGCTCAACCCGAAGGATATTCTCTTTACGCTCAACCGTGGGCAGCGCAAACTGCTGCGGATGATATACGATTGCGACAAATACGGCAAGCCTGTGCGTATCATTATCGTCAAATCACGCCAGATTGGTTTCTCTACGCTCATACAGTTGTACATGGCGTGGAAGCAACTGTTCGTTTTGGGTGCGGTGAACTCCGTCATCGTGGCGCATATCGAGAATACGGCTCGTATCATACGAGGAATGTACTCAAAAATGCTTGCCAAACTCCCCACTTGGCTGCTCGGCAAGGAAAAAGTGGTCGAACACTTCGCTCTCACACCGTTTGAGCGAGGTAATAAGACACTTATCGTCAAGGGTGTGGGTTGCCGTATCACTATTGGCTCTGCGGAAAAGCCGAACAACATTGTCGGAGACGATATTCTTATGGCGCACTTCTCCGAGGTGGGTCTATACAAAGCCACGCAGGGTGTCAAGCCAGAGGATTTGGTGCAGTCTATCATGGGTGGTATCTCCTATGCACCCAATACGATGATATTCTACGAGAGTACGGCTCGTGGTGTGGGCAACTTTTTCCATTCCGAGTGGTTGCGTGCTACTTCGCTCGACCCAAAGGAGAAATCAGCCTTCAGTCCGCTGTTCGTGGCGTGGTACGAAGCCGACAACGACCGCTTGCCTATCGCAGACTACGACCTGTTTATTGATGAGATGACCGATTATGAGCATTGGTTGTTCTCGCAGGGGGCTACACTCGAAGGCATAGCATGGTATCGCAACGCCATGCTCCAAATTAAAGATATATGGCGGTGGAAATCCGAGCGACCTTCGTCTGCCATCGAGGCATTCCAGACTACAGGACACCGTCTCTACCCGCAGGAGGATGTCGAACGCTTGCGAAAGGGCTGTCGAACCCCTATGTTTATCGGGGATGTCTTTGCCGACAGCGATTGCGGAGACAAGGCTCTCGAGCATATAGAGTTTCGAGAGCGGCAAGATGGTGCACTCAAGATTTGGTTCATGCCCGACCACTCGCCCGAGCGGCAATGCAACGACCGCTATGTCATCGTGGTTGATATAGGTGGCACATCCGACCATTCCGACCGTTCGGTGATATGTGTCTTCGACCGATACGATATGACGCACGGTGGCGTGCCTATTGTCGTCGCAGAGTGGTGCGGACACTGCCCGCATTATCAGTTTGCGTGGAAGGCGGTACAGATTGCCACAGCCTACGAGAACGGTTTGCTTGTCATTGAGTCCAACACTCTCGATACCGAGCAGACGGAGGGCGGTAACTCTGAGTTTGTCCTCGATGAGATAGCCTTGCACTACGACAATCTCTATTGCCGTACGCCGATGGACAAAATCAATATGGGTTTTGAGCCGAAGTGGGGCTTTCAGACCAACCGTTCCACCAAGCCCATGGTCTGCAAACACCAGCAGAAAGCACTCGCCAAGGATATGTATATCGAGACTTGCCGAGAAGCGTGCGATGAGCACGACTTCATGGAGATAAAATCCAACGGACGGACTATCGGTGCTATCGACGGACAACACGATGACCGACACATCACCCGTGCCATCGGTGTTTGGATATGTTACGACGAACTAAACACTCCACGGCAGTACAAACCCATCTCTGCCAAGGGACTTTCCGAGATGAAGGTACTCGGAGAAAGCACTATATAGAATTACCAACTCAACAAAAGAAAATCGTATGAATAGAAAACAAATCAAAGCCGAACTTATCGAGAAGTGGCTGCTCTTTAGAGTATTCCTCCAAGTAAAGATGGATGCTGTGCGTCTTTCGCTCGCTATCTTTATGTGCGATGCTTTGCAGAAGGCACGCAACAAACGCTTCTATGTTATCGAGAACGCACAGGGCAAACTGATATGGGTATGCAATGACGACATCGACCTGATGAAACGCCCCCGTCGTGTGCGTCGTTTGGTAGGAGGACAACTGCGTACCTACACGGTCCGTATGCTACCCAAGAATGTGTCGCACCTCGACATCATGAAGTCCTGCCTCTACTACACCCCGTCTTCGCTCAACAATACCGATGGGCTTACGGCAGCCGAGCGATTGCAGAAGCGTCAGGGATGGTTGCGCTATATGGAGCGTATCCGTATGGACCGTATGTTTGGACGGCTCAAAGCCACAAAGTAGAATGGTATGAACGACTGGGTGATTACTACCGCTGGCAAGGTGGTCCGTCGGGATAAGGCTAAGCCGTCGGACACTGTCCTACCTACAGTCTTGGCGGGTCTGCCCGATGGAATAGGGATGGAGGATGTTGCTAACTCTTTCCCGACGAAGGAGGATGCCTACTATTGTAGAGATACGATAGTAGAGCATTGCCCTTCCGCCTATCTGTCCCAAGTCGCTCCCAAACAGCCACAGGAGCGTAAGACGGGTCGGACCGAGTCTTATTCTCAGGAGGAGTTTTGCCGTATTACACGACGCAAACTGATAGAGAACTACGATGTCTTCTGGGCGAACTTCCAGCAGTTGAAGCCGAGGGACGCTTGCGATGTGTATATGAAGATGGCTCGCTATGGTTTCTCTACCGCCCCGCAGGCGAAACTACCTGATGATGAAGCGGAGCAGCGTAAGCAGGCACTCAAGCGGGAGCAGACAGCCGCTGCCATTGCCGATGGTCTCCCTGACGAAGACTTTGACTCCGACGACCTCGATGTGGATGCGGTCGATACAGATGTCCCCGATATAGACAACCTCCGTCCTAAGAGCATTTCAGATACCATCTATATGGATGCAGATACATATAAGAGCATAGATACAGACACAGATACAGACGCCAACTATTCATAGCCACTTGCCTGTTTGGGATTTTTGTTGTACCTTTGCGCCCTATTCAAATTCTCAAAGCGCAACAACCAATTTCCCTATCAGTCTCTCCATTGTTTATCGGTTGTCTTTTTTGTCTTTGTATAATAAGCAGATAATCAATTTGTTATACAAAAATCCGACTTTACTTCTTAATTATCCCATGTCGCCCTATGATTTAGCATACGACTATGTGCTGCATACCAACTGCAGCATTTTCCTTACCGGCAAGGCGGGTACGGGTAAGACGACGCTTCTTCGTCGTCTCTGCCGTGAGTGCCAAAAGCAACTTATTGTGTGCGCCCCGACGGGTGTGGCGGCTATCAATGCCGAGGGGGTAACGATCCATTCGCTGTTCCAACTCCCTCCGCAACTTTTTCTCCCGACTCCCGAGGCGCGTCGCCGTCTCTTCGCCGAGATGCAGATGCGCCGCCCAAAGCAGCGTTTGTTGGCGAATCTGGAATTGCTTGTCATCGACGAGGTGAGTATGGTGCGTGCGGATTTGCTCGATACCATTGATGCGGTTTTGCGTCGTTTTAAGCACCGTCAAGACCTCCCGTTCGGCGGCGTGCAAGTCCTGTTTATCGGCGATTTGTACCAATTGTCGCCTGTGGCACGGGAGGAAGAATGGATTGCGCTGCGTCCGTACTATTCGGGTCCATTTTTCTTCCAAGCCCGTGTATTCCAGGAAATTACGCCTGTCTATATCGAGTTGGATCATGTCTTCCGCCAGAGCAATGCGCAGTTCATCCGCATCCTTAACGAGGTGCGTAACAACTGCCTCTCGGCACAATCGTTGGCTCTGCTCAATAGTCGTTATCAGCCAAACTATCAGTCCGAGAAGGGTGCACCGTTCCATATTGTTCTCTCTACGCACAACCGTAAGGTGGACGCTATCAATGCAGAAGAACTTGCTGCGTTGAAAGGCAAAACCTATACCTTCCGTGCTACCATCCGTGGCACTTTCTCCGAGGCGCAGTACCCGATGGACGACACGCTGGTGCTCAAGAAAGGAGCACGGGTGATGTTCGTCCACAACGATTCATCGGCAGACAAGGCGTACTATAATGGCAAATTGGGTGTAGTAACCGAGTTGGACGGTGAGCATGTGGTGGTCGAGTGCGACGAGTCCGATGGGACGACGCAGCGCATCGAAGTCCATTCGGAGACATGGGAGAACATCCGCTATACTTCTGCGGCGGGGTCGGATACTATCGAGCCAGAGGTGGTGGGCACTTTCACCCATTTCCCTCTCCGGTTGGCGTGGGCGGTAACGATTCACAAGGCGCAGGGCTTGACTTTCGACAGTGTGGTGATCGATGCCGCCGATGCTTTTGCGGCAGGGCAAGTCTATGTGGCGCTCTCTCGTTGTCGCTCGTTGGATGGGATAATCTTGCTCTCGCGGATACCCGAATCCGCACTAACCAATGCGCGTGAAGTGTTGGCTTTTACGGCATCGCAGCCCGATATCGCTGCCATAGAGCATGCTTTGCCATCTTCCGAACGCAGTTATTTCTTGCAGATACTCGGAGGTTTGTTTGATTTTCGTGATGCGATGGTTCGTGTCGAATCGTTGCAACGACTGGTCAGTGGCTCTACCTCGTTCAATCAGCAGACAGCCACCGCTTTTTTGTGTCCCATAGCTGCTATGCTTTCCTCTTGGCAGCAGACGGCTGCCTCTTTTCAGCGTCAGTTGCAGCAGATTTTCTCGCATGCTGTGGTCGATATGGACTATCTTACGCAGCGACTACAAGCCGCCTCTGCTTACTATGTGCCGAAGATGGAGCAACTTGGCACTACGCTTGCTGCCTCGCCTGTTTATGCGGATGACAAGAACGACGCCAAGGCGTACGAGGAGCAGATAGAGGAACTATCGGTGGATATGATACGCCAAATTTTTGTTATGCAGCGTGTCTCCATTTTACCCTCTTTAGAAACCTATTTCGCTGCCCGTCAGTCGTTTGAGGCTCCCGCTGTACATATCTCAGCCAAGGGTGAACAGCAAGCCGGCAACTCGCAAGATTCGCACCATCCCATACTGTTGAAGCGCCTTTTGGCTCTTCGCCGTACCATTGCGGCCAAACAGGGTAGGGAAGAGGCATTGTTTTTTGTAGCGCATACCAAGCTCTTGATAGCAATCAGCAATGCTCTCCCACGAACGAAGAAAGAACTGCTGGCAATCCCCGGCATGGGGCAGAAGAAGTACGCTCTCTTTGGCTCCCAAGTCTTAACCGTGGTATCCGAATATCTGAAATCCCCATTGACATCTACCCCCGAAAAAACAAAAACAACCAATAGAAAAAGCACACGAACTTCCACAACAGTATCTTTCGACACCAAAATTACTTCGGTCCCTGCCGGTACATCCGCTTCAAACAGAGAAAACATCCAAACTCCCACTCAAATCACTTCTCTAAACGCTTCGCATCCGGATGTGTTGCATACTTACCAACTCATTATGGACGGTTGTATGACAGTGTCGGAGTTGGCGGAGTTGGAGCATAAATCGCCAAAGGAGATAGTCAATCATCTTTCCATTCTTCTTCGCTATGGACTGATTTCCTATTCCGATATAAAATAAAGGGGCTAATTCCCTGCTACTATGATTTCTATGGCTGCCCAACCCCACTGGGCTTTCTTCTTGTCGAATTGGCGGACGGCTGTGCCGGTAAGTAGGTCGCCCGTGCTTCGGTTGGTCAGTAACCGCTCCGGAATGAAAACATCTGCTACAAAGCCAAATCCTTTTGCGTTCTTCTGCAGCGCGCCCCAGAAGGGCTTGGTTTCTCCTGTCGCTTTGTCTATATGGCGAGGGGACTCTGTCCGTTTGGCTTCTTTAGGGCAGAGAGCATGCCCAAAGAGCAGGTACTCTGCGTGTTGACTTTGGCTGTCTATTTTGTTCTTGTCCCATCGGGGCGTGGCGTTGGGATACCACGGCTGTTGTTGCAAGGACTGTAGGGCAGCAGGGATAGACCACTGATGGGTTTGCCGAATTCGGCAAATGTTTTCCATAAGGTAACGAGCCGTGTCGTATTGCCCCGCTTGGGCGAACACGATGGCGGCTTTCTCGTACATCCGTACCGCCATCTCCTCTTTGGTTCGGCAGCATAAGGCACGGCATAGGTAGGCTATTTTCTCCTCCTCTTTTGTGGCGGCTTCGGATAGTAATTCCCATACCCAAAATTCGTTGGCTTTCTTTCGGGCAAAGGGGCGTAGTATCGCTATGGCTTGGGCAGATTGTCCGATAGCGATATACATCTCGGCAAGGAAATAGGGCGGGTAGGTGTAGTCCCGGTGTTGCTCGCAAAGGGAGAGTTGGGTTGGAATAAAGGATTCTATTTTCGTGTTGTCACCACACGCCACAAGGTATTTGCCGATCTTGCAATCCAGTTGTTCGGCGAGCGACATAATGCGTTTACCGTTATCAAGTTGATAGGGCTGAAAGTCTTCCTGCCGCAACGAATCGAAACCGCACCAGTAGGCGAACTCGCCCGTTTCTGTCCAACCTTTGGCCTTCAAAACGATATGAACAAGGACAGACCATGCTATGCTCGGTTGGCGTACGGGCATTTGTTGCAGCAGGGGAAACAGCTGATGTAAGGCTGTGGCTTGCTGCTCGGGACTTCGGGGCAGATTGAGATAGAGGCGGATGTTCCAGAGAAGGCTCTCATAGACTTTCCCCTCAGTCGCCGGAATGTGTAGGGCGACAAATTCGTTTAGTTTGTCGAAGAACTGCGTGTCGGAAAGGGAGGCCGCCTGTTTGGCTTGGTCGGAGAGCAGGAAACCGAGCAAACGCAGAATCTCGGCATTGTCGGGTGTGGCAGAATAGGCCTCTCGGGCAGCCGCATAGGCTTCGTCTATATTGCCATTCTTGCGCAAAATGGCAATTTCGTAGGGCGTTTTCATAGTAGTGATGTGTTCGAGGCGAACCGAAACGATAGCGTTTCGGTCCGCCTAATGGCGTATATCCTTATTGGAGGTGGAATATGGTCTCGGAGTGCGCATCACATTGAAGCGCAAATAATTTGCCCCGCTGGTCTTAATCCTTCTTTGGGTGGAATATGGTCTCGGAGATTCGTATCTTAAGTGACCAAAGAGTAGTACTGTGCTATCTTTCGCCAAGCGGGG
>CAVFHY010000079.1:0-10468 GCA_963622445.1 Bacteroidaceae bacterium
TTGAACATCCTCACACCGCTTGGGTGCTTCTCCAAACATCTTTGCTAACTTTGCAAGAAAATTGCATTTGTTATTGGACAGTACATGTATTTCTGCTTCGCGCCCGCGAACCATTTGCATATATCCGATAAAAAACATAACTTTGCAGCGCAATATCTTTACTGATCAATAGTCATTTAATTTATCTTTCGTTCATTATGAAACGCTTTGTTTTGTTCGTAGTGCTCATTTCCGGAGTTGCCTCCGTTTATGCGCGTGTACAATTGCCAGGGCTCTACACCTCTCATATGGTGCTGCAGCAGCGCACCGCCATCACATTGCAGGGTGAGGCATGCAAGCATAAAACCGTTACCTTTTCTCCCTCGTGGTGCGACACCACCTACACCGCCAAGGCGGATGCAAAAGGACATTTCACCATACACTTTACCACCCCTCAAGCCGGCGGCCCCTATACCCTGCGCTTCTCGGACGGGCAACTAACCTTATTGGAGGATGTGTATGTCGGTGAGGTATGGTTGGGCAGCGGACAGAGTAATATGGAAATGCCGGTGGCAGGCTGGGGCAAGATACAGAACTACCAAGAGGAGATTGCTGCGGCAGACTATCCGCTGATTCGCCTCTATCAGGTGCAACGCGCCACAGCAGTCAACCCCACGACGCATGTCCGTTCCACATTAGGAGGTTGGCAGCCTTGTTCTCCTGCCTCCGTCCCCGAGTTTTCGGCATTGGGCTACCGTTTTGCTCTCGAACTATATCGCCATCTCCATATCCCGATAGGCATTATCAACAGCAGTTGGGGCGGAACCCCTGCAGAGACATGGGTGTCCCACGAGGCTATTCGTCAAGTAATGGGCTTTGAGGAAGAAACGGCAATAGCCGAGAGTCTTCACTACGACTCTACGGCTCTGCGTCAGCGTTACGATGTGCTTTATCAGCAATGGTTGGACTCCGTACGAATGGCAGACTTCGGGGCGCAAGGTTGGGAACAAACGGATATAGACGACCGGTCGTGGAAAGAGATGTATCTACCCGACAACTTCGACCGTGCCGAGTTGCCGAACTTTGATGGTGTAGTGTGGTATCGCCGGCACATCTCCCTTCCGGACGCGTGGGTTGATAAGCCCGTTACCCTGCATTTGGCAGCCATAGACGATGAGGATAAGACCTACATCAACGGTCGTCTGTTCACGCAAGGGTCCGGTTGGGACCAACATCGTTGCTACCATGTGCCTGCCGATTGGTTTCATGCCGGCGACAATATCCTTGCCATTCGCGTCTTTGATAGGGGCGGCAACGGCGGTATCTGGGGTAAGCCGAACGAACTCTCCATAGTATGTGGCACGGATAGCGTAAACCTTGCCGGTATGTGGAAATACAGCGTCGGTTGCACACTGGCGCAGATGCCTAAAGAACCCCAATCCCCCTTCGAACCGCCGTATCCGAGTTGCCTGTATTGCGGCATGATAGCCCCCTTGACCGACTTCCCCATTGCGGGCATAATCTGGTATCAGGGCTGCAACAATGTGGGGCGAGCCGAGCAGTACAAGGCACTCTTCCCTACCCTCATAGCCGATTGGCGCAAGCAGTTCCACCAACCGGATATGCCGTTCTATTTTGTACAGTTAGCCAACTACCTGACGCCGCAAGCCGTTCAACCCTCTTCGGAGTGGGCGGCACTGCGCGAGGCCCAAGACGCTGCTTTGGCACTACCCAACACCTACAGAATGGTGAATATAGACCTTGGCGAAGCCTACGACATTCACCCCAAGAACAAACAAGAGGTAGCACGCCGCCTCGCTCTGTTGGCTCTGCACCACACCTACCGGCAGCCTGTGGCTTGTGCCGCACCGGAGTATGCGGGGTATCGTATTGCAGGCAGTCGTGTGTTGATCGATTTGCAGTATCCCGATGGGGCAGCACCGTTGTTGAATCAAGACACTGTGTCGGGCTTTACCATCAAAGGCTCCGATGGGAAATGGCGTGTGGCGCAAGCGCGGTGTATCAACGGGCAGATAGAGGTATGGAGCGATGAGGTAGAGTATCCGGTGGCCGTGCGCTATGGTTGGGCAGACAACCCGACTTGCACACTGCAAACCGCCGATGGCTTGCATGTAGCCCCGTTCCGCACAGACCGCTGATATCTCCCCTTTTCCCTAAGGAAACGGGTCTATCGGTCAAATTGCGGGCTGAGAACAGAGGAGTATATCTCTATGGGGCAATTTTACAGGTGGAGGAATAGCCTATGGAAGGGACAAACAGAAACCCTGATAATTCCTTATGCCTCGTTCCTAATTAAGTGAAGAAGTTCGGCGATGGCGTCCTCTTGCGGGATATTTTTGAGGACACACTCCTTGCCGCGGTAGAGGCTTACCTTGCCGCGACCTGCACCAACATAGCCGTAGTCGGCATCTGCCATCTCACCGGGACCATTCACAATACATCCCATTATCCCTATTTTCAGCCCCGTAAAAGGCTCCCCCGTCTTGTTATCCACAGCAGTCGCCAACGCCTTGCGTATCTCTGCGATAGTACCCTCGAGGTCAAAGAGCGTACGCCCACAACCCGGACAGGAAATGAACTCCGTCTTGTACATACGCACCCGTGCCGCCTGCAGGATGTCCTTGCTCAAGCGTTCCAACTGCTCGGCGGAAAAATGCGGGTTCTCCAATACCAACTCCGTACACTGTCTATCCCACAGTAGTCGCCCGCACTCCGCGGCGGCATGGAGGGAGAACAGCCCGAAATCGGTATCGAGGTTGGCATAACGAATGGTTTTGTCGGTCTGTTCCGTAAGCGTCTCAGCGGCATAGCGAATGCTACCCGGCGAGGCGAAATACTCCACCAATTTTTGCGCCACGGGTATCTCCCGCTCGGGGGCTTCGCTCAGGCTGACACGCACCGTATCGCCCAAGCCGTCCGCCAAGAGTGCACCTATACCAACAGCGGACTTGATACGCCCGTCTTCGCCCTCGCCCGCCTCCGTCACACCGAGGTGGAGCGGGAATGCCATCTGCTCCCTATCCATCGTCTCGACCAACAAGCGCACCGTCTCGACCATGACGCGGGTGTTGCTCGCCTTCACCGAGATGACGATATTCGCAAAATCCTCGACCACCGCCACACGCAGGAACTCCATGACACTCTCGACCATACCCGCCGGCGTATCGCCATAGCGGGACATGATACGATCGCTCAAACTGCCGTGGTTGACCCCAAGGCGGATTGCAGTATGGTGCTGCTTGCAGATAGCGAGCAGGCGCACAAAACGCTCCCGCAGGCGGGTTAATTCCGCCTGATACTCGGCATCAGTGTAGTTGATATGGCGGAACTTACGGGCGGGGTCAATATAGTTGCCCGGATTGATACGCACTTTCTCTACCACCTGTGCTGCAGCGTCTGCCACATCGGCTTGGAAATGGACATCAGCGACAAGCGGCACAGCAGCCGTAGCAGAACAAGCCGACAAAGCACGACGAATAGCCGACAAAGACTCTACCTCACGCACGCCCTGCGTAGTGAAGCGGACGAGTTCCGCCCCTGCCTCGACACAGCGTACGGCCTGCTCCACACTCCCCTCAACATCGTTGGTGTTGGTGTTAGCCATCGTCTGCACCCGCACGGGATAATTACTGCCGATAACCAATTGTCCGACAACGGTCTGAGTTGTTCGACGGCGCATATAAGAACGAGAAATAAGCATATTGACAAAAAATATAATGTAAAAAAATGAGTTTCTATTTGCACAATTCAAAAAATAGCCGTACCTTTGCACCCGCTTTTGAGAAAGGCACCGAATCAGTAGCTCAGCAGGTAGAGCACATCCCTTTTAAGGATGGGGTCCTGGGTTCGAGCCCCAGCTGGTTCACAAGAGAGTCGTTCGGCTCTCTTTTTTTTGTTTTTTGTGTGGAGACTTCCTCTCGCCCCCCTCACTCATGGTCAATCTCCATTGACCAAAACGGAGTGCAAAGATACGGTGAAAGTTGGACTTGCGCAAGACTTGGGCGGAGATAGGCGTAGTTCCACCTCTTTTCATAGCAAAAACAAAGCAAAGGTTGCATAGGTTAGAAAAAAAGCGTACCTTTGCGCACTCTTATGGACACTATACACCGCATATCCTCGTTGTTGCACTTCGTCCCTACGCACCTGGCATCCATCGGTTGGATGTTGCGACGGTGTGTGGCATGGAGGTTGTTGCACAGGGCGGCTGTTCTGTTGCTCGGGGCTATCCTGCTCACGGGTATGGTCGGTTGTCGTCCCGACACGGTATGCCGGCAAGATATACAAGTCATGGCGAGCATTACTACCGAATGGGTACTGACTGACACTGCCGGCAACATCACCACACAAGTGGCATGGGACAGTGTCAGCGTATGGGGCATCGGCAACGACTCGCTGCGCTACGACAACTCATACGCCGTCGAGACACTTGCACTGCCGCTGCGCATCGACACAACAGTATCCGCCTTTGTCATCCTCTGGCACGGGGCGTACGACACGCTCTATATTTGCCACGACAACACACGCCATTTTATCTCTTCTGCCTGCGGGTGTGCCGTCTATCACACTATCGACACCACTTGGGTGGCAGGCACTTTCGTCGACTCGCTCTACATCGTAAACAGCACCGTCGAGACCGTGCAACAAACAAACATTCACCTCCGACTCCGATAGCGTGCTATCTCGTAACCTGCATAGAATCCTGTTGGTGGGCGTGCTGCTGTGCGCCTACTCCGCTATGGTCTTGGCGGACAATGCCATAGAGCGCAAAAAAGACGGCACACGAATCTATGGCGACAGTGCTCTCTATCAGGGCATGAGCCTCAAGGTCGATATAGGCAATACGCTGCTCGAACTGGGGTTATCGAAAACCAAGATACAGAGTTACGAAATGGCCATGAATTGGCGCATCAAACAGCGGTTCTTCCCTACCCTCGAACTCGGTTATGCCCGTGGCGAAGGCGCAACAGACGGTGCAGACTACACGGGACAAGGCGGTTTCGCCCGTATGGGATTGGATTTCAACGGGTTAAAGAAGCACCCAGAGAGCCCCAATGCACTGCTTGTCGGCGTGCGTATCGGTACTGCCGTGCAACAATACGATCTCACAGGCGTGACGCTCAACAGCACCTATTGGGGCGAACAGAAAGCCGACTACCTGAAGCAGATAGGGACAGACTGCTGGGGCGAAGTGGTTGCTGGCTGTCAAGTGCAAGTATGGGAAGGGCTTCAAATGGGATGGTATGTGCGGTTCAAAGTGCTCTTCACCCGTACGGCGAAAGATAACCATATCCTGCCTTACTACCTGCCCGGCTACGGCTACCGACAAGACACCAACTGGGGCGTGAACTACTACATCGGATACTGGTTCTAAAACAATTGTGATGGCAGTGGTATGTCGGTGGCGTGTCGCTACAAACGATTCACGATACCCAATGTAATTATAGGGGGAATGAGCAGGGCGGCTCAATGATTGCGAGCGAAGAGGACGGAAAGGACAAGAGAAGCAAGTAAAGAGGTCAAGCAAGGAGCGGTTAAGACGGCTTCCCACAAAAAAAGACAGGCACAATGCGGAATGCGTTGTGCCTTTTTTGTGCGCTTTTGGGGAAACATTGAGAGAAAGTCAAGAAGAGGAAAATAGGATGGGAGATCGGTCAAAAGTCCCAGGCGTGCCCATGAGGGTACGCCTGGGAATAGAAGAAGATACGCTTTTTGCTAGGAGTATACAGAGAAAATACAGGGAAGATACAAGAAAGTGGTGGTTAAGAATTATACTTTTTGGCGGAAGAGGAGTTACTTCTCGGCGGGAGAATCTGCCTCGGTTGTCCAATAGGGGTTCTGGTAGAGCGGCGAGGTCTCCTTGGTCTGACCGTCTTCCGAGGTGAGCAGAAACTCCTTGACATGGATAGGCGACAAGTAGTACGCCATGTGCCATGTCAGACCATTATATCCTTCCTGCTTGGCGTTGCGGCGATAAGGCTTATACCACTCGCCGTCACTCAACGGGGACACATTGGCATTGACCGTGCCGTCCGCACGAAGCGTAATGCCCGCATCGGTGTAAGTCTGCTTCATTCCCTCACTCCATATATGGATTCCCTCGGGCTGATAAGGCATTGTAAGCAGTTGGTCAAGCGCACGCCAACGGATTAAATCCTGCCAGCGCATGCCCTCTGCAAGGAACTCCGAACGGCGCTCACGGCGGATATTATAGCGCGTGGCGTCCACCAACTGCCCTGCCGTATAGGCACCAAAATCATTCTTCGCCTCGCGAGCCATGTCGGTGGCTGCGATAGTCTTGGTATAGTCCTCGTCCACCAACGCACGCCGGCGCAGGCGTTTCCAGTACTCCGCCGCCTTGGTGTCGATTGTCCCCGTCGCTTCGTAGCAGGCTTCGATATAGTTGAGCAACGCCTCGGCACTGCGGAATGTGATACAGCCAGTAGTAGATCCCGCCTGCTTGCACTGTTTCTGCTCTGTAGAGTTGCCCTTGCGCAACGAATAGCCCGTGGCGTATGTAACGACCACGCCCGTGAACTGCGGCAACGGCTCTATCTCGATGGCACTGTTTGCCTCGGTGGTGGGATAGACATAGTTGCGCTGACCAGGTACTTTGAGAAAACAGGAGAGGCGGGTGTCGCGGTCAGCACGCACAGCGTCGAACGACTCGTCGCCCTGGTAGAGCGGACTGGCGTAAACAGGCAGGCCGTCCTGCATTAAGTAAGAATCCACCAAGCCGCGCGTCAGACCCGTATTGCAGTTGCCGCGATGAGCAAAATAGACCACGCTGTGCGCCACAAGATTGGCGGCATAGGGGCACCAAAGAATCACCTCGCTATTGTCGTATAGGTCTTCGGAGGCAAACATATCCATGTAGGGGTTCGGTGTATCGGTCGTCTGCTGCTGGACGGTACCTGTGTTATCGGTCAGAGTAGTCGCGTCTGCCACCTGCTCGGCTGCCGCCATCGCCTCGCGGAAGAACCAGTTCGCCTCGGCTGTAATGTCACCGTGTGGGAAGGTATAGCCACGGTTGTAGTCCTTCTGCAATCCTACCCACTCCGAAGACCCCGGCACGAAAGGCGTACCCGCGAAGTTCTTCAGCCACGACCCCTCATAGAGCGCCACACGGGACTTAAGCAACAACGCCGCCTGCCGCGAGATACGGCTGTTCGGCATCGTAGCGGACATCAGTGCGACTGCCCGGTCGAGGTCGGCTAGAATGAAGCGTGCCACTGAGTCGCAAGGCATACGCCTGCTCGCTGCAACAAGCACCTCTTTGGTGTCTTGCAGCGAAGTCGTTACAATCGGGTAATCGCCGAACGCCTGCAACTTATCGAAATAGCCATAAGCACGTAGGAAATACATCTCACCGATATAGTGGGCTATATTCTCCTGCACACCGCTTATCTCGCCCGCCTCATAACGGGGCAGCACCTGCTCGAAAAACCAGTTGCACTTGTAGATATTCGTAAAGTCGTAACCGCTGCCCGTCTGCGGTACAAGCCAAAGCCCAAGGAATTTGGAACCAGGGCCGTCGGAGTTGATTTGGTTGTCCGAAGTGGCATCAGCGGCAAAACGCCCGTAATCCCACCCCGTAGTGCTCGACCAGCCGCCGTGCCCAGGCAGGAAATCGGTGTAACGCCCGTCAACAAACGATAGAACCGCCGCCTCGGTAGTAAAATACTGTTCGGGAGTAATGGACGAGAGCGGCTCCTTGGTGAGCCAGTCGTTGCACCCAGCGAGAAGTACTGCGGCGACAAGAAGCGTGCCGCATGCCGTGGTATGAATCCTATTAATCATAATATCATGCATTTAGAGAGTCGTGATTAGAAAGTAATGCTGAAGCCGCAGGAGAGTTGCATTGAGAGGGGATAGGCATTGCCGTTGTTGAGCGTACGCCAGTCTTTCTCCGTGTTGTAGTTACCGCCGTCGAGTGTCTCGGGGTCGAACATTTTGACGAGTTTCGTACCCGTCCAGACATTCTCGGCGGAGAAGTAGATACGCAGTTTCTGAATATGTGCCTTGCTCATCCATTTCTCAGGGAAAGTATACCCCACCTGCATGTTTTTCAAGCGGATATAAGAGGCGTTCTGCAGATAACGCGACTGCGGCTGGTGGTTACGCCCGTACTTCGCCCCCGTATCGAACGAGGGACGAGGGTAGTAGGCGTCCGTGTTGGCGGACATAATACCCTGCTGCACGAGCAGCGAGTTCTCGTCGCGGTAGAAATCGAGGTGCTGTATGAGTGCCGCCGACCACATCATATCGGTGTTTGCTCCCCAAAAATAGGACGACCCCTGCCAGTAGTCGCGCTTCATCACGCCCTGGAAGAATAGGCGGATATCCACGCCGTACCATGCGGCATTGAGGTCGAGACCAAACTGGAAGCGTGGCGTGTTGTTACCTAGCACCTTGAGGTCGCCGTGGTTGTTCATCGTGCGCTCGCCCGCCGAGATACGCCCGTCGCCGTCGAGGTCGGCGTACATGATGTCGCCAGCACCCCACCCCGAGCCAAGAGCGGACTGCCCCATACGCGGCTCCGAAGGGAAATAGCCGTAGTAGTTGAAGAAGTTCTCATCGAGTTGGTCGAGATAGGCATTCATCTCCTCTTGCGACTTGGCGATACCCACCGTCTCGTACCCCCATATATTACCTATTTTCTCGCCTGCAATATACTGGTCGATAGAGCCGGTGGTATTGCTCGGATAGCGGGTAACCTTGGTCTGTGCGTCCGAGAGGAGGAACTTGGCCCCGTAGGTTAAGCCGTTCGAGAGGCGGTCTTGCCAAGCTATCTCGAACTCCCAGCCGTAGGTCTTGAGGTCTGTATTGTTAGTCTTAGGCGGGGTATAGCCCAAGATAGACGGCAATTCGACAGAAGTTCCCATCATGTCGATGGTGTAGCGGGTATAGTAGTCGAACGACCCCGTCAGGCGGTTGTCAAAGAGGGCGTAGTCGAATCCCACATTCCAGTTGCGTACTTTCTCCCATGTCAGTTCGGTGGTGATGGCGGTCGGCACGCTGATAGTGGTGGTTTTCTGCCCATTCTGCAACCATGCACCGCTGTTGACGGAGGGTGAAAAAGTGAGGTATGTTGGATACCACCCTGTGGTGTTTTGGTTGCCGAGTTCGCCGTAGGAACCGCGAATCTTAAGGGTGCTTGCCGTATGCTCATAGGGTTCCCAGAATGCCTCTTTGGCGATGTTCCAACCCAAGGACACAGAGGGGTAGAGATTCCAACGCAGATGTCCCCGATAGCGAGAGGTGCCGTCGTAACGCAGGTTGGCTTCGAGCAGATAGCGCCCGAGGTAATCGTAGTTGAAGCGTCCGAAGAAGCCTGCCGTACTCCACGAGGCACGGCTACCGTAGGGCGATAGCTCTTTCTTCTCCCACTGCTGCGTACCGGAGTTCCAGACCAGCCCCGTGGTCAAGTCCACCTCAGGGTGGTCTGGCGAGATAAGCCCGTAGGCGGTTACACCGTACTGCTTCTGCCAGAGGTTCTCCGCTTGTGCACCGAGCATGAAGCCAAAGTTGTGGGCGTCATCTACCGAGAAATTGTAGGTGGTTCGCAGGTTAGCCAGTATGTAGTCTTCGCGGTAGCGCTGTTCGGAAACGGAAGTAGTGGCAATATCCTTGTCAACAGGCTGCCCATAGATATCGCAGTTGTAGGTAGCCAACGAGTAGGACTTGGTGTCCTGTGAGCGCAGACGGTAGTTGAAGTCACCGATTATCTTCCAATTCTTGATAGGCTCAAAAGTAAGCGACAACTGCTGGTATATGTTGTCTGATATTTTGTCGTACTGCCCACCCTGCAGGAAATCCCGCCCCGGCCATGTGGCAGAGTAGAGGTTGCCGTTGTTGTCATAGAGAGGGAGATTCGGCCAGTTCTGGCGAGCGAGGTTCTCGTAGAGTCCATCGTTCATAGCGGAAGGTTTGGTATAGTCCTCACGAATAAAGCGGGCATTATAGCCTATCTTGAGCCATTTGGTGAGGGTGGCGTTCACCTTACCCGTGCCGCTGAAGCGCTGCAGTTTCTCCTTGCCGAGATTAAGCAGACCATCCTGATTCATGTAGTTGAGCGACACATAATAGTTAATTTTCTCGTTGCCGCCACTGGCAGATAGGTTGTGTTCCTGCGAGAAATTGAAATTCTTGAAGAATATGTCGTACCAGTCATTGTTGGCGTTGGCGGTCGTAAAGGCATTCTGCCATTGCGTACCACTCTCGGGCAGGGGGAGAACGGTGGTTATCTTTCCCTGCTGATAGTCCCAAATGCGCTGAATCGTCTCATCGGTAAAGACAATGGCATTCATGTCGTTCGCCGTGTTACGGGCAGCCTCGTTATAGTATTGGGCGAAGGTATAGGAATCCATCTGGTGCATCTTAATGATAGGCGTACCCCAGCGGAAGTTGTTATTGTAGTTGATCTGTGTCTTGCCCTCATGACCATTCTTGGTCGTCACAAGGATAACGC
>CAVFHY010000080.1:0-10233 GCA_963622445.1 Bacteroidaceae bacterium
CACTCATGACTTTTATAAGGGTTTTATAGCACTCTTGAAGCACCCATATTCCCACAAAATAGGTTCCATTTTCTGTTCGCATACTTTGAGCGGAGGAACATTCGCTTTCCCTTCCACTTTTTGTGTTGCATTTTTCCTTGGAAGCCCTCTCTCTCTCTCTCCCCCCCCCCTGTTCTGGTATCCTTCACAAGGAGATTGATTTTGGAGTACTGAAAAAATTGCATTTGTTATTGGACAGTACAATTGAATATCGTCCATTCGAAAATTTGTTGTAACAGGCATGGTATTTGGCTATGTCGAAAAAAAACACTACCTTTGCAGCGCGGTTAATGGGCACTCGAAAAGGGGCGTAAGAATGTTCGAAAAGGGTCTGCTCCAAACGCCGTAACCGTATAACCCTACCGCTATAACACCACACATAATACGATAGAAATCTATGGATAAGATACGCAACTTCTGCATCATTGCTCATATCGACCACGGTAAAAGTACCTTGGCAGACCGCATGTTGGAACTCACGGGAACGGTGGACAAGAAAGACATGGAGAACCAGGTGCTGGACGATATGGAACTCGAGAAAGAGCGGGGCATCACCATTAAGAGCCACGCCATACAGATGCAGCACAAAGGCTATACGCTGAACTTGATTGACACCCCGGGGCATGTCGATTTCTCGTACGAGGTGAGCCGCTCCATAGCCGCCTGCGAGGGTGCGCTGCTGGTAGTAGATGCATCGCAAGGTGTTCAAGCACAGACGATTAGCAACCTATACATGGCACTGGAGCATGACTTGGAAATTATTCCCGTGATGAACAAGTGCGATATGGATTCTGCCATGCCCGACAAGGTGGAGGACGAGATAATCGACCTGATTGGTTGCAAGCGGGAGGAGATACTGCGCTGCTCGGCAAAGACGGGCGACGGCGTGCCGGAGATACTCGACGCCATTATTGAGCGTATCCCTGCCCCCAAGGGCGACCCCAATGCGCCCCTGCAGTGTCTCGTGTTTGACTCGATATTCAATAGTTTTCGGGGCATTATTGCGTACTACAAGGTGCTGAACGGCACGCTCCACTCGGGCGACCGCGTGCGTTTTGTGAACACAGGCAAGGAATACGACGCCGACGAGATAGGCGTGCTGAAACTCGATATGCAGCCGCGAGAGACCATCTCGGCGGGCAATGTGGGGTATATCATTTCGGGAATCAAGACCTCGAGCGAGGTGCGTGTAGGCGACACGATTACCCATGTGGCACGCCCCTGCGAGCGGGCGATAGACGGATTTGAGGAGGTAAAGTCCATGGTCTTTGCGGGGGTCTATCCCATTGAGGCGGAGGACTATGAGGATCTGCGGGCAAGTCTGGAGAAACTGCAACTGAACGATGCAAGCCTGACCTTTCAGCCCGAGTCGTCCATAGCATTGGGCTTCGGCTTTCGTTGCGGATTCCTCGGGCTACTCCACATGGAGATCGTACAGGAGCGTCTGGACAGAGAGTTCAATATGGATGTGATAACTACCGTGCCGAATGTGAGTTATAATGTGTATCGCAAGGACGGCACGATGGTGGAGGTGCATAACCCCGCCGGAATGCCCGACCTGACGGAGATAGACCGCATAGAAGAGCCGTATATTCGTGCGAGCGTTATCACGACGAGCAACTTTATAGGCCCCATTATGACGCTGTGCCTCTCGAAGCGGGGCGAGTTGGTCAAGCAAGAATATATCTCTGGCGACCGTATGGAGTTGCTATTCGATATGCCGCTGGGAGAGATAGTGATTGACTTCTACGACAAACTGAAAAGTATATCCAAGGGCTATGCGTCATTCGACTGGCATCAGAACGGTTTCCGCCCGTCGAACCTTGTGAAACTCGACATTTTGCTCAATGGGGAACAAGTGGATGCGCTCTCGACGCTGACGCACCGAGACAATGCGGTAGATTTCGGCAGAAAGATGTGCGAGAAGTTGAAAGAACTGCTGCCACGCCAACAATTCGATATTGCTATTCAGGCAGCGATAGGGGCGAAAATTATTGCCCGCGAGACGGTGAAGCAGGTGCGCAAAGATGTGCTGGCGAAGTGCTACGGCGGCGATGTGAGCCGTAAGCGCAAACTGCTCGAGAAGCAGAAAAAAGGCAAGAAGCGCATGAAGCAGATAGGCAATGTGGAAGTACCGCAAAAGGCCTTCCTCGCTGTGCTGAAACTCGACTGATTTGGCACAGTATTTGCTATCTAACGGCGAGATTTGTAACCTGTCCAGGGGGGATCTACTATCTAGATGAACTAGATAGTCTATAATTTATAGAGAGTAAAATAGACAAACGACAACCAAATAAACTAATAAAATTAACTGACAAAATTTCTTTTTATGGAACAATTTGTGCATAGCGCGTGGAGTATGATACCGTTCGGTATTATGCTGCTTGCGATTGCTATCGGTCCGATAGTAGCAGAGAAGTTCTGGGAAAAGAATGTCAACAAACTGATTGTTTCACTCGTGTTGGGTATTCCGACCGCTGTCTGCCTCGTAATGGGCGGCATGGCGCACGACTTGGAACATCAGGTAGTGTTTGACTATGTTCCCTTTATTATTCTGTTGTTGGCACTCTTTGTTATCACGGGTGGTATTCATATCAGCGGTGATATCAAAGCAAAGCCGATTGTAAATACCGGTCTTCTGGCTTTGGGCTGGCTACTGGCAAGTGTGATGGGTACGACGGGTGCTGCGATGTTGATGATTCGTCCGTTGATTGCGACGAACCAACAGCGTAAACATACCGTACATACCATTCTGTTCTTTATTGCTCTTGTGGCAAACTGCGGTGGTCTGCTGACCCCGCTCGGAGACCCTCCATTGTTTATGCTCTTCCTGCGTGGGGCTAGTTTCACATGGTTCTTACACTTGCTGCCAGAGTGGGTATTTGTAGGCGGACTGCTGCTGATTATCTACTTCTGCATGGATACCTATTTCTACAAGAAAGAGGACTGGACTGCACTGAGTGCCGATGCACGCGAAAAAGTACCTATGCAACTGAAAGGTAGTATCAACTTCGTTTACCTGCTGGGCGTTATTCTGAGCGTGGCTTTCATCAACGAGGGTTTTATCCCGCAAATGGGCGAAGAGGATGCTCCGATGTGGGTGAAATTCCTGCGTGAGATTGTGCTGGTAGCACTGACGCTGCTGAGCTATTTCACCACCAAGAAAGAGGTGCGTTTCGATCTCAACAAGTATTCGTGGGACCCGATTATCGAGGTGGCGGTGCTGTTCCTCGGCATATTCACAACGATGACGCCTGCCTTGGCCTACCTGAAAGCCAATGCAGCGAGCCTCGGTCTGACCGAGCCGTGGCAGTTCTACTACGCTACGGGTGCGCTCTCGTCGTTCTTGGATAACACCCCGACGGCAGTTGCCTTCCACGGTGTGGCAAGCGGTCTGCCCGAAGCCATGGCGGCTGCCGGTGCAGGCGTGGTGAGCGGCGTATTCGAGGGGACGAGTTTCGTAGCGGGCGTACCGGAGATACTGCTGAAGGCTATCTCGCTGGGTGCTGTGATGTTCGGCTCGATGACTTATATCGGCAACGGACCTAACTTTATGGTCAAGGCAATTGCCGAGGAGAACAATATCAAGATGCCGTCGTTCTTCGGCTATATGTACAAGTTCTCGCTGATTATCCTGCTGCCTGTTTATATACTCGCACAACTGATATTCTTGCACTAAAACAAAGCAGCGGCGGCTATGGGAATACCTTGCCGCCGCTGTTATTACGACAAAAACATACGCTTTAGCAAACATACGCACCTGCGAGAATACGCATAAGCAAACATACGCAATAGCGAAAAAAATATGAATCTATTCGACCAAGTGAGCGAGGACATCAAGAAAGCGATGCTCGCCAAAGATAAGGTAGCGCTCGATGCGCTGCGTGGTATTAAGAAAGAGTTCCTCGAGGCAAAGACCGCCAAAGGCGGCGACGGCGAACTGCACGACGACAAGGCGTTGCAGATACTCCAAAAGATGGTGAAGCAGCGCAAAGAGTCGGCACAGATGTATATCGAAGCCAACCGCGCAGAACTCGCCGAGGACGAACTGGCACAGTGCAAAATAATCGAGCAGTACCTGCCCGCCATGTTGAGCGAAGAGGAACTGGCAAAGGAGATTACTGCCATTATCGCCGAAGTGGGCGCTGCGGGTCCGCAAGACATGGGCAAGGTAATGGGCGTGGCGACCAAGAAACTGGCAGGGCGTGCCGAGGGCAAAGCCATCAGTACCAAAGTGCGTGAGCTACTCGCTAAATAAGCCAATAGTATGACTTTTGTAGAGAGCGTAACGGCGTGGTATGCCGCACACATGAACTATGCGTCTATCACGGCGTTGATGACGATAGAGTCGTCCTTTATCCCCTTCCCCAGCGAAGTGGTAATCCCGCCTGCCGTGTATGTGGCGGCAGACCCGACGAGCCCGCTCCATGTGAGCGGGAACTATATGGTGGATGTACTGCTGATAGTGTTGTTTGGCACAATTGGTGCTATACTTGGAGCAATTATCAATTACGGGCTGTCCGTCTGGCTCGGGCGACTGATTATCTATAAGTTCGCTGACAGCCGTTTGGGACATCTTTGCCTGCTGAGCAGCGAGAAAGTGCAGAAAGCGGAGCAGTACTTCAACGACCACGGCAAGGTGAGCACCTTTGTCGGGCGACTGATACCGGGTATCCGGCAGTTAATCAGTATCCCTGCGGGCTTGGCGCGTATGCACTTTGGCTGGTTCTTGCTTTATACCTTTTTGGGTGCGTTTGCGTGGAACTGCGTGTTGGCACTCTTGGGCTATATCGCTCACGGACAGGCTGACCTTATCAATCAATACAGCCACGAGTTAAGTGTGATTATCCTCGCCTTGCTGGGAGCGGCAATAGTTTATTTTGTTGTGAAGAAGACGGTACAATACTACCGCAAGAAAAAAGCATAATCCATACCGTAATCCGAATACAGCAACGCCTCTGCCGTTTGGGTAGAGGCGTTGCTTGTTACTCTATAGTATGGATTGTTTAGTGCCTACGCAGCCAGCCTTGTAAGCCGCCTCTCTCTCTCTCTCTTGGAGTGGGGGTATCGGGTGTAGCAGGAGTGGTTACAGAACCGTCCTCGCCGAAATCGATGATAATGTCTGCTGTTTCTGCGAACGGGTTGTCTGTATGGTGTATTGGCTCAGGTTCGGGCGCAGGCTGTGACTCAGGTTCGGGTGCAGGCTCTTTCTCTTTGCCCTGCGTGGGGTAATTCTCCTCTATTGCCTCATCGATAGTCTTGCCTTGTTTCTCGCTACCGGCTTCCTCTTCTGCTGGTTGGTCTTCGTCGAGGATAGGCAGCCCGCTGATGCCGTAGCCCGTAGCGATAATGGTGATACGCACCTCTTCGCCCAGCGTCTCGTCCAACGCAACACCCCATTGTACCTCGACTTCTTCGCCCACTTCGTCCACAAAGGCGTTTATCTGCGGCACTTCTGACATCTCGATAGCGTGCTCGGTAGAGCAGTAGAAATTCATCAGCAGTCGCTTTGCCCCGTGTACATCGTTGGTATTCACTAACGGCGAGTTCAGCGCATTGCGTATCGCCTGCGTGATACGCTCTTCGCCGCTTGCACGCCCTACATTCATAATGGCGATACCCCCGTTGTGCAGCGTATTATAGACATCGGTGAAGTCGGTGTTGATAATGCCAGGCAGGGTAATAATCTCCGCTATGGCCCGTGTGGCGTTGGCGACTACATCGTTCGAGAACTCAAAGGCTTTCAGGAAATTAAAGGCCGGGTATATCTCCGGTAACTTCTCGTTGTTGATGATGAGCAGTGCGTCCACATGTTTGGCGAGGCGTGCCACACCCTCCATGGCCTTGCGTATTTTCTTTCCTTTCTCGAAAGCAAAGGGAATCGTCACAATACCGACGGTCAGTATGCCCATCTCTTGTGCCACTTCGGCAATGATAGGCGAAGCACCCGTACCCGTACCGCCGCCCATACCGGCAGCCAGAAAGAGCATTTTCGTGCCATCGTTCAGTGCTTCACGCACACGCTCGCGGTCTTGCTCTGCATATTCTCTTGCCTGTTCGGGTTTGCCGCCCGCCCCCCAACCGGGACCTAATTGCAGTTTCGCAGGCACAGAGGTGCGCCCGAGAGCCTGCTTGTCGGTGTTGCAGACAAGGAAAGTAACATCAGCGAGCCCTTGTTGGTAGAGGTAGTTCACGGCATTGCCGCCGCCACCGCCTACGCCCATTACCTTGATAATACTGTCTCCTTGTATATCCAATGGCAGTTGTATTAACTCTTCGTCGCTCATAGTAAAGAAATGTGTTTGTGGGGGATTGTCCCCGTGGTTGAAACGATCGGGGTGTCTGTTTGCCCCCGTGGATGATTATATGATTAGTATGCGCCTTCGCCAAAAAGGGTGGCAATGAAGTCCTTTCCCTTGTCGATGATGGTTTTCGGGGTGTCTATCAGTTGGTTCGGATGTTTGTCGCGGTAGTCCTGCCCGAGGAGTATCGTGCCTACCAACGAGGCGTAGGTCGGCTCGAGGTACTGCCCGGGGGTGTTGCGTACCACCACGAGGTCGTGCCCGCCGTAGCGTACAGGCAGCGAAGTGTAGCGCCCGAGGTAGGCGTCCAGCCCGTGAAGCATTGCCCCGCCGCCCGTAATATAGAGGGTGCGGATACGCGCTTCGTGGGTGTGCAGAACCTCCAACAGCGGGGCAAGTATGCCCTCGAGAGCGGTCTCTACTTGCGAGGCAATGTCCGAGAAGGTGAGCGACACAATGTCGCCCGTGGTGTTGTCTCGTACGCCCAGTTTCTTGTCTTCGGGCAGCAGGTCTGGGGCTGCGTAGGCATATTCGCGCTTCAGTTTCTCGGCTACAGCGAACGATACGCCCAGTTGCTCTATGGCACGCGTCAGGTGGTATCCACCTTGTGGCACGACGCTGCGAGTGCCCGTATTGAGGTATTCACCGCATTTGTAAACGGCGAGAGTGGTTGTCTCAGCCCCGAAATCAAGCACTGCACAACCTTCGCTCAGTATCTGGTTGCCGTCTTCTTCGGCAAAGACGGACAGCAACGCATCGGGGCGGACAAAAGTCTGCTCTATCGAGGTTGTAGTCTGCAGGAAGGTCTTTTGCAGCATCGTATCTGCCTCCTTGCGGGCGTAGAAAGCGGTGTAGTTTCCCTCAATGAGGGTGGCTTGCTGGTCGGGCGTAGGGGCGTATTCCTGCAGTTCACCGTCGAGGACAAAGAAACTGGGTACCACACCCAACACGCAAATCTGCGGGTTGCGGTTCTCGAGTTTCTCCTTGCACTCCCGTTCCATCTCGTCGAGGGTGGATTGGGGAATAGCACGGCGGTGTATAAGGTCGCGCTTCGATTTGACAGCCACGGAGCGCATGGTGTTCCCTCCTACGCAGACAAAGGCAGAAGTCAATTTGGGTTCGCCTATGCGGTTAGCGAGCAGTTGCAGCACTTTGGTTACAACGAATGCCGTGCCTGCGGTCTGTGTGATCAGCCCTTGCTCTATGGCGGCGGAGTGGCTGCTGAGTTGCTCCACACCGAGTATCTCGAACATACTGTCGCCCACGCGCCGTGCCGCCATGGCACGCACGGTGTCGCTGCCGAGGTCTATCGCCACGAGGGGTAGGTCGGTGTTTCGCTTCTCTGTCTGTCTCTTTTTCATCGGTTTTCTGTTGGTTAGGTTGCTATCGTGCCACTACCTGTCCTTGGTAGCGTATGTCCAGTTCTTTGTAGGTCGGCAAGTCAACGGCATGGGCGGTGCGCTCGTAGTAGGTGCGCAGTTTGTGGAGTTTCTGCTCATAGCCTGCCATTGGTCCGAGTACTATCCGCTCGGTGTGTGCTCCCTGCTGCAAGAGGACTATCTGTTGCGGAGTCTGCACCACCACTTGGCGTATGGTTTGTCGCCAGTAGGTGTTGCCTTGCAGCCACTCGGCAAAGTCGGCGTAAGTGGTACGGGCAGCCTGTTCGCCCACCATGCCCGAGACGACCAACACATCGGCTTTCACGCTCTCCCGCACGGGCATACGCTTGTGGTCGGTGTCGATATAATAGACCTCGGCGGCAGTCGCTACACGCAGGAGGGGAATGCGTTGCGAGAGGCGTATGCGCACCTCGCCTTGGGGCGTGGCGTAGCACTCACAGCACCGCACCATCGGGTGGGTCGCCACGGCGTTCTCTATTGCTTGCAATGAGATACGGTTGAGCGGCAGTCCGTCCGGGAAAAGGTCGCGCTGTTGCAGCAGGCGGGTCAGTTCGTAGGCATCCACATACTGCCGTTCGGCAGAGTCGGTGATAAGGAATGTCACGCCCGTGCAGACCCGTATAGGCGTATATACCCTGCCTGCCACTACACCCACGACCAACGCCACTGCCATCAGGCAGCCGCCAACCGAGAGCAATATGGCACGAACCGAATTAATTACGAATTATGAATTATATCTATCCTCTATGAATTATATCCATCCTCATTGTATCCCTATTGTATCCTTATTGCCGTCAGACGGCTGCGTTGCCCGGAGTCTTGCCCAACGCTGCTTTTACCTCGGGGACAAGCCGGTCGATGTCTCCTGCACCGATGGTCATTACTACGCACGGCGCACTCTCTTCCCGTACCCGTGCTGCCACAAACGCCGCAAGGTCGGCTTTCTCCACAAGGCTCTTGCGAGGGCAGGTGATACGGTCGAGCAACATCTCGGAGTTTACGCCCTCGACAGGCTCTTCACGGGCGGGATAGATAGGCAGCAGCACCACCTCGTCGAGCGTGGAGAGCACGCGGGCAAAGTCGTCCGCGAAGTCCCGTGTGCGTGAGTAGAGGTGCGGCTGGAAGACCCCTATGAAATGCCGTTCGGGGTAGAGCCTCCGTACCGAATCGATAGAAGTGGCTATCTCTGTCGGGTGGTGCGCATAGTCGTCTATATACGCCACATGCGGGGTATTTACATGGATATTGAACCGCCGCCACACGCCGTTGAAAGACAGCAGCCCGTGCCGCAATGCCTCGTTGCTGACGCCGTTGAGCCACGCCACTGCCATGGCGGCAACGCTGTTCTCTATGTTCACCCATACGGCTACACCGAGCCGCATATCGAGTATGGAATCGTTGGGCGTGTGGAAATCGAAATATATGTTCCCTTTCTCCACGCGGATATGGTCGGCATAAAAGTCGGCCGGTTCGGTGGCGCTGTAGGTATAGAGTTTCACGCCCGCACGCAGACGGGGCGTGAGGGGCAACCCTTTCTTCATGACAAGGGCGGTCTGTATCAGCGAGGTGTACTGCTCAAAACTCTCGCGGTAGGCTTCCGGCGTGCCGTAGATGTCGAGATGGTCGGGGTCAACCGCTGTGATGACCGACATATAGGGCGTCAGGTGGTGGAACGAGCGGTCGTACTCGTCCGCCTCTACTACCACATAGTTGCTGTCCTGCTGGATAAGCACATTTGTCCCGTAGTTGTTGCTGATACCGCCGAGGAAAGCGTTTGTGCCTATCTCCGACTGGTAGAGCAAGTGGGCAAGCATAGTCGAGGTAGTGGTCTTGCCGTGTGTACCTGCCACGCAGAGGGCTTTCATCTGGCGTGTAACCAAGCCCAGTACCTCTGCCCGCTTCATTACGGAGTAGCCCGCTTGCAGCAGGTGGCGGTGCAGGGCATTGTCCGCAGGGATGGCGGGCGTAAACACGACAAGGGTATGCTTAGGTGTGATCGTCTCGGGCAGGGTGGTAATGTCGTCCTCGTAGGAGATGGATATGCCTTCCGACTCGAGGGCGTGTGTGAGCGTGGAGGGGGTATGGTCATAGCCGTAGATGGCGTACCCGCGTGAGCGGAAATAGCGTGCAAGGGCACTCATTCCGATGCCGCCGATGCCCAGAAAATAGAACGATTGTATATCTCGAAAGTCCATAAGGTAATGTTTGTGCGATGGGTTGGAAAGGGGTATGTATGTATTGTTGTCAAGGTGGAAGCAGCGTAAGTGGTGAGAGACTGTAGTGTGATCGCAGCGAATCGGAAGTGTATAAATATGCCGTGTACTTATTAGCCCGCAAAGGTACGCTTTTTTTTTCTTCCCTGCAAGTCCGCACGAAAATAATGTACCCTGCTTGGGGTGTGGGCGTCCTCTGTGTACTGTCCAATAACAAATGCCATTTTCTTGCAAAGTTAGCAAAAAGGTTTGTGTACTGTCCAATAACAAATGCCATTT
>CAVFHY010000081.1:0-10033 GCA_963622445.1 Bacteroidaceae bacterium
TGGGTATGTTCCGAAAGAGGGCTAAATACAACCTTGCTAATATGATATTTCATACCTTCTGGAGTAACAACATCTTCGCTATGTAGGGTTGTATAAGTCAGATTTTTCTTCATCTTCGTTACATAAGTAATACTCTGCTCTGTAAAACGCTGAAAAACAGAGTAGTCGATATAGGCTCTGTCGATAGCAATGATAGACCCGGCAGGCAGTGTCAAGTACCGAAGCATTACCGAAGCATAACCGAAGCATTAGCGAATTATTTAGCACTTTCGATCATAAGACAATCATAAGTATGCTGATCCTTCGTACTTAGCGGTCGCGGTAGTCGGTGGGGTTAAGACCAAGGTTGTGTGTCACATAGCGGCTAAAATAGGCAGGCGATGAGAAACCCAACCTATCCGAGATAGCGACAAAAGATAACGACTTATCGCGCAACAAGCGCGAAATCTCCAAAGAAGTATAACGGTTAATCCAGAAATTAGCCGGATAGCCGCTTACTTTCTTCGATACCTCGGATAAGTATTTGGCAGTAACGCAAAGTTTATCCGCATACCATGTAACCTCACGGTGTGTGCGGAACTCGCCGTTCTCCAACAGCGACAGAAAACGATTCATAATCGTGGCATACTGCGTGGAGATGTCGGCTTCTTGATAGAGGCTGGCGTGGAAATCGAAGAAATCAAGAATAAGGGTCTGCACCGTGTTTATCATCAGGTCGCGGTAGAAATGGTGCTCCGTCTGCGCAAGGCGTAGGCGGAGTGTCTCGAAATCGTTGTAACACAAGCGATACTGCTCTTCCGTTAGGTGCATGACGGGGTTGAGAAACAGCGCCAACTGCCCCTTGGTGCCGTAGTTGGCCTGAGGCGTAGAGAGATTGATAAACGCCGATGTCACATACACCACCATCACACGGAAATCTGCATCGGGCTGAATCTTGTCCATCAGTTTGCCCTTGCGGACGATGAGCAGGTCGCGTTCGGCGAGCGTCCTTTCCTCGCCATTGAATACGAAACGGCAACTGCCTCCTGTGCAGAGGGCATGCCACAAATAATCCTCGTAGCGGTCTGTTCCGAGTTCGCTGAGGGTATCGGCAATGATGATGGAGTCCATTATGCAGTGTATTAAGAGTTCGCCGTACGAATGTGTGCGGCGCAAGTGTTTGTAGTTAGTCTTCTATTTTCCAGTTGAGCATAAACTGCTTGGCTTGCTCGTAGTCCATGCGGAAGATACGCTCCTCCTTGTTGAGGGCGCGAACCTTGCCTGCCCGCACGGCCTTCTCCATATCGCGCCATGCACCTCTGAAATCGCCCATCGGCTGATGGAGATAGATATATGAAATGATTTCGTTTCATGTCCTGTGTTGTTTATCGTTGTACGATTTTCGACCCTCCGAATACTTCGCTCATCGGTAGCGTGTCAAGGGCGATGTCGATTTGTTTTACTTCGTCGTCGGTCAGCAGAATATCCGCTGCACCGATGTTCTCTTTGAGGCGATAGAGTTGCCGAGTGCCGGGGATAGGCACTATCCAAGGCTTTTTGCAGAGCATCCATGCCAAGGCGATTTGTGCCGGCGTGGCGTGCTTCGATTCTGCCAAACCGTTGATAAAACCGAATAGTTGGCGGTTCTGCTCAAAACTGTCGGGACGGAACTGCGGCATCGTGGCTCTATAATCTGTCTTGGCGTCAAAATGCGTGCCAGCCGAATAGCAGCCGCTCAGCAGTCCGTTGGCAAGGGGCGAGAAAGCGACAAAGCCGATACCCAATTCTTCGAGAACGGGGAACAGGCTCTCGTGTCGGCGTGCCATCATCGAGTAGCGGTTCTGTACAGCGGCTACACGGCATACACGGTGCGCACGGCGCAGGTATTCTTCGTTGGCTTCGGAGATACCCCAGTGCAGAATCTTGCCCTCACGGATGAGTTGTGCCATGGTGTCTGCCACCTCTTCGGGCGAAACCAGTGGGTCGATACGGTGCTGGTAGTAGAGGTCGATATGGTCGGTGCGCAGGCGGCTGAGCGAGCCTTCCACCGAACGGCGTATCACCTCGGGGCGTGAGTCGGGTACGAGGTCGTGCCGAGTGGTGTCGGGATGGGCGAAACGCACGCCGCACTTGGTCGCCAGCACGATCCGATTGCGGTAGGGCGAGAGGATTTCGCCGAGCATTTCCTCGTTATGGTTCGGGTGTCCTTCGGGCGTGCCGTAGATTTCGGCAGTGTCGAAGAAGGTGTAGCCCATATCCACGGCATACGCCAGCAGTTCCGCCATCTCGTGTGGGTCAGAAGGTGCTCCATACGCATGGCTCATGCCCATGCAGCCTAATCCGACGGCGGACACACGCAGCCCGCTCATTCCCAATGTTCTGAATTTCATTATATCGTGTTGTTTTTATAGATTTCCGACGGCTATCTTGCTCCGTTTCTGCCTGCAAAATTACAACAATCTGTCAACCTGTTGTTTACGAAAAAGGCGGCTATTCTCCACATTTTCCCCGATTCGTGTTGTCTAACGAAGAAAATATAGAGAATAGCCGCCTTGATTACAAACAGTATGGAGTTTCGTTCTCCGCCAATTGCCGTTAATCAGGTGTTAAGATAGCCATAGAACGGCATATAAAACATATAATTATCCGTGTAATTGACCATAAATTCATCCTCCATTAAATTCTATATAAAAGACCATTAAAATGCCAACAACACATACATATAAAGTCTCTGATACAGGATTATTTCAACAGGTATTTTTCTGCCCACTCTTGCAGGGTCTTTGCCGGTATGTTGGCGATACCGGCTTGCGTTACCATTTGCGCCTCTGCACTGTTTTTGGCAAAGATGAAGCGTTTTTGATTTCCATCCACGTTGGCATACAGTTGGATAGCACCTTTGTAGGCTTGACTGAGCGAGATATCACTAAATGTGTGCCCATCATCCGTAGTCCACGACAATTCAGGTACCACAATATATCCCCATTCTGCCAGATGTTTGCGGATGACGCTCTCTACACGCCCTATCCATTCAGGGGCGACGCCGTGTTGCGTTGCCAATGAGCGGAAACGCGCTACAACCTTTGCTATTTGGTCAATTATGACACTCGGTCTTCGGATATTCAGACTCTTGGCAAACTCCAAAGCATCCTCTTTGGTCCAATTGGCATATTTCCCGCGAAGCATCAGGCAATGCCTTGGTTCGGGTTGATAGCCGCCGTTATTAAAGATAAACGTCAAATCATACGCTGGTGATAATGACCATTCGCCTTTTGTGTTCATAAGAAAAGAGAAATTCTTGTTGTGGTCATCCGTATTGTTGGTGAGATAATTGAAAACCATACGGCGGAATACTTCGCACTCGCTACTATCCGGCAAGCGGAGTTTGCGACATACGAGCAACAGTTTCTCATACGAGTTGGCGTCCGGCTCCATGGCGGCAAGCGTTTGGGTATGTATCTTGGTGCCGTCCTTGCGGTCAAAACGTTCTGTGATAAAATGTCTCGTTCCCTCCACTTCCCACAACCGGCAGGGCATCATATCGATTCCCGCTTGCCGTGCCATATCGGAGTAGGTCATCTCCAATTCTGCGGTAGAACGTTCTGCAATGCCGAATTTGAGAATGTAATGCAGAAATCCCGGTGGAGGTGTCACCTGTCCTGAGCGTATCTCACCTGTTTGCGGATTGATGGCAAGAACGGCTTTAGCCTGCCGTCCGCCGACCGAGGTTCCGACTGCCAACAGCATTTGCAAGGTAAGCGACTCTTGGGGAAGAATTGTCAGGTTCTCACGCTGGTTTTGAATCTTTTGTGCCAAGTTTGCCAATGCACCGATATCCACACGCTCCTTTCTCACCTGCGGAGAGTGTTCGGGTACGAACTCCAACGCTCCCATACCACGGCGACCGATAAAGGCAAGTTTGTCCAAGGCTGTGATGTCGTTTTCGGAAAGATGCTGCTCTTTTGCCCATTGTTCAAACAATGTATTCCCCCAATCGTCCGGTAGAGAGTCGGCAATGAAAGCCGGCAGATGTTGGTATTTCCTTTCTTCCTCCGCAGAGAACTTGAACAAGTGTCCGCGGCTTTTGGGTGCCATCAACGGGAATGGTTCTATCTCGGCGGAAAGGAAAGATTGGTTATAGACGAAATAAGCCTCTCCGTTTTGCCATACAAGAGAGCCTATCTCGTTATCCCATAATAATATATGCAATATCTTTGTCATTGTTTCTTGTGCCGGATACGTCGGATTGGGGTTTCATTCGGAGTCATATATGTAATCTCCGGTAATGGAGGCAAGAGTTTTTGGAGATTATCCAGTTGCCCGATTGTGCGCAGAAGCCGTATTAGCGTGGTAAGCGAGATGTCGCGGCTTTGCCCGTTCTCGAACTTCTGAATGGTCATAATGTTTAGCCCTGTACGATTGGCAACATCACTCAAAGTCAGACCGTTAGCCTGCCTGTACTGCCGGAATTGTATTCCTAATTTGGCTATTAGTTCCGGTGCTGAATATGCGTATGTATCATTCATATAATTATAGTTTAAGCAATATATAAATGGCTATTCCGCCAATTATTATTATTTCATATATACTTAAACTTCCGCAAAAGTACTGCTTTTTGAGCACATACACAAGTCTCGGGGTTAGAATTGCCGTAATTTTGTGTTGTCAAGAAATCACCTGCCTGTATGCCTCGTGTTCGAGGACAAAGGCGGCTTTCAACCGTGCAATACATTGTTTCTCCATTGCCCGAATAGCCGTTTCCACAAAGGCGTAGTCTATCTTTCCGTCCTCTGTAATCTGCCCGTAGTTGTTTTCATTGTTGTTTGAGGATATGATGTTGATACGCTGCAGCCATTCGGTTACATTGCTTTCGTTCACACGGCCGCTTGTCAGACCGCAGCCCGTCAGGTGTTGGGCGGCGGGTGTCAGTTCGGCAATGCGCGCCAGGGTCTCGTCACGATAGGTGGAAGCGTAGGTACAGAACGGCACCACCGTCTTGCCCGCAAAGTCGTAACTCTCGGCAAAGGTGCAGATAATCATCGGCGTTGTCCACCACCATACGGGGCAGCCGATAAAGACGATGTCGTATTGCTCCCAGCCGGGCACTGTGTCCTTGATGGCGGGACGCGCGTCGGCTTCTTTCTCGGCGCGTGCCACCTCCGTGGTCGGGGTGTACTCCGTGGGATAGGGCGTAACGGGTTCGATACGGAACAGGTCGGCACCTGTGAGCGTGGCAATCTGTTGCGCCATGCGCTGGGTGGTGCCGCCCCAACTGAAATACGCCACCAGTATGTGCGTGCTGTCGGTGGGTGTCGTGGGGTTGGCTACAATCTCGTCGCCGTTCAAGAGAGGGTCGTTACTGTTGCAAGCCGAGCATACAAGGGCGGCTGTTGCCATCAGAATGGATAAGATCTTCTTCATAATCATCAGGATTTGATAGTGTTTTGTTTTCGCCTGCAAAGGTACAACAACCTATCAATCTGTCTTTTACGAAAAAGGCGGATATTCTCCCCATTTTTGCCGATTCGGCGCCTGCAGAGAAGAGGAAATAGGTGTATCGGTCAAAATATATACCGCACGGCATACCACACAGGCGTACAAGAATCGCCTGCTTATTTGCGCACCGACTTGTTTTATTCGCTAAAAAACACTATCTTTGCAGCCAAGAACCAAATTCCGATAATTTCGCATTATCCGAAGCATTATCCGAACAGAATGTGCTACCCTGAAATCATACCGATTATGACACCGGAAGAGAAAGCCAGACAAAAAATAGACAAGAAACTGGAAGCCGCCGGATGGCGTGTGGTCAATCGTGCGGGATTTGTGCCTAATGAGGCGATTGCCGTCACGGAAGGCTTGTTGGAGGGAAACGACGAAGCCGATTATCTGCTGTTCTTGATGGGGAAAGCGGTAGGCGTAGTGGAAGCCAAACGCGCAGAAATAGATGTCAATACCCCAAAAGTGATTGCGCAGGCGGAGGGCTATACCCATAAGTTACCCGCATGGTGTGCATCGTGGCAGAACCCGTTGCCACTGGTGTGGTTGTCTAATGGTGAGCGGTATTTCTTCCGTGATTTGCGCAATACAGACCAAACGGAATATACCGAGACGGAGCGATTCCTCACGCCTAAGGAGGTAGTGAAACTATTGCCAATTCCCGACCGCTATGCAGGGCTGCCGCTGATACAAAAGCGAGGTCTGCGCGATTGCCAATACGAGGGTATATACAATCTGGAGCAGAGCCTAAAAGAAGGCAAAAAGCGTGCCCTAATGGTTTTGGCGACGGGGGCTGGCAAGACCTATCTGGCTATTACTATGGCCTATCGGTTGCTCAACTATGCGCAGTACCATCGTGTGCTGTTCTTGGTGGACAGGAACAATCTCGGGCGGCAGGCAGAGCGGGAGTTCGGTTCCTACCGCCTTACCGAATCGGGCGACCCGTTCAATACCATCTTTGGCGTGGACAGACTATGCTCGGGCAAGATAGACCCAGGTGCCAATGTGGTTATATCTACCATACAGCGTCTGTTCTCGCTCTTGAGTGGAGAACCGTTGCCGGACGATAGCACGGATGACGAAGAAACGCTGTTGGACGACGATGACGAAAAGGACAACGCCCCTGCGGTAGAACTCCCCGGCAACCCGCAACTGCCGCGCGACTATTTCGACCTTATCATTATCGACGAGTGCCACCGCTCTATCTATAGCGGTTGGCGTGCGGTGTTGGACTATTTCGACAGTGCTGTGAAGGTAGGTCTTACGGCTACGCCCGCTCCGCAAACGCTGGCATATTTTGAGGCGAATCGAGTGGTGAACTATACGCTCGAGAAATCTATTGCCGACCATGTGAATGTGGGTTGCCGTACCTATCGTATCAAGACCGAGCAGACCGAGAACGGAGGCGCAATTCTTGAGGGGCAGGATGTGAGTCGTGAAACGGTTTACACGGGCACGGTAGAGAAAATCAATATCAAGGAGACAGAGCAATATACCAAGGAGGAACTCAACCGAAGTGTGATCAATCCGGCACAGATTAAACTCATCTTGCAGACCTACAAGGAGGTAGTTTATACGGAGATGTTCACCGACCCGCAGCGTGAGGCAAATTTCGACTATCTCCCCAAGACGCTTATCTTTGCGCTCAACGACCGCCACGCCGACAATATCGTCCGCATTGCCGAAGAGGTATTTGGCAGAGAGCACGGTGATGGTTTTGTGCAGAAAATAACCTACAGTGCGGGCAATACGGACCAACTCATCAAGGATTTCAGCAACGAGCCCAAGTTCCGTATCGCCGTTACGGTAACGCTTGTGGCAACGGGTATTGATATCAAACCGTTGGAAGTGGTGATATTTATGCGCTATGTCAAGTCGCAATTGCTCTATGTGCAGATGAAAGGTCGGGGTGTGCGTACTGTCAGCGATGATGTCTTGCACAATGTAACACCCAATGCCTTCTCGAAAGATTTGTTCTATCTTGTGGACGCTGTCGGCGTAACAGAAGGCGAACATACTATCCCGCAACCGGGAGGCAAAACAGCACCTTTGCCTTCGTTTGCCGAACTGCTTGAGCGCATTGCACACGGCTATGTGGCTGACGAATACCTCAATCTGCTTGCCTCTCGGCTGTCGCGCATCGATGCCAAAGCCAAAGACGGGGAAAAGAACCAATTCACCGCCATTGCAGGCATTTCTATGCATGCTCTATCGACACGCATCCTCGACGCCCTCGACCCGCAGGCGGCTACGGCTCTGCCTCTTTTTGTCGATGTCAGTGAGCCGAACACGGAACGCCGGGCTTTGGTTACTGAGTTAGCCAACAACAAAGCCGCTCGCGACTATCTGCTCGAGCTCAATGCAGGATATGTCAAAACACTGATACCGGGCGAAGATATACTCATCTCCAAAGGGTTCACCATAGAGGAAGCACAACAAGCAGTCGATGCGTTTGAAGAGTATGTACGCACCCATCGAGACACCATCGAGGCGCTGCAACTTATCTACTCGGGTAAGCCTGCCAACCGCACACAACTCGAAGAACTGGTCAAAGCGCTACAAAACGCCAATGCGCAGTTTGAGCCACACCGCCTATGGAACAGTTATGCCTTGGTACAACCCGACAAGGTGAAACATTTCAAGAGCGAGGAGCGGGAGCAGCGTGCCCTGCTGACCAATATCATTCAATTGGTGCGCTTTGCCTACCGACAGATCAACCGATTAGATACGCTCTCTACCACTGCAAGTCAATACTTCAACCTTTGGTGCGGACAGGCACAGCGCAGTCTGACCGCCGAACAAATAGACATATTCTGTCACATAAAAGACTATATCGTCGCCAACGGCAGTTGCGAGATTGACGAGTATATGGAGTTAGACGGAGACTGCGAATCGGAAACTGCTTTTCTCTTGCAGACCATAGGCAAAGACGCCCTCCGAGAGCACCTGAACACATTGGCAAAATTTATTATCTATCAACGAACCGCATAAAAACAGCATCGTATGGCACAAATACAACAACCCACCGTAGAACAACTGACCCAGAAAGTCTGGCAAATGGCAGATGTGCTGGCTGCGCACGGCATAGGCAATACCGACTATCTCACCCAACTCACCTACCTCCTGTTCCTGAAAATGGACTGGGAGCGCGTGGATATACTGGGCAAACCTTCCGACATACCGCAAGGCTACCAATGGTGCGACCTTATCAAGGAGGAGGGCGATGACCTGCTTCGCCAGTATGAGAGCACTCTCGCCGAACTGAAGAAACAAGATAACCTCATCGGTACTATATTCACACAGGCACAAAACAAAATCACCCAGCCCGTCTATCTGCGCAAAGTCATCTCGATGATTGACGAGCAGCAATGGCTGATAATGAGCGGCGATGTCAAAGGGGCTATCTACGAGAACATACTCGAAGAGGTAGGACAAGACACCAAGAGCGGCACGGGCGAGTATTTCACACCGCGTGCGCTGATACAAGCCATGGTGGATGTTACCCGCCCCCAAATCACCGAGACCGTCTGCGACCCTGCTTGCGGTACGGGCGGTTTCCTGATGGCGGCATACGACTACATGAAACAGCAGTCGCAGGACAAGCAGAAACGCGAGTTCCTCAACACACGAGCCATTCACGGCACCGACATCACGCCGCTGGTGGTTACACTCGGTTCGATGAACCTCTACTTGCACGGTATCGGCAAAGACAGCAGCCCTATCACCTGCGGCGACTCGCTGGAGAAGCAACCCGATGTGCTGTACGATGTCATTTTGGCAAACCCGCCTTTTGGTGCGCGTCCGAGTGGTGCTGTGGCTATCGACCGTCCCGATTTCTATGCCACCACCAGCAACAACCAGTTGAATTTCCTCCAACACATGATGCGTTTGCTCAAGAACGGGGGACGCGCAGCGATAGTTCTGCCCGACAATGTGCTTTTTGAGGGGAATGCGGGTAAGACTATTCGGCAAAAACTGCTCACGGAGTTCAATCTGCATACCATCCTGCGTATGCCTACGGGTATTTTCTATAAGCCGGGCGTGAAAACCAATGTGCTTTTCTTCACCAAGGGTACTCCTACCACCGATGTGTGGTACTACGACTACCGAACCAACATCCATCATACACTCAAGCAGAAACCGCTCAAGCGTAGTGATTTGGACGATTTCGTGGCTTGCTACCATGCCGAGGACCTCACCAAACGGCAGGAGACCTACCATGCCGAGACCAACCCCAACGGGCGTTGGCGCAAGTTTGCCGCAGCAGATTTCCTCAACAACGAAAAGGTGCTGATGGATGTTACTTGGATAAAAGCCGAGAACGGCGAAGACGACCTTACCTTGCCCGAACTGCTCGACACCATACAGGACAAGAGCAACAAGATAGCCGATGCCGTTGCTCGGCTGCAAGCCCTGCTGACCAATATAGAGGAATAGAAGGTCAACGACCTGTTGACTTTTTATCTTTGTCCTCACAGAATACTGCTGACAGGGAAAAGACAAGTCAAACACAGACCTAAAATTTAGCAAGTATAGTGCTATAAAATATAAATTA
>CAVFHY010000082.1:0-9765 GCA_963622445.1 Bacteroidaceae bacterium
ATGTCGTTCATCTTGCCGATGGCTTTCTTTTGGAATTCTGCGTCGCCTACGGCAAGTACCTCGTCCACTACCAGTATCTCGGGGTCAAGATGGGCGGCGACAGCAAAGCCCAACCGTACCATCATACCGCTCGAATAACGCTTCACCGGTGTATCTATGTAGCGCTCGCAGCCTGAGAAGTCCACAATTTCATCGAGTTTGCGGCTTATCTCCTGCTTGGTCATTCCGAGAATGGCACCGTTCATATAGATGTTCTCCCGCCCCGTCATCTCTTGGTGGAAGCCCGTGCCTACCTCCAAGAGCGATGCGATACGCCCTTTAGCACGAATCGTACCCGTAGTAGGTGCCGTCACTTTGCTGAGCAATTTGAGCAGAGTGGATTTGCCTGCACCGTTCTTGCCGATGATACCGACCACATCGCCTTGCTCCACCTTGAAATCGATATCCCGCAATGCCCATACATACTCCGAATTGCCTTTCGAGGCACGGTCGTTCACCTCGCCTATCTTCAAGTACGGGTCTTCACGACGCAGGATAGTAGTCTGGAACCAACGGTCGAGGTCGTGGCTCAATGTGCGTGTGGATACCAATCCCAAGCGGTATTGTTTGCTGATATGATTGAATTCGATGGCTGTGGACATAAGACTATTACTGTGTTTCTGTGTAGACGACTTTGAGTTGATGGCTGTAAGAAGAAAGTTTTCAACCTGCGTAATTGGCTGCAAAGGTACGAAGAATAATGCATATCTGCAAGAAAGGAAAAAATTTATCCTATAATCGTGATAGAAAATGGGGAATGTACTGCGGCAAAAAAAACAAACACACGAAAAATCATTCAAATAGAATGGACTTATCTAATCAACAGAGAGCGAAAAAGCGACTCCCGTAAGGGAATCGCTTTTTCGCTTTTTAATACAGGTATCGCCTTTATAGGAATTTCGCACTATATAAGGGACAACACCATATTATGGGAGAATCAGTCGGTGAGATTACCGGCGATTCAATATGATTTACTGAGCAACCATGACGGCGGCTACGAGAGCCAAGATGGCATAGAACTCAGGAAGAGCGGCGTAAATCATGGTGTTCGCCATTACATCGTGACCCGATGCGATACCGGAGATACCATGTGCGCAGACCTCACCCTGACGAATACCGGACAACATGCAGGCAATACCTACTGCCAAACCGATACCAAAGCAGAGAGGGCCATTGGCAGCCATAAACTCAACTCCCTTGTTCAGCCAAAGGAACCATGCCACGAAACCGTACAGACCCTGCGTAGCCGGAATGGCCGACAGAATCATGTAACTTGCCGATTTGTCTTTGTTCTTCTTCAGTGCCCCCTCTGCAGCCTTACCTGCAATGGTAGTTCCGTACGTAGAACCAACACCTGCCAGAGCCAACATCAAGCCCCAACCCAGATAACCTAAAATTTCATTCATAATACTGATTATTTAATTTGTTTTTTCGTTTTATGTAAGTTTGCTGAAGCGTATTTTCGCTAAAGCATATATTTGTTATGCGTATTCTTACTTTGCGTTTATTTGGCAAACGGACGATAGAGTACTCCCTTGCCTTCGTAACCCGAGTTCTTGAAATACTCCACAAAGGTAAGACGAAGTGGGTGGACGAATGCACCCAATGCCGACAAAGCAAGGTTCAGCACATGCCCGATAACGAGTATCAGCACGCAGCCTATCCATGTACCTACATTCGGCGTTTCGCCAAGAATGGTAAGCCCCAGGTTGTTGAACGCAGCCCCTAACATACCACCTGCCAAACCGAGCGCATAAAGACGCGTATAGGACAGCACATCGCCCAACAAGCCCGTCACCATGCTATAGGTATCCCACAATCCAAGACCTATATTAATCAACGGATTGCGTCCCGGCTTATTGAAGAGGAATATGCCCAATGCCGACACGGCACCGATGACAATCATTGCCCACTCTGCGGCTGCCGGCGATACCCACTTCATCGTTGAGAAAATACCCACGGCAATTCCGCCCACGATGAGCAACAGCCAGCCCCATGTAGAGAGGTTCTCTTTCCACCCGAAGCGTTTGGTATAGCAAATAGCCTTGACCGTCATCGCCAGACAGAGGTGGAAGATACCAATGCAAAGCGCCATAACCATCTGGATATCGTACTTAGAGCCCATTACCTCGACATTGCCCTTAATCATAACGGATTTCAGAGCATCGGGCATCCACGATGCGGCATACAAGTCCATCCCGAAGAAAGTCCCCAGGAAGAAACCGACCACCATCGTGCCTACACCCAAAACGGTGATAATAGGCCCTTGCCCATCGAACATATCAATCTTGAGTTTGCCCTTGGTGATAAGCAAGCCGATGATAATCAACAGCACGCCATAGCCTGCGTCGCCCATACAGAGCGCAAAGAACAGCAGGAAGAACGGTGCAAGGATAGGCGTCGGGTCGAACTCGCCATACGAAGGCCAGCCATACATACCCGTCAGCCCCTCGAAGAGGCGTGCAAACCAGTTGTTATGCAGTTTGATAGGCGTGTTGTCCTCTTCGGTCGGATCTTCGGCTTGGTAGTAAACGCCTTGCGTCTCGAGCAGTTGATTCAATTCTGCTGTCTTATCGAGCGGACAGAAGCCCTCCAAGAGCTTCAGGCTGCCCTCTGCGATGGTGTCCGTATTGAGCGTGACACGCTGCCAGTCGATCTGCTGCAGCGTCGATTGCAGTTGCTCTTTGAGTGCAGGGATGTTCTCCTTCGCCCAGAGTTCGATACGGGCATTCTGCGCCACGAGCAAGCCATTCAAGCCCTCGACATCTTTCTGCAAGTCTGCCGCAGACTTCTCGTTGAGCGTTTGCTCTTGGCAGTTGTCGGGCAGTTCGGCTGCAGGCATATTAGCGCCGGAGACCTGTACGAAATAGATCGTAGAACCGACGGTTGCCACCTCTATACCCCACTCCGGTCGGAAATGCTTCTTGGAGCAGGTGAAGTAACGCAGTTGGTATCCCGCATCACGGAGTTGTTGCAGCCGCTCGGCGGAGAAACTGCCCCACGCCTGCATACGCTCTGCCTCTTTCTTGGTAGAGGCAATGCGCTGCTCGATATTCGTGCGCTCCTGCAACAGTTGGTCGGGGGCACCGTTAGCGATAGTCTTACGCAGCGAGTCCGCCTGCTGCAAGAGTTCTTGCAGTTTGGGGTCTTCGGCTTGCCCTTCGCCTTTCTCGGTGATATGCACTACACCCAGCGTGCGCAGTTGCTCCAAGAATGCCTCGTAATCTCGATGGAACACCAAGAAGGTGTATTTCTTCATTTTGCTTATCATACTGCCTCCTCCTTTCTTGCTTCCTCGGCACGGGCTTCCGCCTCACGCTTGGCTTTTACGATTTTCTGACTTGATTTCGAGAGGTTCTCCTCGTCTTCCATAAAGCGTTTAATCTTACGGATAGCGTCCTGATAGCCGGGGATTTGCACCTTCTCGAAAAGGTTGACTTTCTGCGTGGTCTTCTTGCGGGCATAGTCGAGCAAGTCCACCTTGCGGCGTACAAACTCCTGACGGATACCCACATCGGCAATGGCCTTGAGTTGCTCAAAACCATCGGCAAACCACTTCGGGCTGGAGAACAGGCTGAACTCCTTGGTGGAATAGACCACCTCGTCCAGGACAGGAATGCGGACACCGGCAATCTTCTTGACCGACATGCGCACATCGTCCACATGGATGAGACTCGTATCAAACTCGCCCCAGAGCGCAAGCATCTGGTCGTAGTCCTTGATACGGCGGTCGACCTCCTCGTCGAGTTCCGCAATCTCCTTCTTCGCCTTCTTCACCTCGAGCCGCAGTGCGGACTCTTTGCTCTGAAGCGTAGGCAGAGTGCGTTGCCGCATCTTGAGATTCTTCTCAAGCCCTTGCAGTGATGTTTTGTTATACTGAAAAGTTATAGCCATATATTCGTTTACACGTATGTTCGTTACACGTATTTTCGCTTTGCGTATTTTCGTTACACGTATTTTCGCTGCGCGTATGTTCGTTGCACGTATTTTCGCTTTGCGTATTTTCGCTGCGCGTATGCTCGCTTTGCGTGGGTTACATTTTGGGTTTTATAGTGACTGTTTCGAGTTTTTTCATTAGTGCCTCTATTTTACGCGAAATGCTTTGACAACTATCACGCAACTGCTTCGCTCTTGTTGCGTCTATGTATTGCAAATCCTCCGCCAAATAGAGCATACTACGAACCTCTCCACAAGAACCATACGAGATATTCAAAAAATAGATGAATGTCTTATTATCCTGCGTATATTTGTTGCGTTCAAAGCCTTCTGCAATGTTATTGATAATAGATACTGCGGCTCGTTGTATCTGGTCGGTAAAACCACTGTCCCGAATATCTCTTGAAAGAACATAGATTTCTTTTACTAAGGCTCGAGACATTTGCCATACAACCATATCCTCGTATTTATACACTATCATACCATTACCGTACGCTTTAGCAATAAACGCATTAGCAACCCTACGCCCTAACGGAACTACTTCCAATACTTATCGACAAGCGCTTGCTTGATGTTAACCTCTTCGGGCTTGAAGTATTTTGCAAAGAGTTGCCATGCCACATCCAACATCTGCGTGGTGTTGATATTGACATCGATTGCCAAAATCTCACGCGAGTAGTCTTTGGCAAATGCCAAGCAACGCTCATCGTAGTCGGTAAGATCGAAACCGTTCTCCTTCTTGGTCTTTGCATTAGCTGCATCGGCATACAGACGAACGGCGGCATTCATCACCTGCGGGTGGTCTTCGCGGGTCTTCTTGCCCGCAACCAACTGTTTCAGACGCGACAGCGAGCGGAACGGGTCAACAATGACCTTACCGATATCCGAGTCACGACGCAGGTACAACTGACCCTCCGTAATATAACCCGTGTTATCAGGAATAGCGTGCGTGATGTCGCCACCCGACAGTGTCGTTACGGCAATAATCGTGATAGAGCCGCCACCTGCTTCCTCGGGGAACTGCACGGCTTTCTCGTAAATCTTTGCCAAATCGGAGTAGAGCGAACCCGGCATAGAGTCCTTAGAAGGAATCTGATCCATACGGTTGCTGACGATAGCCAACGCATCGGCGTAGAGTGTCATATCCGTCAACAGAACCAGCACTTTCTCGTGCTTCTGCACAGCGAAATACTCTGCTGCCGTCAGTGCCATATCGGGGATAAGCAGACGCTCTACAGGCGGGTTCTCGGTGGTGTTCACAAAGGACACGATACGGTCGAGCACACCTGCATTGGAGAATACATTCTTGAAGTAGAGGTAGTCGTCGTTGGTCAGACCCATACCGCCCAAGATAATTTTGTCGGCCTCGGCACGCAATGCCACATTGGCCATCACTTGGTTGTAGGGTTGGTCGGGGTCAGCAAAGAACGGGATCTTCTGCCCAGACACGAGCGTGTTGTTCAAGTCGATACCGGCAATACCCGTAGCAATCAACTCCGACGGCTGCTTACGACGCACGGGGTTCACACTCGGGCCGCCAATCTCGACCTCCTCGCCCTCGACTGCAGGTCCGCCGTCGATAGGCTCGCCGTAGGCGTTGAAGAAACGCCCTGCCAACTGGTCGCTCACACGCAACGATGGTGCCTTGCCGAGGAAAACCACTTCGGCATTGGTAGGGATACCCTCCGTACCTTGGAACACCTGCAGCGTTACCTCGTCGCCCATAATTTTAACGACCTGAGCCAACTTGCCGTTAACGGTAGCGAGTTCATCGTTACCCACCCCCTCGGCTTTCAGCGAGCAAGTCGCCTTGGTAATCGCCGTAATCTGGGTGTAAATTTTTTGAAATGCTTTTGCCATAGTCGTTATCCTTTTATCTGTTTTTCTGCCAATAAATCGTTTAGTTTCTTCTGATAGTCCTCGAACTCGGGGGAGTGGAACTCACTGTAGTTCATCTGCTTGCAGATGTTGATAACCTTCTTGAAGTACTCACTCACCTCCAAGAAGTTTTGGAAGTCATAGTCATACTTGCAGATATCCATCACCAAATTGAGCATATACTTTTGGCGCTCCAGCGGGCAAACGGCATCAATCTTATCGAATGCGTCTTGCTGCAGGATGACATAGTCGATCACCTCCGACTTCCAGAACTCCTCGTGGTAATCGACAGGTACACCGTCATCACCCAAGATGTTGATCTGCTCCTGAATCTCCTTACCACGCTGCAGGTAGGTCTTCATATCGTTGACCTTGCCGAGCCACTGGTCGTCAATCAGGTTGGATATATACTCCTCGAACTCAGGGTATTCCACATACTTGGAATAGGACTCAATCGGGTTGACTGCCGGGTAACGCTTGCGGTCTGCACGCGCCTGCTCCAAAGCATAGAAACAGCGAGCCACTTTCTTGGTACCCTCCGTAACCGGCTCCTTGAGGTTACCACCCGCAGGCGATACCGTACCGAGGAAGGTGACAGAACCCGTCTTGCCATTGTTGAGATAGACATAACCGGCACGGGCATAGAAAGCGCCGATGATAGCGGACAAGTCCATAGGGAATGCATCCTGACCCGGCAATTCCTCCAAACGGTTGGACATCTCACGCAACGCTTGTGCCCAACGGCTCGTAGAGTCTGCCATCAGCAGCACACGGAGCCCCATAGAGCGGTAGTATTCGGCAATGGTCATCGAAGTATAGACCGATGCCTCACGCGATGCGACAGGCATATTCGAGGTATTGGCGATGATGATGGTACGCTCCATCAACTTGCGCCCTGTATGCGGGTCTTCGAGCTCGGGGAACTCCGTAAAGGTCTCCACCACCTCGTTGGCACGCTCACCGCAGGCTGCGATAATCACGATGTCCGCCTCTGCCTGCTTGGAGATAGCGTGCTGAAGCACCGTCTTACCCGTACCGAAAGGACCGGGGATAAAGCCCGTACCACCCTCGCAGATAGGGTTCGCCGTATCTATTGTACGCACACCCGTCTCCAACAACTTGAAGGGACGCGGCTTGCTCTTGTATGCCAAGATGGCTTGCTTAACCGGCCATTTCTGCACCATAGTCACCTCGTGGTCGTTGCCCTCGGCGTCGGTCAGCACGGCAATGGTGTCGAGTATCTTGTATTCTCCTGCGGGAACAAGGCTCTTGACGGTATAAGTACCCTCAAAAGCGAACGGCACCATAATCTTGTGCGGCTGGTGGTTCTCGTCCACCTCACCGAGCCAAGCGGCTGCCTCTACCTTGTCGCCCACCTTTGCCAGCGGCTTGAACTGCCAGAGTTTTTCCTTATCGAGCGGGAAATTGTACTCACCACGCTTGAGGAATACACCCGTCAGTTTGTCGAGGTCGTTCTGCAAGCCATCGTAGTTACGGCTCAGAAGACCGGGACCCAGCGTTACCTCCAAGCGGTGCCCCGTGAACTCAACGGTGTTACCCACTTTCAGCCCACGGGTACTCTCAAAGACTTGTGCATAGACATTCTGTCCTATCACCTTGATGACCTCCGCCATCAGTTTTACATCACCCACAGAGATGTAGCATATTTCGCCTTGTGCTACAGGACCATCTACCGCCACTGTGACAAGGTTGGAGATGATACCTTTTACTTTTCCTGTTGTCATATAGTTTGTTGTATTTTTCGTAGTTTTATGCATTATATATTGTCTAACGAGATGCCTTTCTTCATATCGGCTACCAACTCGCGGAAGACCTTCTCGCCCTGCTCGACGGTCAGCACCGACCAACGGTTGAGCATCTCGATCTGCAGATAGTATGCCAAGACATTCTCTATAGAGAAATCGATATAGAGTGTAGCATTCTCGAGCCACTGGAAGCGCAAAGCGTCCATGCGTTTCTCACGCTCCATAAGGTTCTCCACCTCGACAAGGGACATGATATCCTGCACATCATCCAACACGCCGCCCAGTCCGAAGTCCTTCTGCGGCAAGTTCTTACGCAAGATATCTGCCACGGCACCACGACCGACAATCATCTTCGTCACATCAAAGCCGTGCTTGCGGCAGATAGTTGCCACCATGACATTGTTCATATCCCGATTGTAGGTGTACCATGCACGGACAAAGCGGTTCTTGCAGCGCAATCCCTGCTCGTAAAGCACCTGCGTACGCAAGTCCTCCTCCGACATACGCTGCCGCGCCTCTTCCCACCAATCGGGTTGCCCAACCAGCGTGTCGTCGTATTGGCGTATCTGCTCAAGGATATCCTCATCGTCGTTCTTCTTACGCAGCAGCGCAAGCAGTTGCTTATCCTTATCCGACAAGGCCTCGTCCAACTGCAGGAGAAGCGCCTCTGTCGTCATCGGCGCATCGATACCCGCCTTCAGTTCCGGCAGTCCGGCTAATAAACATTCGTAACCCATTGATGATAATTATGAATTAAGAATTATGAATTGAGAATTAATTGCTGCCGACTGTAGTGTAACACCTAACAGTGTGATTATCGAATCTCTAACAGCACAGCAGCTTCTGCTCTGTCCGACTAGAACAGCAGGTCGATGAGCCGGGGACGAAGGAACTCCTTGAAATACTCAACGAACTCCTTATCGCCAAAGTTCAACTTGTAGCCACCCTTCTCCGGCACGATAGCAAAGTCGGTCTTGATACCCTTCACTTCCTCTATCTTAACACCCTTGGAGAGCAAGTCTTTGGCATTGGCGGTAAAGTACTTTGTCAGCGCCTCTGCGTCTTTTGCCTCGATGGTTACCGCACCGGACTTCACCATTTCGGTAGCCAGTTTGGCAATAATCTCCTGCATAAACTTGGGGTCTGCCGTAGCCGCCTTGACGCTATCGCTTGCCACCTTGTCGGTCAGGAGATTGGTAATCTCCGTCTTCAAGGCATTGACACTCTGCTCGCCGAAGAGTTTCAGTTCGGCACGCGTATTCTTGTCCAACTCTTGCGCCTTCTGCTCGGCAGCGGAAATTTTGGCTGCAGCCTCTTTCTCGGCAGCAGCAATTATCTCGGCAGCCTTGGCATTCGCATTGTCGATAATCTGCTGTGCTTCGGCATTTCCTTTCTCCACGCCTTCTGCGTAGATTTTGTCGGTCAATTCGGAAAGATTCATTGTATTATGTTTTTAGTATTTTCTTTTTCGCTACGCATATTTTTCGGCTTCGCCGTATGGTTGCTTCGTGTATGTCATTTTGTATGGGGAAAGTGTTTTTCGATCGGTATGCTTGTGTTCGTTGGGTATTTTCTGCCGGTGGTCAAGCCCCGCCTATTTGCGTCTCTCCACCTCCTGTCTGTGGCGTTCTCGTTATCACGAAAAAGCGCGACAAAGGTACAAAAAATAATCCGTTTCTGCAAGCACTCTCGCAAGAAAGTTTGCTTTTTGCGTATGGCTGTTCTATCGCCCACTCTATTCGGTTTCGTATATGTGTTATTGCTGTGCGTCATAGCCCCGACATTGTCCACCCCATTGGCTTTCGCCATGCGGGCGAGAAGCACAAGGCGAGTGTGCGTAGCACTGCGACACGCTTTGTATTTGGCAAAATCTGTGCCAAATTATGCTTTTTTGCGCCCCGCAAACCCACCCGAATTGTCCTTATTTCTTGTCCAAAACACGCAAAAGCAAGTTTGTACTGTCCAATAACAAATGCAATTTTTTCAGTACTCAAAAATCAATCTCCTTGTGAAGGATACCAGAACAGGGGAGAAGAGATAGGGCTTCCCAGGACAAATGCAATACAAAAAATGAAGGAAACGCGAATGTTTCTCCGCTCAAAGTATGCGAACAGAAAATGGAACCTATTTGGTGGGAATATGGGTG
>CAVFHY010000083.1:0-9682 GCA_963622445.1 Bacteroidaceae bacterium
AAACTCAATGACGACGGCACGGACTATGTCAATGGTCTTATCCTGCTGCCCGACAATTGGACTCTACCAGACGGCGTAACCTTCCAGTCGGGCTTCGCAAGCGAATACAGCATACAGGCGTATGCCGACTACCAAACCTTCACCCTTGCCGATTGGCAGAAGTTAGAAGCCGCAGGCGCTGTTTTCCTTCCTGCTTCGGGCCGCCGCTACGGTTCGGACGTGAGCAGTGTGCAGGACTGCGGTAGCTACTGGTCTGCTACGCCTGACGATACGGGCTACGCGTACGTATTCTTCTTCTACTCGTACCGCACGAACTTCGGGTTCGGCCGTCGCTACGGCGGGCAACCCGTCCGTTTGGTTCAAAATTTAGATTAAACTATAGTAGCAGACATCCCGTAAGGGATGGCTGCTACAAGAGACAAGGCAAAGACGCTGTCGCAAGACACAACGTTGAATGACACCCGTTCTGCTGTTTTCCGTGTGGGCTTGATGCTCCACGAAGAAAAGCAGAACGGGTATTTTCGTACACTGCTTGCATATATCCGCAAATAGTAGTATCTTTGCCGCGAAAATGTGGCGTACCGTCGAAAAACAGCAACGAATCTCATACACCTTAATATGCCTGCACCCCTCTCCCCTTTCTCCCGCGAAATCAATCTCTCTCTGCCGATGAATGTGTGCCGTGCCTCGGCGGGTACGGGCAAGACTTTTACCTTGGCTGCCTGCTATGTCGGGCTGCTGTTGAGTGGGGAGAGTTATCGCAATATCCTCGCCGTTACTTTTACCAACAAGGCGACTGCCGAGATGAAAGAGCGTATCCTGACCTACCTCTACGCCATCGCCAACGGGAACCATGCCGAGGACGCTTTCCTCGACAAGGCACGCTCGTTTATGACAGCCAACCTTACCGCCACCGAGGCCCAACTCCGTCAACGCTCGGAGCAGTGCTTCCGTGAGATGCTCCAAGACTATGATAATGTGCAGGTCAGCACCATCGACTCGTTCCTCCAAACGCTCCTCTCGGGTATGGCAAAGATGCTTGGCAAGGGGGCAGGCTATTCTACCGAGCTCGACATTCACGGGGCTATCGCCCGTGCGGTAGACCAAGTACTCAGTACCGAGATGGACAGCGAGACATTCGCTATTATGAACGATTATATCTCCGAGCAGATAGAGAACGAGAGCAACTGGGATTTCCGCAAAAGCCTTATCCAGACCGCTACCCGCCTCTATGGCGAAGAGGCACAGATGCTCGATGCCGATGGCGAGATAGAGTTCGACCCTGCGGTCATTCTGCGCTATAAGCACGCTCTCGAGCGGTGGCGTCTCCGCCCCGAGTTCGAGCGTCTCGGTATGCTGACCGACCAGGTAGAGAGCCAATTCAATGCTCTCGCACAGCCCAAACTGTCGGCGAACGGAAAGGGTATTCTCTCTGCCGTGGAGAATATCCGTGGCTCGCTCAATAACACGCGGGAGGTAAAAGCCGCCGACCGCTTTCGGGGTATGACAGCGTCCAAATGGAATGACTTGACCGAGAAAGCCGACCGCTGGCAGCAAGAGTTCGGCTCGCTCTGCGACTTGCTGCATACACTCCAAGAGCAATGCAGCGTATGCCGCCGTATCTATTGGGAATGTATCCTGACGGCAGAGCCCCTCTCCGATATGCGCCTGATGCGCAGCCTGCTCCGTCAGGTGAACGCCAACCTGCGTGAGGACAACCGTACGCTGCTTGCCGAGACGGCATGTACGCTGCGTTCTGCGCTCCGTCCGGGCGATGCGGATTTTATTCTCGAGAAAGCGGGCATTCGCTACAAACACATTATGATAGACGAGTTCCAGGATACGAGCAAACTCCAGTGGGGGGTCTTTCTTCCCCTTCTGGAAGAGGTACTTGCCGCCCATGGGAACACGCTCCTTATCGTGGGCGATATGAAGCAGAGTATCTATCGCTGGCGCAACGGCGATTGGCATATTATGGGCGCACTCGGTACGCCTGCCGACCCGCTTGCCCCGCATTTCAATACTGCTTTCCGTCCGCTCGTGCGTAATTTCCGCTCCCGCCGCAATGTGGTGGCGTTCAACCTCGAGACCATGCGGCGTATTACTGCCACCGAGCAGCACGCCGACCTCTATTCCGAGGGCTACGACGCTACGAACCTCGCCGACTACTATAACGCCAAGAACGCCGATGGTTATGTCCGCCTGCGCCTCTACCCTAAGACCAAAAGTACCAAAGCCACGGCGGCGGCTGCGTTGACAGCCAAGCGTGTACAACAGGATATCCTCGACAGTATCTTCCGGACGATAGAAGATCTGCTTGCCCAAGGCGAACGCCCGTCGGACATTATGATACTCGTCCGCCGCAACCGAGAGGCAAGACAGGTGGTGCAGGCGTTCTATAGCCTCGACCAAGAGTTGTTGCCCCACCTCGCCGCTACACAGTTGGTCTCTGCCGACTCGTTCAAGCTCAATCAGTCTGCCTCGGTCATGGTGGTAGTGAATGCGCTGCGCTATATAGACACGGGCGACACCGTGGCACGAGAGTATATAACGCTCGCCCTGGGGCGTAGCGACTGGCAGCCCGCACTCGATGCGCTCGACCGCCAACTGCCGCTTTACGAGATGTGCCAAGAGGTGATTCGCCTGCTCGAGTGCGATGCGGAGGGTGTGTTTGCCGCCACCGACATTGCCTACCTCAACTGCCTGATGGATAAGGTGCGCGACTATGTCGGCTCCTACGGCTCGTGCCGTGCCGCCTTCTTGCAATACTGGGACGACACGCTCGTTACCTCTGCCATTCCCGCCCCCGATACCGATGCTATACGCATCATGACCATCCATTCCTCAAAAGGTTTGGAGAGCAAGACGCTCTTTATTCCCTTCTGCACATGGGCGATCGAGGATAGTTTTCGTAACCAAATCTGGTGCCAAAGCGTGCCGCCCGCGGGCAATACACCGCCCATCCGCAAAGTACCTATCCGTGATACCGCCGTTCTTGCCGAGACAGGCTATGCCGATGCGTACCAAGCCGAGCATGCCGACTTGCGTATAGACAGCCTCAATCTGCTCTATGTCGCCCTTACCCGTGCGGCGGACAACCTCTATGTCTATGGCGACTTGCAGGTGTCGGAGTCGGGGGTGAAACCCGATACGGTGGGTGCGTTGCTTATGGAGGCATACAGCCTGCCCGTGGAGCAACTCTGTCGGGATTACGCCGACCCGTCCGCTCCCTGCTATGCGGAGTATACGCTGGGCGATGCACCGTATATACATTGCCCCGGACAGGAAAGCAAAGCAGAGCCGTTCGGCTTCCGCAATGCCACAGCCGTGCCTGCTGCTATCCACAGCGACAGCGGGCAGGTGCGTTTCCGGCAATCGCAGGAAGCGGCGCTCTATACAGCCCTCGGCAAACAGGCAGAGGTGGTGCTTGAGCATATCGACCAAGGCAATGTATGCCACGACATCTTCGCCCATATCAGTGTGCGGGAAGACGCAGCGGAGGTGATAGAGCGTTTCTACAAAAAGGGTATTATCGGCTCCCCAGACCAGCGCCGTAGTATTGAGCAACGGATAGGCAATGCATGGAAATGTCCTGAGATGTGCGATTGGTTCGGTGGCGGTTGGCAACTGTTGCGTGAGCAGGCGATACTGATAGACGGTAGGGAAGTGCGTCCCGACCGTGTCATGCTGCGGGGCAACCAAGCCGTTGTCTTGGACTATAAGTTCGGACAGCCCGATCCCGACTACCATCGTCAGGTAGAGGACTATATGCACGCCCTCTCCCGCCTCGGCTACACCGATGTCTCCGGCTATCTCTGGTACGCCAACACCGCCACGCTTGTACAAGTCAAAGCAAATGTTAATTGTTGATTTTATTGACTATGTCATTCCTCGAATCTACCGCCGCTTCCTTGGTCGCCAAACATGGCTGGCAGGATATGCGTTCTCTGACCCTTGTCTTCCCCTCCCACCGTGCTGGGCTGGTGCTGAAGGACGAACTGAAGCGGATGCAGTGCCGTGAGGGGCTGCCTGCCGTCTTCCTGCCCGAGATTACCACCCTCACCGAGTTGTTCGACTCCCTCAGCCCGCTGCGTGCAGAGGAAGAACTCGATTTGGTCTGCCGACTTTGCCGTATCTATCGTGAACTGACGGGCGAGACTCTGACGCTCGACCTCTTCTACGGCTGGGGACGCCAACTGATAGCCGATTTCAATAATATAGACAAGAGTGTTCCTGCCGACGGGCTGCGGCTCTTCTTCGAGAATACGATCGAGGCAAAACAACTGGAGAGCGTCGAACTGGACGACGAGGTGCGCCAACGCCTCGAAGACCTGCTCCACAAAGCGGACTACCCTGCGGCGGAAGAAGACTCTGTGCGCCATAAGTTCGACCTCGTCTGGCAGCGTATGTACGACATCTACCTCCGTTTCAATGCCGAACTTGCCGCCGAGGGCAAGGGCTACGAAGGGGCGCGTATGCGGGGCGTGGTCGCCAACTGGCAGCAACTCCGCCCGCAGTACGAGGGGCGGCAGTTTGTCTTTATCGGCTTCAACTACCTTATGCCCGTCGAGCACGATCTCATGCGCCTGCTCTACGACCAAGGGCAGGCACGCTTCTATTGGGATTATGTTCCCGACTTCCTGCCCAACGCCAAAGCCTATGCTTTTATCCGTCGGCATATTGCCGAGTTTGGCAATGAGGCGGCCCCCACCGAATGGGGCGAGCCGCACCCCGTAGAGGTGGTGTCCGCCACTACCGCCAACGCCCAAGCCCAGTATGTACATACCTGGTTGCGTGCGCATTATACCCACAAGGGACAGCGTACGGCGGTCGTTATCTGCGATGAGCAGATGCTCGAGCCTGTCATCTACGCCCTACCGGCTATCTGTCCCGAGGGAGCAACTGGATACGAACCGATTAATATCACCAAGGGCTTCCCCTTCTCGAGTACGCAGATCTTCGCCGACATTATGGCGTTTCTTGCCGATAAGCACAACGACCGGCAGGCGTCGGAGACCTATGCCGAGGTGCTGGTTCGCCTGCTCAGTCAAGTAGTCGTGCCCGCCGAGCGGCAGGCGCATCGCCGTGCCGAAGACCCTGCTCTGTCCCGTGACTGCTGGCAGTGGCTGCTCGTCCAAGAGTCGCTCTATCAGGCACGCGTGGCACTCAATAAGTTCATTCATCTTCTCTCTGCGCCCGAGTGGCAGCAGGAGATACATTCGCTCGTGCTGCTGCGTAGCCTCTTGCGCCGTTATCTGGAGGGGATCAGCCTGCCTTTCCACGGAGAGCCTGTTACCGACATATCCGTCATGGGTGTGCTGGAGACGCGCGGACTCGATTTCGATCGCCTGCTGCTGCTCAATGTGGAGGAGGGTGTCGTGCCGCGCAAGCAAGCCGACCTGTCGTTTATCCCCTACTACTTGCGCAAGACCTACACCATGCAAACGAGGGATGAGAGTGCCTCGGTCTATGCGCACAATTTCTTCCGTCTGTTGAGCCGTGCGGGGCAGGCGACAATAGTCTTCTCCAACGCCGATACGGCACTCGGGCGTAAGACGATGTCCCGCTTCCTTATGCAGATCATGGTCAGTCCCCGTTACTTCTCGGTCAGTCGCTTTGTGCTTGCCGAAGACAACCGCCTTCGTCCTGCGTTCGAGACGGATATGGAGTCAGCACCTTCGCTGCTCTCCCACCTCGAGCAGCATCCCGATGGACGGCTCTACTATGCAGGCACGGAGCGTCCGTATACACTCTCGCCCAGTGCGCTCAGTACCTATATTGCCTGCCCGCGCCAGTTCTTCCTGCGCTATGTGGCGGGCATCGAGCCGACGGTGCGTGACGGACTTATCTTCCAATCCAATGAGTTGGGGTCGTTCGTCCATAGTGCCATGGAGTATATCTACCGTGCGTTCTGCCACTGCTCTGGTAGTACCCGTCAGTCTGTCTCGCCCGATGATCTGCAACGGGTGTACGACAATGCGCACGGGGAGATGAGGCAGGCTATAGAGGCGGCATACAGCAAACAGAACGAAGACTACAACCGCCACAACCACCTCCCCGAGGGAACGCAGCACTATATCTATGAGGAACACCCGCTGGAGAACCGTGTTATTTTCGAGACGGTGCGCAGTTTTATTGCCCACGACATCGCCGACGCCAAAGAGGGATTGCAGGTCGTTTTACTCGAACAACGCCGCACTTTCACGGTCCATCTGGGCATAGGGCAGGGCAGTATACAAGTGGGAGGCACGATAGACCGTCTCGACATCTGTCGTGGTGTTCTTCGTGTGGTGGACTATAAGACTGGTCATTACACGGGCAAAAAGATGACAGCGGAGATGAGCAAACTTTTCTCCGACCCGGACAGCCGCTATGTGTTGCAAACGCTTGTCTATAGCGAAACCATAGCCAACGCCGACAGCCAGGCATATCCTCTTCCGCTGCAACCGAACCTTTTCTTTTCGCAGCGGAAACGCGACCGCGAAGATACGCTTCTAACACTGGATAAATCGCCCGTACGGGATTATCGCGACCTGCGCAAAGACTTTGTGCCTGCGTTGGAGGAGAAAGTGTGCGAGGTGCTGACCACGACTTCTTTCCCACAAGTGGAAGAGACCAAATGTTCTGCTTTCTGCCCCTACTTGGAAATTTGCGCCCGCACAAATAAGGCGAACAATGTGTAAATGGGTAAGTTTAAGTTCACATTAGAAGTGCGAAAAAACCATTGTTGAATTCACCGGGATTGTTTTTAAAAACCTCTTTTAGTATAGTTTATCATATAGTTTAGTTAATTCTCAATACTAAAATTCCATGAGCCAAAAGGCTTGCCGTACACCATTTCTACATTATCATGCGCGAAATCGGACTTTACTATTTTGCGTACTCCCTTGCTGTTGTACACACTTTCAACAAAGCCGTTATTGAATTTTACTTGCATGTGTGCAATGCGCTCTCCGTTCAAGTAAAATGCCACATACGATGTTTGATATTTGCGTACTTCTATATTGGTCACATCATCGTGTCCGACTTTCATCGGTTTGCAGTTCAGTGTGTGGCGGTTGTTGGTTTTATACTCATATATCCAATACTCAATAGGTGAATCAGCATGATAAAGAAAATCAAACAAAGTAGTTTTGTCTTGCACATTATCCCAATTCTCAATAACTGCGTCACGCACAAGGTCGATATATTCATCGGTGGTGCGACTTGGCTTGCGCTGTCTAAACCAATTCTTCACATCACCATAGGTGGCGGTCATTTCTTCAATGTATGCCTTTGTGTATTCGACAAGTTGTTGTTGTAATACATTTTTTTGCGCTGGGGTAATAAAATACATACCCGATACATTAAGAGTACAAGTATTAGAATATTTAACGGATAAGCCAATCGGATAGTTATTGCCTTTTTCGTCTTGTACATACATAACAACATCAGCGGGTCCTACATTGTCATTTTGCGTTTCAAAAGATACATCGCACAAAGTGAGATTTCGTTGTTGTAACTCAAAAAGTATGTCGGAAATATCCGTCTTTCGGTAGATGTTAAGTATTGTGCTATTGTCAGTTCGTTTTTGAATACTCGACAAAACAAGTTGACTTTCGCTTTCATCTTTGAGCAACTTATAAAACAATGCTATTTCGTATTCTACGCCTGTATTAACATTGTTTTCAATCTCTTGTAGTGTTGTAGCGTTCAGCATATTATTCAATTTTAAGTTTAAGCAAATAAGTAAGTAAGATGCACATTAAGTCCTTGTGCAATCTTTAACAAAGTGAGATACGAGGGGTTGCGTTCTCCTCTTTCTAGCATACCGATGTAGTTTCGGTCAAGTCCGCATTTGTCTGCAAATTCAAATTGCGTGTAACTGCGCAAGGTGCGTAAGTGTTTTACTTTTGCACCTAATTCTTTTAATTGGGTTAAGTCTTGTTCTTGTTTCATACATACAAAAAGTATCATTAAAAAAGGCATCGCTGCTCTGCGATGCCTTTTAGAAGTTGGACTCTTCAAACACTAAATCTAATTGGGGATAAGGGTCGGGCTTTCTCCGTTTGGGTGGAAATTGTACCTCTTTTGAGTACTGATGTTGTATCTCTTTATCTCCAAACATATATTGTGCAAATAGTTTGACAAGTGCCACATTTATGCCGTTGCCAAACTGTTTGTATGCTTGTGGGTCTTTATTGTCGTAAATAAAAGTGTCGGGGAAAGATTGCAGACGCGCACACTCACGAGGTGTCAAAAAGCGTTTGCGTTTTCCAACAATAGATGTTTGAGTAATTGCGACTAATGCAGGGAAATAAGTTCCGGGCTTAACTCTAATTCCCGAAGGGCGTATTTGCATGATATTCTCCCAAACATCAGGTTGCTCGCCTTGACCCGCTTGCCACTCAAATTTTGCTTTTGAGCCAAAAAAAAGCGGACATTTTTGCGCTCTTGGTAGCCAATCAGCAACAAATTCTTGGTTTTGCAACCATAACTCGTGATTCTTATATATAAAGTTTTGCGCCCATTTAGGCAAAGACGCAACATCAACTTGCGCTCTAATTTCTTCAAGCGAGCAAAGGCAGTCTGACCAAATGGGGAATCCGGGCAACTTGTCGCACTTGATATTTTGTATAAACTCGTTCCAAATGTTCAATAACTCTATTTTGTCAGCAGACAAGCGATATTTGCCAATGTTCTCTATTTCGTCATCATCTTGCAAAATATCATCTATATTGCATTGTGGCAGATTTTCTTCGTTGAAATAGAAAGGAGGCAAAGTACCTATGTCTTTACGCACACACATGATAAAAACACGCTCTCGGTGCTGAGGTATGCCAATATAGTGAGGACTGAATATTACAGGTTCGTCAATTACATTGTATCCCGCTTCGTCTAAAGAATCGTGTATTACTTTCCATGTATTGCCATGGTCATGGCTCGCAAGGTTGCGTACATTTTCCAATAATGCATATTTGGGGTGGTGGTAATTAAGTATGCGCAAAATATCGAAAAACAAAGTACCTTTTGTTTCATCTGCGAATCCTAAACGCTTACCCGCTTTTGAAAATGCTTGACAAGGGAAACCTGCACAAAGAACATCATGTGCTGGAATATCTTTTGCCTCAATTTTTGTTATATCGCCTTGTGGTTCTAGTCCGTAATTGCGTGCGTATGTTTTACGGCAATCTGCGTCTATATCGCTAGCAAATAGACACTTGCCTCCCAAATCAGTCATGGCTTGATGAAATCCACCAATACCACAAAACAAGTCTATGAATGCAAAATTCTCCATACTACAAAAAGTGGTGCAAAGGTACTGCTTTTTTCTTATATATGTAAGTTTTTGAACGAAAAAATGTTTACAAAAAGTATCTTTGCAAGGTCTATTGCTCAAATATACCGATTTAGGCAGGAGATGATTTTGCGGGTTTGCTCGTCGCTTAGATTGTATTTCTGTACTGTCCAATAACAAATGCAATTTTTTCAGTACTCAAAAATAATCTCCTTGTGAAGAATACCGGAACAGGGGAGGAGAGAGAGGGCATCAAAGGAGAAATGCAACACAAAAAGTGGAAGGGAACGCGAATGTTCCTTCGTTCAAAGTATGCGAACAGAAAATGGAACCTATTTGGTGGGAATATGGGTGCTTCAAGAGTGCTATAAAACCCTTATAAAAGTCATGAGTGCTATGGGAGTG
>CAVFHY010000084.1:0-9155 GCA_963622445.1 Bacteroidaceae bacterium
GTATCCTTCACAAGGAGATTGATTTTTGAGTACTGAAAAATTGCGTTTCTAAATGGAAACTACAAATTTTATTCCCGTTAGCCCGCTGTGTCGTTGGTAGGTATGACCGAGATTCGTGGCTGATTTGTCGCATTTTTTTTGTTGCACATTTCATAGATAAAACTCCCGTGTCAAGTCGGCGTAGGCGCGACTGCGTGGGACACCGTCTCCCTCTATGAAAAATACTTCGGGCGAAACAAGCGTAGGTGCAGACTGGAAACTGAATGCCACAAGAATACGCTTGGCAGGTTTGCCTGCCTTGGAATGGACGCGTGTCAGCCGCACGGGAGAGAGTCCCGCTGCTGCCGCTAACGAGAAAATACTCGTCTCGGCTTCGGCGGGCAGAATATATGCCGCCATTCCCTCGGGCGAGAGCAGGCGTGCCGTATGTGCCACGAGGTCGGCATAGGGAAGACTGTCGGTGTGCCGTGCCAACTCCCGCCCCTTATCAGGGTTCTTCAGGCTGTTCGCGAAATACGGTGGGTTGCTCACAACAAGGTCGAATGCCTCTTTTGGAGCGTAGGTTTGTAGCTTTGTCTGTTCGCTCCGAAGTCGCTCTGCCCACGGACTGCGGGCAAAATTAAAGGCTGCTTGCTCTGCGGCGGATGGTTCGATGTCTATGCCCCGAATCTCGCAGGCGGGGAACTGTTGTGCCAACATCAATGCCACCACCCCGCTGCCCGTACCGATATCCAAAACAGAGTAGGGGACTGCCGCTTGCTGTAGGACGGTTTGCCCGGTCCAAGCACCCAACAGCACACCGTCTGTGCCTACTTTCATAGCACAGCGGTCGTGAAAAACCTCGAACTGACGGAAACGAAACGATGCGGAGGACATTATGCCAAAAGGAATTTAGCGTGTCCCCTGTAAGGGAAGTTCTGCCGCTTCGGGGACAGGTTCGTGCGTGTGGCCAAGATAGGCATGGACGGCAAGATAGACTCCCGTAGCGAGAAAAAGCACGGCACACGCATAGCGAAACCACTTCTCGAAATGCGCCATACGGTTTGTCAGGTTGCCAATACCGACGGCACTGTAACTGATAATCCACGCCAACAACATAATGGGAATACCCGTCCCAAAGCCGAACACAACAGGCATAAGCCACGACCACGCTGTCGGAAGCGTGATGGCCATATCTATCATGGTGACGAAATAGATCAGGCGGTGCGGGCAAAACGCAATGGCAAAGAAAATACCGAGCAGGAAAGACCACAGCCAACTGGAGCGACTGTCGGCGTTCTCCAACCAATGACTCAGCCCGTGGTCGTGGGTATGATGATGACGCCCGACGACGAGCAACAGCACACCGCAAAGCAGCATACACACCGCCAACACCGGCTCGCCCCACTGCTCGATAAGCCGCTGCATACCTGCCGTTTGCGCCCCCATAAGGAATGGAATGGCGAGCAGAATATAGGTGGTCAGTTTGCCCAATACGAACATCACGCCGTTGAGCAGCACCTTTTTTTTGTTGCTAACTTCGCGGTCGATATAGCCGATAGCCGTAATACTCGTAAAAAGCGTACAGGGGTCGAGTATGGTGAGCAGCCCTAAGAGAAAGGCAGTCAGTAATTGCATAAAAAACCTACTTGTTTTGTCGAAATCGCTTGCAAAGGTACGAATTTTGCCGTATCTTTGCAAGCGGATATGAAAAAAGCCCTCATTCCATATATTCTTTTTGCCCTTTTTGTGTCGATGGGGCTGCCATCGTGCCGTAGTTTTGAGCAGGAGGGCAAGCACTTGCAGCACCAACTGCTCTGCCAACAGACCCTTGCCGAGCAGCAAACCACCGCCCTTGCACACTACTTGCAACGGGGTGCGGATTTCGACTCCGTGCAGGTGCTGACGCAGAGCCATGACAACCTGCAGTTTTACATTTTCGACTCCCGCCGTCTGGTCTATTGGTCGGACAACACGCTCGCTTCGGACGATGTCTTCCTGCAAGCATACGACACTTGGCAGTACTATCGTTTCCGCAATGCGCACGCCATCGGACGGTGGACTAAGGCGGGCAATTACAATATCTTGACACTCATCCCAATAAAGTACGCCTATTCCGTCGAGAGCGAACAACTGCGCAACGAGTTTGCAAAACCTTTCCACTGCTCGCCCGAGCGGGATATTATCCATCGCCACGATGACACCTATATAGAGATAAACAACGCAGATGGGCAGTTTCTTTTCTCTATTACGCCCGAACTGTTGGCACCCTCTTCGCGTCTCTCGCAGTCGCCGCTGGCTGACTCGTTCTCTTTCCGCCAACTCGTTACGACCGATACCGCCCCCCGCGGACACTGGATGGCGAGCCGGCGTGTGCGTACCTATTTCAGCATTATCATTCTGCTTTTTGTCGCCCTTGTCGTGGTGGGTGTGGTGGTGCTGATACGCTATCGTGGCTTCGGGAACATGCGGCTGCGCACCCGATTTATGTATGTGATAATGGCGTGTGTGCTGCTCTGTTTTATCTATGTATTCACGCTCTCGGTGCGCTATGTGCAGACCAACTACGAGGAACGGCAACGCACGACCCTGCAGTCGAAATGTACCTACATACAGATGTATCTGCAGAATCTGTACTACTGGGACATGTCGCTATCGCCCGACAATACGGCGGGGCTCAATATCGACTTGCGCGATATTGCTTTTACAGCCGGGGCGGATATTCATGTTTTTGACAACCGGGGGCAAATGGTCGGTTCATCGACCCCCGCCCTATTCACGGAGGGACTGTTCGCGTCCCGTATGGCGCCGGCACCGTTCTTCTCCGAGGAACATAACTGTGTGCAGTATGAGCAGATGGGCAACGCCCGCTACCTCTGTGCCTATGCGCCTTTCTACAACGGTTCGTTCTTGCAGATAGGCTATATCGCCGTGCCGAGTTTTGTGTCGGAGATAGAGAAAGCACAAGAGGTGGATAACCTGCTGGCACGGCTGCTGCCACCGTATCTGCTGGTGCTGTTCCTCGCCCTGTTTGCCTCCTACTGGGCGGCACGAGGGATGACTGCACCACTCTATATGCTGACCGACAAAATGCGACACTTCCAAATCGGCAAAACCGATAACCACATTGTCTATACGCACCACGACGAAGTAGGCGAACTGGTGGAACGATACAACGCCATGGTGGATCAGATAGAGGAATCCGCCACTAAACTCGCCAAAGCGGAACGAGAAGGCGCATGGCGCACCATGGCACGACAGATAGCGCACGAGATAAACAACCCGCTGACGCCGATGAAACTGACCATACAGCAACTGCAACGCCTGCGGGGGACAGACCGATTTGACGCCTACTTTGACCAAGCGACTGCCATGCTGATAGAGGAAGTGGACAATCTCGCCCGCATAGCCACCTCGTTCTCGACCTTTGCCAAACAGCCCGAAGTGACGGCCTCGGAAGTGGATGTGGCACAGAAACTATCGAATGTGATAACCCTATTCCGCAACAACGACAACGAAGTGCCGATACGCTACATAGGCCCCGACAAGGGCGTGATGGTGTGGGCGGACAAAGAACAGATCTCGCAAGTATTTACCAACATTCTGCGCAACGCCCTACAAGCCATGGAAGGACGAGAGGGAGCGGATATAATCGTGATGCTGAAAGAAGGATTCTCCGCCGAACAGATAGAGATATCGTTCTCGGACAACGGCCCCGGCATAGCCAAAGAGATACAACCGTGCGTATTCATGCCCAACTTTACGACCAAAAACACGGGCATGGGACTGGGACTCGCCATATCGAAAAACATTGTGGAAGGTACGGGCGGAAAAATATGTTTTGAAACATCGGAAAAAGGCACAACTTTCTTTGTTTATCTAACAAAAAAGCAGTAATTTTGCCGTCGGAAACGAGAAGGAAGGGCGAATAGCTGACAAATAGACAGAAAAATACCCTCGACACAAGAAACCATACACCCTGCCGCTTCCACTATAAACGACTATAACACAACTAAATCAATAATACGATGAAAGTCGAAACCATTATGCAGCAGTTGGCTGCAAAGCATCCCGGCGAGGCAGAATATCTGCAGGCCGTGCAAGAAGTTCTCGAATCGATAGAGGAGGTATATAACCAACACCCCGAATTTGAGGAAGCAAAGATAGTAGAGCGTATGGTCGAGCCCGACCGTATCTTTACATTCCGTGTTACCTGGATAGACGACCAAGGTCAGGTGCAGACCAACCTCGGCTATCGTGTACAATTCAACTCGGCCATTGGCCCGTACAAAGGCGGATTGCGCTTCCACAAAGCCGTTACGCCAAGTATGCTGAAGTTCTTGGGATTTGAGCAGACCTTCAAAAACGCACTGACCACCCTGCCGATGGGCGGCGCAAAGGGCGGCTCGGACTTCGACCCCGTAGGCAAATCGGACGCTGAGATTATGCGTTTCTGCCAAGCCTTTATGCTCGAACTATGGCACTGCATCGGCCCCGACCAGGATATTCCTGCAGGCGATGTAGGCGTAGGCGGACGCGAGATTGGCTTCCTGAACGGTATGTATCAGAAGTTGGCTCGTGAATACCACACGGGCGTGCTGACCGGCAAGGGTATGACTTGGGGCGGTAGTATTCTGCGCCCGGAGGCTACTGGATTCGGCGCACTCTACTTCACGCAACACCTGCTGCACAAAGCAGGCAAAGATATTGCAGGCAAGACGATTGCCATCTCCGGCTTCGGAAATGTAGCATGGGGCGCTGCCACCAAGGCTATTGAACTCGGCGCAAAGGTAGTGGCTATCTCGGGACCTGACGGCGTATGCCATATTCCTGCAGGTATCACCAAAGAGATGATTGACTATATGTTGGTAATGCGCTCATCGAACCGCAACCGTGTGCAAGACCTGGCTGACAAGTTCCCTGCAGAGGTTACTTTCACTGCCGGACAGAAAGCATGGTCTATTCCTTGCGACATCGCTCTGCCTTGCGCATTCCAAAACGAGTTGAGCGAAGAGGACGCAAAGCAACTGAAAGCCAACGGCTGCTGGTGCTGCTGCGAGGTCAGCAACATGGGCTGCCAACCGGGGGCTATCCACTTCTTCCAACACAACGGCGTGCTGTTTGCTCCGGGCAAGGCCGTCAATGCAGGCGGTGTAGCCACCTCCGGATTGGAGATGACACAGAACGCTGAGCACCTGAGCTGGACTGCCAAAGAGGTGGATGAGCGTCTGCACCACATCATGCAATCGATTCACGAGCAGTGCGTTCAGTTCGGTACACAGCCGGACGGCACAGTGGACTATGTGAAGGGTGCCAACATCGCCGGATTCATGAAAGTGGCTACCGCGATGCTGGAGCAAGGAATCCTATAAACCTACGTACAAGCCATTGTGTAAGGGCTGAATGCCCTGCAGAGAGAAGAGTCTCCGAATAGGAGACTCTTCTCTCTGTATATGGGGCTGTTAGAGGAAAGCTAACTAGAAATTAGTGGCTGGTTGTTCGGCTGTCGTGCGGTTACGGGGTGTGTTTCGCAGGGAGGATACAAGGAGAGACACGGAGAAGACACTGTGTAGTATTGTTTTTAATGGCTCTTTGTGTGGTTTTTAATGGAAATGATAGGGTTCCTATTGGGCAAACAAAAAACGAACGGAGCAGACCGCCCAATCATCCATGAAACTGTTGCCAAAAGTCGGCATTGCCTTGCTTGGACAATGCAACCGACTCAGGATAGTGTTCGACGAACCAAGTAAGGTACTCGGCATAATCAATTTTCTCGGAGAGCATAACCGCCCGTCGCTGTTGGTAGAGAGCCCCACGCTCGTCGGGCGGAATAGCCACCAACCGCTCCACTGCCTCATAGAGGGCGTCAGTGCCGCTCGGTTGCAGACTGCCGTCAAGACGGTGGATAGAACTATCCGCGCCAAGTGGCGTTGCATGCACCCCATACCCTAACTGATAGCGGTCTTCAAGTTCGCGCAAGTAGCCGATGCGCCCTACAAAGTCGTTGAATCGCACAAAGGGTGTGCCGAGAACACCCGCCTCGGCTGCCATCGTCTGACTGTCACCCAAGTAGAGCGATGCAAACGCCATGACATGGTGCATATCGAGCGGATTGATGTGAATACGATAGGTTTCGAACTGCGGCTCAAGAGGACGCTCACTGGTAATGTATATCTGCCCATGCGGACGCAACAGGTCGATAAGGTGCTGTGCTATCTCGGTGTTGATTCCCCGAATGCCGCCGTCGTGGTGCGCCTTGAGTGAAGCGAACCGCAGTACAAAATAAGGTTTCTCGGTGTTGATACCGTACTGCTCCACCACCTCCCTATTCGCGACAAAGTGATGCGGGTGTAAATATGCCAACTCGTGGTAGGATGGATAATGAATGGTGTATTTTTCCATTTGTCCGCTATTGCAAGTCGTAGGAGTAAGGCGTATGCGGTCTGTGCCAAGAAAAGGAGCCGTACAGCGCACATACGCCGGCACAACGGCAGCATCGTCCTCGCCCGTACATACTACCCAACGCCGCAACAGCCAACCTATTTGTGCCACTTCCGCCGAAGAACCAGTGAGCAGATCAATATGCTCCCGCAAACAAATACGCAGTATCTTCCAATCCCTCACAAGCATATCCCATAGTATGCCTACTTTACTGCCCCGATGAGCAGTAGCATTGATATTGATATAGGGTATGTCTGCGTTTTGCAGCAACTGCTCCAATACATCTTTCGTCTTGATAACTACCACAACTTTGTGTCCATCATGTGCCCAATTCCGCATCGCATAATGGTAGTAATGAAAGTGAGCAGGGTGGCTCAACTGTACAAGGATATTCATCGTATGAAAAGTCTTTTTATGCGTTTATAGTTTTTCTTCAACCATTCATCGGGGACGATAATGTACCTATTGCGTTTGAGTACAAAGCGAGGAACATAGGATATAACCGAACCTACTTTGCGTTTGTAAGCGGCTAAACCACAGAGATTAAGACACCGACTGCCTCGCTCTCGCAAGCGCAACATTGCCTCCCATAGCAGCAACTCGTTGGGGCAATAGTGCTGATAACATTGTAGGCTTGCACCCGTCCACCACACACTCTCGGCTCGTGCTACGCACCATATTCCTGTTGCCATAATGACTTCTTTTCCGTTCTCACCTGTACCTACCACCTGCAAAAGCAGTAGTCTATTCGGGAATAGCAGGTGGCAGAGTGTGCGCAATTTCTCTTTGTCCTGATAGTCTCTTCGGGCTTCGCCCCTGCGGCGGCTCACATCGCAAATGTGCTGATAGTGTGTATCAAGAAATGCATCTATGTTTTCGGCTCTCGTTATCTCCTCCACTCGCAGTCCTTGCTTGCGGGCTTTGTTAATGCTGTATCGGCACGACTTGTAGTGCAATCTGTTCCATAGTTCTTCTACCGAGGCTATCAAATCCACACTATAAGTGGGGCGCATGAAATAGTCTATCCCTGCTGCCTGCAGTTCGGTGTGGCAATAGGAGTCTCGCCATTCGGTATCCTCTTTGCGCAACTGCCAATCATCTACTTTGAGATATAGTCCCAATCCCTTGTGCAGCAGCCATTTTGCCAACTCCTTATAAAGTACTATTCGCTCTTCGGTACTGATACTATGCTGCAACGCTATCCCCTGCGTATATGTACCTGTACCCATAGGCGGCGAGTAATATATTTTTACCCCCCCCCCTACTAAATCTATATGTTTATTTATATAGCAAAAATAGCCGACCACCTCGCTATCTTTGCGGATTGATAACACTTGCGGAGATAGGCGATACACCCGGTGCAAGTACTCAAACCACGCACGAGTATGGAATATGGTTTGCTCTTCGGCTTGGTCTATTGCCTGCCAAAGTGTATCGTCTTGCGACTCTAACCGGAAGGTATAACAGGACATACTAACTGCGTTTACGAGCGATATAGAAAGACATAAAGGGAAATACAATACCGGGCATAGGGTCTTGCCATGACCATACCGCATGCACGATATGCCCTTGTAAGGAGCGGAAAAAGTCTGCTACGGATACTTGCCCGCATACGATTGCCTGCACGCCAAACACCAAGTCCGTCAGGCTATTACGCCATTTAATCCCTACAGAATAGGTACTTGGGTAGTCTTGTGCTATCCCTTGGGCGTAGCGATAGGCTATCTTAGCATAGTCCACTCCGCACGCCTTGGCAAGTCCGACCCACAGCCATGTGCGTGGGTTAATCTCTATCAGGTTGTACTGCTTGTCGCGAGGGTCGAACATAAATTCAATCTCGCATACACCTGTGTACTTCAATGCTTGTACCAATGGGCGTGCCTCGTCGAGGACAAGCGGAATGTGTACGCTCTCGCTCATGGTGGCAGTACCGTACTTGATAGGATGTTCACGCAATTTCTGCCCCATCCAATAGGTCTGTATCTCGCCATCGATGGCAAAGCAAGTGAAAGATACGATAGGGTGGCTGCGATCGAAAGGAATAAGTTCTTGTATCATCACATCCTGCGTGAGCCCGTCTAACCTTTCGAGGGTGTGCTGCAACTCTTCAGGAGTATTGACTTGTATGGCTTTGCAGTGTGTGGCTTTGTAGAAACTAAGCCCCAAGCAGCCCTTAACCAAGAGAGGATAGCGGAAACTTTGCGCCTTGTCTTGTGTCTCCAAATAACAAGTTGCAGGGATAGTAGTACCGCACGAGGTTGCCACATGCAACAAGTGTGCTTTGTTGATAATATCGTAGAGGTGTGCTTTCGGGGGGACGAGCATGGTATAGTAGGGGCGCAACTGCTCTTCGTGGAGAGAGAGTTGTTCCACAATATGGTCGTTGCTGCCGATGAGGAACCAGCCGTTCAAGTGTTCCTGCCGGGCTAAATCAATAAGGAATGGCACAAAAGCATCGGAGTGAAAGGACGGACACCGAAAATAGCGTGTGCAATAGCGGGAGTGTTGTGCCAAACAATGTACGGTATCAAGCACATAGACGGGTATGCCTAACTCTCCTAATGCGCGTGTATTGGAAAGCCCTTGTACATGTCCTTCGATAACAATCGCTCCTTGGGTTGGTTTCATTCTATTGGTATTTAGCGTTGTCTTTTTGCCGCCGAAAAACGACCGTTTTTCGGCGGCAAAGGAAAAGGCAAAAGCCACACCCCTATATAAAACACAAAATTCCCACC
>CAVFHY010000085.1:0-9102 GCA_963622445.1 Bacteroidaceae bacterium
CTACGACATCACACCACGGGACTTCAAGAACAAGATGAGAGACAAGGAATATCGTCAGCAGTTCTATGAGTCCTATACTGCCGATGGACACGACTTGGGCACTTATGAGGACTTCAATCAGAAAGTGGATAGAGCACTCAAAGCCAACGACCCGAAGACTTGGATAGGACGCAAGGCACAGAACCTATGGAACGCTACCAAAAACGGACTGATGGGCGTAGGCGACCAAGTCATGGACTTAAGTAATACCTTGGGTCTCGATGGGATAAATTTTGCAGAGGTGGTTGTACCTGTAACCAATCCGAAGGCAACGGAATTGGAGCAAAAGATGGCACAAATAAGAGCAACCTCTCTCTCGGAGCGAAGGGCTGCTCAAGAGCGTGTAGCCAAAGGCGAAGGCTCGGAATTGGATAAGGAGATAAGCAGCGGCATGGATTTAACCGACAAGGCTAACGAGATGAAACAAGAGGCAGCACAACAAGCCCGTCGAGACTTAGGGGCTGACGACAACTTTATAGACCTTATCAAGCACGGGAACATTGGCGGTGCGATAGAACTGGGTATGATAACCTCATTGGAGAGTATGCCGCAGATGTTGCTCGGACATAACACGGCAGGTATGGTATTGCTCGGGACGCTATCGGCTGCTGACGAATACGACCGACTAACCAAAGAGCGTCCGAATATGAGCAAAGGAGCACGGGTCTCGCAGGCTATATTCCACGGTGCAATAGAACAAATATGGGAGAAACTCGGCAACCCGCTGAAACTCGGCAAGGCAAAAGCGAAAGTAGGGAGCAGCATTACCAGGCAGATAAAGGAATGGGCGAGCAAGACTTGGAAAGATAAGGCAAAGGATATTGCAAAGAATGTAGGCGAATGGGCTCTCGAAGCGAACAATGAGGGTATGGAGGAAGTGATGACCGACCTGTGCAACACTATCTTCGATACTCTGTTGGGTGCAGTGGATGAGAATGGTGAGGGTCTCGTGAACGAATATAAAGAAGCCGCTGCGGCAGCCGCCCAGAACGGAGAGGAACTGACCAAGCAGCAGTTTGCTTTCGACAAAGCCAAAGACATAGTAAACAGTTATATCGGTGGTGCTGCGGCAGGTGGTATAATGGGTGTAGGTAGTGCGGCTGTGAACCAAAGCGTCGCCCACCATGCCAAATACCAAGTGCAGGAGGAGAGCGGGAAGACCCGTCGTATGACGAAAGAGGAGCGGAAGGCTATACGGCAGACCGCCGATATGGCTATGCAAGCCGTGGATGAGATAGCCCAAGCGGACGGCATCACGAGAAAAGAGGTGATGGATAAGATAGACGAGGAGGCGGAAGACTTGCAAGACTTGAATGATATGGATAGTGTTATTTTCGATACGAAAGGAGAAGGAGAATACACTAAACGATACCAAAAAATCCTCGCTCAGAAACTGGCGGCACAAAGCAACGCCCCCGCAGTGGAGGAGAACACTCAAGCCCAAGAGGAAGCAAATGCGCCTATCACAGAGGATAGCGAACAGAATGAGACTTATCAGTACAAATCGCCTGAAGGCAAGAAATTCTCCTTTGTGCGCAACGAGGACGGTAGTTTCTATATGCTGAAAGACGGAGAGCCTGTAACCTCTCACAAATGGACTACTGATGAATTAGCAGAGAAAGGATGGAAATATGCCCAAGAGGCTAAGAAAATAACACTGCAACCGATAATAATCAACCTGAACGGGCAACCTGTGTCTGTGCGCTACTCGTGTGCCCATGCAGTGTTTAACGAGGACGGCAGTATCAACTTTGAGAAGTCAAAGAAAACATTTATATTTCCAAACGGGAAAGAATACGGCAAAGGGCGTTTCACCACAGACGAGGAAAGAGAAACAGCACTTGCGGCACTGCAAGAAGCCCTGATAAGCAAGAAAGCAGCCCAAGATGCAAAGGCGCAGCAGAAAGCGCAAGTATCAGCACAGCAGGGAGAACATATAGAGCAGCAGGCATATACCCCACAAACCACTCCTGCCAACGCACTGACGACAGAAGAGCAGGCGACAGCAGAAGCAGAACGACAGAAGGCAGAAGAGGAGCGCAAAAGGCAAGAAGAGATAGACAGACAGCGCAAGGAAGCCCCGTACCCAACCAAGGAAGACGGCTCGCCCGACTATGCGCAGATGACACCCGAGCAGCAGGTGGACTATGCCAACGAAAAGTACGGAACGGAAGCCGTAGGAGAGTTGGTGCAAAACGCCATAGCGGAACTGAAAGCCCAGTTGGAGAGTATAGGTAAGAAAAAGGGACTGACCCCCGTGGAGCGGCTGGATGCCACAATGGCACTCCGTCAGCAGATAGCCGCATGGGAAGAGGCGGGGAAAAAATTAGAGGCGGGGGAAAAATATGCAGAAAAAGAGCCCGAAAATTTGGATAATTCAGAAAATAGTATTAACTTTGCGCAGACAAAGGACGGAAAGCCCACTCGGATGAGTTTCAACCTGACGCAGAATGCAGGCGAAGGCACAGGCGAGGGAGCGACCAACCGCCTGGACGAGAAGAACGAAGCCGACCGAGTAGCCTACAGAGATGCGCTCAACACGCTGCGTAACGAGGAAGCCACCGATGAGGAACGCACCGCAGCCGAAGCGACTATCACGCAGATAGAAGCCAAGCGCAAAGCGCAGATGACGCAACTGGCACAAGAAGCACTGAAAGGTGTAGAAGGTGTTCGACTGGTAGGCGTAGAGGAAGGCACGGGTGTATATCTCGGAGAAAATGGCGAGGTGATAGAATACACCAGCGTCGTTGAGGTAGAGGTAGAAGAAGGGCGTGAGGCTGCCGCTATTGCTGCAATGGCTGCCGTAGCCGAGACGACCAAGCAGGACAGTTACATAGTGAACTACCCGACCGAAGGCAACACCGTCTATGGCGTACCAAAGTCTTACGGCGAAGAATGGCAGAAGCCGAGCCCTGCAGCGCAGGTGGTAGTGCCACTGAACAAGCCGCTGACCCAAAGACAGAAAGCAATCCTGACCAAAGCGTTTATCGATGCAGGGTTGGGTGTAACGATAACAGATAAAGAAATATCCACAAGCAACTTCACCTTCGAAAGCGATGAGGAGTTTAATGCAGTTGTGGATGACATCCTAAACTCTTTCAAAAATGGCAATGCCGAGACCGAAATATCTGAGCAGGGAGGAAATCAAAGCCTTCAAGGAGAGTCGGTGGTACAAGGAGAAACTGGCTCAGGGCTATCACATTCATTGGATTTAGGAGAACCTGAGTATCGCACTAATTATTCACACTACAACGAGGCGAGAAAAAATGGAAACGACCGAGACTACACAACCGTTGCCCGAACAGACGCCAACTGGGAACACGCAGGAGACCAATCCATCTACGAGCAAGAAGAAGGTTCGTCTGCGCTTCGAGTTCCGCAAACGGATATAAGCCGAGAGGACATCCTCCAACGATTACAGACTGTCTATGAGCAAACAGAGGAAGCAATGTCTTCCCCTGTTGATGCTGTCGTACCTACTGAAGAAGGCAGCCCATCCACAAGAGAGAGCGGAGAGGAGGCAAATACTCCATCTACAGAAGACACAACGGGCTCTACCGAATGGGAGCCCGACGAAGAGGTTGATTTGGAAGACGACGATGTCGTAGTCCTGCTGCACTATACCCGCGAACACTACCCGCTCGTGAAGATAGCGAGAGTAACCGAAGAGGACGGCAAGAAGGTGTATCACGAGATAGGGAAAGAGGGGAAGATAATCGATGCCGAGAAAGACAACTGGCAGGAGATGGAGGAGAAGAAAATCGTAGAGGACGAGAATGGTGTAGAGTATCTGTTCATCGATTTCGACGGGCGGGTAAAGCGTCGTGGTATTCCGCTCATAGCAACAAACGAACAACTGGAGGCTATTAACCAACAGAACCGTGCGAAGGCAACAGGACTGAGAGGACTGACTGAACTCAAGCAAGCACCGAAAACCTCTGCAACAGGAGCAAAGGAGGAACTATCGAGTATGGAGGCGGCACTCGAGAAGCCACTTATCAAGGCTTCGGGTACGGAACAGACCCTCTCGCTGCTGGATATTCTATTGCTCCGTCCCAAAGCCGTAGAAGTAACGGAGATGACGAAAGACAAGGACGGAAACGAAGTGCCAACGAAGCGCATGGTAACGATAAGTATCTGGCAGCAGATAGCGCAAATATGCGACAAGATGGCTCGTGAAAGTCAGGCTACCACCAACGAGAAGTACGGTGGACAGGCGGACGAATTGCAGATTGCAGAACAAGCCGCTCTATTGCTGCAAGACTTCAAACAGACATACAAAAGACAGTTGGAGGCTTGGAACAAGTTGGTGCGCAAGAACAATATAGACCAACTGATAGCCAAACATATCGACAAGATAGACCCTGAATTGGTTGAAACCTATCGTGCCTTGTACGAGAAAATATACCGCAAGCCACAAGAGGGTAACCCGTCGGCAGTGGTACAAACGAATTTTGACGGCAGCCGATTTAAGAATATCGATGACAATATCTTCCGCTTTATGCAGGTGGTTGCCGATATGACACGACAGGCATGCGACGCTGCGAATAGAATTGATAAAAACGATGCGGAAGACATACTCGAAATGGCTGTGCAACAAGAAACGCCATGGCGTGTAACCTCTAAGGAAGCTAAAAAGAAAGCGGGTAGTAAGACTATAGAGGACATCAAGAAAGAGATACTCGATAGCCTCGACCTCGATAACATCCGCAGCGCAGAGGAAATACGCAGCATAAAGCAGCGTGTCGGCAAGATGAAGAAACTGTTTGAAGACAAAGAGTTTACGCAGGACTATTTGGAAAAAGTACAAGTGGCTGAGGAGGAGTATGGTCGTACGGACGAGATAGAAGAAACTCCCGAAAAGAAGGCAAAGAAGAAGGCAAAGGCAAAAGACAAGGGCGACGAGATGAAAACTACTCAACTGGCTCTTGCCGCAGCCCAAAAGAAAGGGGACACCGAGCGTGTGCAGAAATTGCAGAACCGTCTGAATGAACTGCAAGGCGAAGAGGCGGCTGCTGCGGATGCCGAAGCAGAGGCTGCCGCACCCGAACAGACACCGACACAAGCGAAGACTACTCCCGAAACGCCCGAAGAGAGACAGAAACGATACAACCAACTGCGTGCGCAGCGGGACTACTTCTGGGAACAGAGGACGAAAGCGCATAAAGAGGGCGACACTGCGGCAGAGGACGCTGCCTATAAGGAGATGCAGCGTATCGATGAAGAGTTGGACAAGATGGACGAGGAGGCGGAGATGCAGCAAGGGCAAAGCGTGATGCCGAATGCTACTCCAGCCCAACGCTTTGTAACCAATGTAGTGCTGAAAGCCCTGAAGAACATCAAGGGTATCACCGTTCATAACGCTACGCAAGCCGACATAGAGCGGATGAGAGCGAGGTTGAAAGCGGGTGTAGAGATGATGGGTACTCGTGTGGATAAGCGCATGGGCAAGATTGCCGACTACTTCAGGGACAAAGACCTCACACCCGAACAGCGTGCCGTTGTAGATGCCTTTAGCGGCGAACAAAAAAATACCACTATCGCCTTTACGGATGCGGCAGGGCAAGAGCGCACACTACATATCCGTAGCGGCAACGAGAATAAAAGTGGCGTAAGACACGCCATATATCGCCACTACAATAGCAACCAAAGCCATATCGATACAGAAGATATTGCTAAGATACCAACTATCTTGGAGCAAGGTCAGCGTATAGAAAAGAGGAACGGGAAAGTTGAATACACATACACCGATGAAAATGGTGTTCAATATACTATTGCATGCGAAATTCGTGATGGTATAGAGGGTTTAGTAACCTTCTACACAAACAAAGAAGCACTCTCAACAACCTCGCAGAACACGCAATTAAGCGCGCAAGAGAAGGAGAATGCCTCTAATTCGGGTGCAAAGGTAGCAGAAAATTCTGAAACCACCAAATCAGAAAGCGAAATTGAGCCGCTGACGACCTCTGACGGCACGGTCTATGGATGGTCTATCGGCAATGAGATATGGCTGACGGAGGAAGGATTGAACCCCGAAACGCCTATACACGAATATGTGCACCTCTGGGCAAAAGCACTGAAGCGAGCCAACCCAAAGGAATGGGGAAAGATAGTAAGACTCTGCAAAGCGAACAAGGCTCTCTGGGAGAGTGTCGCTAACGACCCAAACTATCAGCACCTCAAAGGCAACGAGGATGCCATAGCCAGTGAGGTCTTGTCCCGATATAGTGGCAAGCGTGGGGCGCAACGAATGCTGGAAGAAGCCGCCCAAATGGAAAAGGACAGCAAGAGTTTCGAAAGCGATGTGGAGTCGAAACTATTTGTCAGCCGACTACAGAATGTATTGCGCAGCCTGTGGGGGTGGGTGCGTACGACTTTCGGACTAACCCATTATAAGTCATTGGAAGATGTGGCAGACATGAGCCTGTATAATTTGCTTGACGGGAGAAACCTTGAACTGGGCAGAACCCCAACGACCTTTGATAAAAAATTCCAAAAAATGGTCGAAGGTCTTGACAAAGGGGGTAGTCGAGTACTATCTTTGCAGCAAATTTCAGAATTAACAGACGCATTGGAAAATGATTTACGACAAGGAAACAAACCGTTACTTTTTGAACGAGTTCCATTTGAAGCATTACAAGGCTTGCTTGAAAGCCAACGAGAACTTGCGGAAACGCTTACCATTGTCGCAGGAAGAAGTCGCCGCCAATCAAGAGCGGTGGAACGCTCTGGGGGAGAAGTAACCTCGGACGAGATAATTTCCCGTGATGGGTCTAACACACAGATGATGTTAGACCTGGTAGCCTATGCCAAAGAGAAAGGCATCTGGATAGAGGATGTGGTCGATGCACTGGACAAGAGATACGGCAAAGAGAACCGTATGCGTGGCGGTGCAGAGAGCGAGGTATGGGCAGACAAAGCCAACGGACGAGTTATCAAGGCAAAAGTAACAGACTACTACGAGACCGCAGAGGAGTTCTTAGAGGGTATGCTGCTCAACAACTGGATATTCGGAGGCAATGAGCAGCGTATCATCGGCATTGGTATAGATAGACGAGGCGGGAAAGACGGTATTCGTATTGTGTACGAAACGCCCTATGTAGATATGCAGGAGACCACTCCCCTGACGCAAGAGGAGAAGGACGAGTTTATGCAGAACTACGGCTTTGAGAAGGTGGATAGCGAAACACTGCACAAGGACAAAGGTGAGAGCAGCAAATACACGAACGGCAACTTCACTATCGGCGACCTGCACAGCATGAATATCGTGCGAGACTCGGAGGGGAACATACGCTGCACCGACCCGATAATCCGTTGGGAACAGGGCGAACACTATCGCCCACAGACCGAAGAGGAAGTGGAGCAAGATGCAGCCAACGAGGAGAGACTGGATGCTATATTCGATGGAGAGGACATAGAAGCCCAGATAGAGAGTGGCGACATCAGCAAAGTGGATTTGGCGGCAGAGATGTATGTGAAGGAGCAGAGCCAAGCCTACGAGCAGCGTAAGTATGACCCGAGCGTACCGATGCCCGAGCAACTGTCTTTACTACAAAAAGCACGCACGAGTGCCATGGACGAGGGGTATGGTCTCCATGTACTTCGTCAGCGGATGGACGCTGTACGCAAAGCGCAGGGGAAGAAACCTATGAATAGGGACAAATACGACATCCGTGCGCTCAAAGAGCAGAGCGAGGCAGCAGCGGCAGGGAAGCAGAAATTGCTCAACGACCGACAACTGCACGACTTGGCAGTGGTACTCTACGGGAAAGGCAGAAAGAACAAAGGCTTGATAGGTACTATCGAGGAGAGCGAAATGCTCAAGAAATACCAGACAGAGACTTTTATAGACCAGAACGGCAATCAGCAGACCGCTCAACTGAGCGCACAAGACCTATTGAACCGCTACCTGATAGCCCGTGATAACCTTGAGCGTATCGAGCGGGGTATTCCACCTCGTGGTTTGGCTGAGTTCAAACAGCGTATGGGTGTGGATATGGTAGATTTCATGCGGGAGTTTCAAGAAGCCTTTGGCACGGATGTACTCACCGAGTTGCACAAGCGTATCAAAGCCGTAACCGATGTATCGCTCGATACACTGCACGATGCAGGTATGCTGAAAGACGAGTCGTATGAGATATACAAGAGCCGCAAGTTCTATATACCTGAGAAAGGCTATGAAGACCAAAGGCAACAATCGGCTGTAGCAGAACTGACCAAAGATATATGGGGAAAAGTGAGGGGTGCTGTAACGAAAGCATTTGCCTTAGATGGTCATGTAGGGGTAAAGACCAACGGAACAAAGCAAGGCGTGAAACCGATGGCGACCTCTTATAGAGCACGAGGCGGCGACAGTCTGGGTACGGACATCTTAGAACATATCGTGCAGGATGCCTACGATGCGATAGCCAAAGCAGAGCAGAACAAAGTAAAGCGTGCAATGTACGATATGCTGCGTGAAGACCCCGAAGTAACGAGAGCCCTGCGTCTGCCTGTACCCGAAGAGGTGTACTATGTACTGAACGAGAAGGGCGAGTGGGTGCGCAAGACAGACGGCATAACCGCAGAGGAGCGTGCCGAGGCAGCGGCTATCGATGAACAGGTTCGTATATTAGAAAACGAGGCGGCAACTACAACGGACGAAAAGACTCGAAACGACATCTATCGAGAGATAGACGAACTGATTGCTATGCGTCCTTTTGCCGACGAATATACTACCCGTAATGTATGGCAAAGCGAACAGGAAGTACGGAACGAAAGCGTCGGGGTATGGGTGAACGGAGTGCTGCAAGAGATGCGTTTCCCGAATATGGTGCATGTAGCCAATGCGTTGAACGGCAGACGAAACACAGAGAAGGCTATATCGGCTGCACGAGAGATAAATGGTTATATCGCAAGCCTATGTACCAACTACAACCCGACTTTCTTTGCGACGAACATCGTGCGAGATGTTCCGTTTATCATGAAGAAAGGCTCGACAGAGTACGGCTTTGAGTTCGCTGCGTATTTTACCAAGAACTTGGCAGACCCTCGCATACAGAAATCCATCTGGTCGTATATAGC
>CAVFHY010000086.1:0-9050 GCA_963622445.1 Bacteroidaceae bacterium
CAGCGTGACAAGTATTGGAGGCGGTGCTTTCTGTTTTTGCACGGGTCTTACCTCTATTACTATCCCTAACAGCGTAACGAATATCGGAAAGGAGGTTTTCAGGGATTGCAAACAACTATGCGCAATCCGCATTCCGCATGGAAGAAGGTCTATATTTGTCGAAAAAGACTTGTATGAAGTACAAGATAAAATTATCGAATATACGGAATTCTATGATGGCGATATTCAATATGAATTGGACGACAATATGATTTCTACAGTTTGCGCCAAAGCGGGCAAATATGCAGGCGATATTGTCATTCCAACCCGCGTAGAGCACGACGGCAATACCTACACAACAAAAAGAATCGCATACGACGCTTTTCGAGAGTGCTACGACCTTACCTCGATTACTCTACCAAAGACTATTACCGAAATAGGCAAAGACGCATTCGAAGACTGCGAGAACCTGCAAACAATCCGTGTACCAGAGGGTATGACGGATACTTTCTGCAAAATGGGATTAGAGCCTCGGCGAGACAAGATAGTGGAGCCACAGCAGGAGGAATATACCATTCTTCTTTATATCGCTCGTGGCTACGAACTCGGTATTGGTATGGCACGCAACCTCGCCCAAGCCGTTCTTTGCTATGCGCAGGCTGCAGATAAGGGGTGCGCCGAAGCCGCTTATCACCTTGGCGAACTCTACGAAGAGGGCAAAGGACTGCCACAAGACTACCAACAAGCAGCAGATTGGTTCGCTAAAGCCTCACAACTCTATCACCCCAATGGTGAGACCCGCCGCAAAGCCTGCCTGCAGCACATCGAAGAAGAAAACGCCCGTCTGGCTGCCTTCCAGGAGGAGCAGAATGGTGCTCGCATAACGCGACAAGTGCCGCAGCCTGCCACTACTCGTACACCGCAGCAAAAGACTATTCTTTTCTTTGATACCGAGACGAACGGGCTGCCGCAGAACTATAAGTTGGGTGTTTCGGCGACTTCCAACTGGCCTCGCATGATACAGTTGGGGTGGATAATCACCGACGAAGCAGGCAATATCTTGAAGCGCAAGAGCCAACTTATTTACCCGCAGTCGTTCACTATCGATGCCGATGTCACTCGCCTTACGGGTATCACGACTGCCGCCGCACAGCGTAATGGGGTGGCTTTGACGGATATCTTGTCGGAATTTATGGCAGATGTAGAGGCTGCCTCTCTGTTGGTGGGGCATAACATCGACTTCGACCGCCATATCGTCGGCTGTGAACTATATCGCAACTCGATGGACTATCGCACATTGATGGATAAGCCTTCCGTTTGTACCATGGTGCGTAGCACGGATTTCTGCGCCTTACCCAGCACAAGCCGCTACTATTCAGGCTATAAGTTCCCCACGCTGACCGAACTCTATACCAAACTGTTCGGTCATGCTTTCTCGGGCGCACACGATGCCCTATCAGACATTACCGCCACGAAAGATTGCTACTTTGAACTTCTCCGCCGTGGCATTATCTAAAATTCTTAATTCATAATTAGAAATGAATCTCCGTTACAAGGATTTAGAAACCGCTCCGGGTGTATATATCCCCAATGTGGGTATCGACTACCCGGAGAATGACCCTTATGAACACCTTTATCATCCGGTTTATGACCGCAAGGTGGTGGTAGATGAGCATTATCCCTATCTTGATGACAGCCTAAAATTCCGAATCTTGAATGCATCGATGTGGGATTTGTTGCTTAAGTTTGCTATCGGAACGATGTTGCGTGTGAAGATGGGCTTGCGTATTAAAGGGCGTGAGAACCTCAAAAAGTACAAAGATGTGCTGCAGGGTGGGGCGATTACCATATCGAACCACATGTTCAAGTTCGATTGTCCTTGTGTGTTGATTGCGGTGCACGCCAAACATACAACGCGTATTCCGATGTTCGCTCCTAATTTTTCTACCAAGGACAATTTTTTCCTGCGTGTCGTGGGCGGTATTCCTATTCCCCAACAGGAGGGCGGTATGGCGGCTTTGAAGAAGTTCAACGAGGCATTCGATGAGTTCCATCGGCGGGGCTATTGGTTTCATATATTCCCCGAAGCTGCACGCTGGGATTTCTATAAACCCATTCGCCCATTTCAAAAGGGTGCGTTCTCTATGGCGTACAAATACGATATGCCGCTTTTGCCGTGTGCCATTACCTACCGAGAGCGTAAGGGTATTTACCGTCTGTTCGGTCCGAAAGAACTGCCTCTGTTGCAAGTGGAGATAGGTGCTCCGATACTGCCCAATCGCAACAACTCGCGTGGCATCGAAGTAGAGCGACTGCGAGAAGAGGCACACCAAACCATCGTTCGTATGGCAGGCATCACTAAGAATACCTGGCCAGTGGAATACAGCAATGCTTAATTCAGCGATAAATGAGCCATAAGGCTCAACGAACCACATCACGCACATTTACACACTTACAAATTAACCTATTGAACTATGCGCCGCCTTGTGCCTTATATTGCTGTCTTGACGGCGATGATTATCTGGTCTGCTTCGGGTATTGCTATTAAGGAAGCACTTGTTGCCTTGCCGCCTATGACGCTGATAGTCATACGCTTTACACTGGCAGTGGCGTTGATGCTTGCTATCGGCTTATTCGCTCGCAAGAGTGATATGCTCGCCTTGCAACGGATAGACAAGAAGGACATCCCGCTCTTTCTCTTGGGCGGGGTGATGCAGCCTTTTTTGTACTATATTCTTGAGACCTTCAGTTATCGTGAGTTGTCTTCGCCCACTATCGCCGAAGCATTGCTCAGCACGAGTCCGCTCTTGGCACCGTTTTTTGCTTTTGTCCTGCTTCGGGAGCGGGTAACAATCTATAATGTCTTGGGCATTCTTATCTCGACGGTCGGTATGCTGCTTTTGGTATTGGTTGGTGCGGCAGATTTCAATATCGGCAATCCGTGGGGTATTGCCTTGGCCTTTGCTGCTGTATCCACGGCGGTGTTCTATACGATTATCCTGCGCCGTATTCCCACCAAATACAATTCTCTGTCGGTGGTGTTCTATGTCCAACTGACCTCGCTCGTGCTGTTCTATCCCTTGTGGGGCATTATGGAGGGGAGTACTTTTGTTGCCCACTTCCAAGCGGCAGACCCTGCGCAGTTGCTACGCTCGCTTTTGGGCGTAGGCTATTTGGCTGTCTTTGCTTCTGTTGTGGCGTTTATCTGCTTTTGCTACACGGTGCGCTGTATAGGTGTTACCCGCACCAATGCATTCAACAATGTACGCCCTGCTTTCACGGCACTTTGGATGCTTCTTTTCTTTGGCGAGCAACTACCGTGGGCGAAATGGGTAGGTATTCTGCTGATTATCGTCGGGCTGTTTGTCTGCCAAATTCAGAAAAAAAAGAACCTGCAGTAGTTTATTTTTGGCTATTTCGCAAAATCTTTGTACCTTTGCAGCAGTATTGTGCCTAAGTCCCCTTTGGTAGGGTGCTGTGGTGCGTAAATTTAGACTGAATGGAACATATTTACACGCCTGAGTTTTTCAACGACCTGCTCTTTATCATGTTCATTGTCGGGTTGGTTGTGTTTGTAACGCTTTATTTTGTGGACGCAGGGTATGGCAAGATGCGTACCGAGAAATGGGGACCTGCCATAAGTAACAAAGTGGGCTGGTTCTTGATGGAAGCGCCGGTATTTATTGTGGTGCTCTATCTCTACTTGAAGTCGCTTTCTATGTACGATGGTATTACGAAACATGTCCCCTATTGGGTGTTCTTGCTGCTGTTTGAGTTCCACTATTTCCAACGCTCTTTTGTATTCCCGTGTCTGTTGAAAGGCAAGAGCAAGATGCCCGTTGTAATTATGGCACTCTCGGTGGTGTGGAACTTGATTAACGGCTATGTACAGGGCTATTGGCTTTTCCATTTGGCACCGCAGGACGAGGCATATTCGCAACTCTATACCACGGCGTGGTTGATCGACCCTCGTTTCATTGTCGGTACTTGTATCTTTATTATCGGTCTGTGTATTAATTTGCATTCAGATTATGTGGTGCGTCACTTGCGTAAGCCGGGCGATACCAACCACTATCTGCCCAAGAAAGGCTTGTATAAGTATGTGACGAGTGCCAACTATCTGGGCGAGATTACGGAGTGGCTGGGTTTTGCTATCCTTACATGGTCGCTTGCAGGCTTGCTGTTCTTCTGGTTCTCTTGTTGCAACCTTATTCCGCGTGCCAACTCTATCTATCACAAGTACGAGGAGGAGTTCCCCGATGAGTTCGACCGCAAGCGCCTGAAACGCATTTTCCCCTTTATCTACTAATGTCTTAATAGTATCTATGGTTGCCTTGTGCCGCTATAGATACTTTTTTTTATACTTAAGGTATGGAATCAAAACTCTTTACTCCTTTTCAGTTAGGCCCTATTACGCTACGCAACCGTTTTATCCGTTCGGCGGCGTTCGAGAATATGTGTCATAACAACACGCCGTCGCAGCAATTGCATGATTATCATGTCAGTGTGGCGCACGGTGGAGTGGGGATGACTACGGTTGCCTATTGTGCAGTCGATTTGAGCGGTGTGAGTTTCGATGGGCAACTCTATGTACGCGATGAGGCTCTGCCCGGCTTGAAGAAGCTGACCGATGCTATTCATGCCGAGGGGGCCAAAGCCAGCATTCAGTTGGGGCACTGTGGCAATATGACGCACTTCTATACCTGCCATTGTATGCCCGTCAGCGCAAGCAGCGGTTTCAATCTCTATTCGCCCACTATTCATCGTCGGCTGAAAGTCAGCGAGATAAAGCAGTTGGTCAAGCGCTTTGGCGAGGCGGTGGATTTCTGCCGTGAGGCGGGTTTCGACTGTGTGGAGATACACGCAGGGCATGCCTATCTGATTTCGCAGTTCATCAGTCGTCGTACCAATCGTCGCCACGACGAGTACGGCGGTAGTTTCGAGAACCGTGTGCGGTTTATGAACGAGGTGCTCGACGAGGTGATGTTGCACGCCAAAGACGATATGGCGGTAGTCGTTAAGACCAATATGTGGGACGCTTGTCGTGGCGGTTCGGATATCGAAGAGGGCTTGCAGGTGGCGCGTGAGATTTTGAAGCACAAGGTGCATGGTATTGTCCTCTCGGGCGGTACGGTGAGTGCATCGCCAATGCGTATCTTGGGCGGTGCCATGCCGATTAAGACACTGGCGCACTATATGCCGATGAAGAGTTTCTGGTGGCTCAAGGCCGCTTTGCTTTGTGGTGGCGGGGCGTTGATGATTCCGACCGTGCCGTTCAAAGAGTTGTATTTTATGGAGCAGGCAAAGCGTTTCCAACGCGAACTGCAGGGTGAGTTGGGCGATACGCAACTCATCTATGTGGGTGGTGTGCAGTCGGGCGACAACTGCCAACGCATTATGGACGAGGGGTTTGAGTTGTTCCAGATTGCGCATGTGCTGATCAAAGACCCTGATTTTGTGCATCATGTACGGCAGAATCCGCACTACCATGCAGGTTGTGGACGCTCCAACTATTGTGTAGGGCGTATGTATACACTGGATATGAAGTGCCATGAGTGTGTAGAGCGTGATGGCGAAAAGATCCCCGCTTGTCTTAAAAAGGAGATAGCCCACCTCGAAGCCCAAGCCCAACAATCCATGCACAATGCAAATGTATAATTTGAATAGATTGTATAATGTATTCCCCACCTTTGGAGGGGTTAGGGGAGGTCTTGGATAGTATGTTATCTCTAGTTACCGGGGCGAGTAGTGGTATCGGTTTGCAGTATGCCACGCAGTTAGCCCGTGATTATCATAGTGATGTGCTGTTGGTGTCGAACCAAGAAGCCGAGTTGCAGGTTGTGGCGCACGACCTCGAGGAGCAGTATCATGTGCAGGCTACACCGCATTATGCCGACCTCAGTAAGCAGGACGCAGCCGAGGAACTCTACCGCTATTGCCGTGAGAATGAACTTGTTGTGGATGTGCTGATTAACGACGCAGGCGTGTTCTTCTTCAATCCCTATTGCGAGACTTCGATGCGCCGTATCGAGTTGATGCTCAATCTGCATACCGTGACGGTGGCGAAACTATGCCGCCTCTTTGGGGAGGATATGATGCGCCGTCAGTTGACTGCCGAGGAGCAGTCGCAGTATATCTGTGGAAAGCCTCGCCGTAAAGGATATATTCTCAATATGTCGTCTATGTCGGCGTGGATGGCAATGCCGGGTATTCAGACCTATAATGCCACCAAGGCGTTTATTTACAATCTCTCGAAGTCGTTGTGGTATGAGTTTCAGCCTAATGGCGTGAACATCACCGTTATGACGCCGGGTGCAGTCGATACGGCGTTGTTTGGTTTGGCGTCCAACCTGCGCCGTTTGGCAGTTAATCTCTCGGTGTCTATTCCGCCGGAGAAGTTGGTGCGTCGTGCGCTGCGCTGTATGTTCCGTGGCAAGAAAGCCGATATGCCGGGTGTGTTGAACCATCTCGCTACACCCCTCTTGAAGCACACCCCCGATTGGCTTATCTTCTTTGTGATGAAACACATCGCCAAGTATCAGAGGTGAGCAAATAACACCTTGGTTCATGCGATAGATATGTATGGCACGAAATTTGTATTTATTCTAAAAAGAGTGTACTTACTATCGCTCCATATTCAATAACCCTCAAAAAACAAAAGCAATGAAAGAACTGAAAGGAACCAAGACCGAAGCGAACCTCTGGGAGGCATTTGCTGGTGAGTCGCAAGCACGCAACAAGTACAATTACTATGCTTCGAAAGCCAAGAAGGACGGCTACGAGCAGATAGCCGCTTTCTTCGAGGAGACGGCAGCCCAGGAGAAAGAGCACGCCAAACTGTGGTTCAAACTGATACACGGTATCGGCTCTACCGAGGAGAATCTGCTCGATGGCATTAATGGTGAGAACGCCGAGTGGACAGACATGTACCCCCGTATGGCGAAGGAGGCACGCGAGGAGGGCTTTGAGGAGATAGCCCAAATCATGGAGGGTGTAGCAGCCATTGAGAAAGAGCACGAGGCACGCTACCTGAAACTGTTGGAGAATGTAAAGGGCAAACTTGTCTTCAGCCGCGACGGAGATTGTATTTGGCAGTGCCGCAATTGCGGTCATGTCTGCGTCGGAAAAGAGGCTCCCGAGGTGTGCCCGGTATGCAACCACCCGCAGAGTTACTTCCAACTCAAAGAGAACAACTATTAAGAGTTCGACTTTGGGCGCAGGTGCTCCAACGGAGTCCCTCGTCAGAGCCACTGCGCAGCATAGTATATGAACAACAAAAGAGGCTGTACCCGAATAAGGTGCAGCCTTTTTTCTTCTCTGCCAATGCCATATCGTAGAATCGTAAATAGTCCAATTGTCAAATAGTATGTATTTTAGAGTGAAAAGTGCTTGCATTTCTCCATTTTTCGCTGTATCTTTGCAGGAGAACAATGCGGGTGGTAGCCACAGACACACCACAGACACACCACCGCCAAGCGACAGACAAGCCACGCACAAAACGAACCATACCCAACCACCCCTGCGCCCCCGCCATTGTAATTCGTAATTCATAATTAAACACAATACCATGACCATCCGTTTTCTCGGTGCTGCTGGCGAGGTTACGGGCAGCAAGCATCTTATTACCACCGACAAAGGCAAGCGTATCTTGCTCGATTGCGGTATGTATCAGGGCAAAGGTATGGAGACCGATGCCGCCAATCGTGATTTAGGTTTTGACCCCAAGCAGATAGACTGTGTCATTCTCTCACACGCCCATATCGACCATTCGGGGTTGTTGCCGTACATCTACAAGTTGGGATTTCGTGGCGACATCATCTCAACGCCTGCCACGCGTGACCTTTGTGCTATCATGCTGCAAGACACGGCGTTTATTCAGGCACAGGATACCCGTTGGTACAACAAGAAGATGGACCGCCTGCATAAGCCCAAGGTGCAGCCGCTCTACGACAGCCACCATGTCGAGGGTTGTATGCAGCATTTCGTTACGGTGGGGTATGGGCATCGCTATCGTGTAGCGGACGGGGTATATCTCACATTCTCCAATTCGGGACACATGCTCGGCTCGGCTATCTGCAGTCTCGAGATAGAGGAGAATGGTGAGCGCAAGCGCATTGCCTATACGGGCGACATCGGGCGTGCGGAGAGTCATATTCTCTGTCCTCCGCAGCCGTTCCCACAGTGTGATTACCTAATATGCGAGTCCACCTACGGCGACCGCCTGCACACCGATATGTTGGCAACGGAGGAGGAATTGCTCGGTGTGGTAGATAGCACATGTGTTTACAAGCGGGGCAAACTCATTATCCCGAGTTTCTCTGTCGGGCGTACGCAAGAGATTGTGTATGTGCTTAATAAACTCTACAACGACGAGCGTTTGCCGCGTATTCCCGTCTATGTCGATTCGCCTTTGGCGGTCAATGCAACACAGATTTTCCGTCTCTATGCCGACCAACTGAATGCCGATGTACAGGACACGCTACGCTTCGACGATGACCCGTTTGGCTTCAATACACTGCACTATATCACCGATATTCGTGAGTCTAAGGCGTTGAATAACAACCCCAATCCCTGTATCATTATCTCAGCGTCAGGCATGCTCGAGGCGGGGCGTGTCAAACACCATGTGGCGAACCATATCTCCGACCCGACGACCACTATTTTGATAGTCGGCTATTGCACGCCGTCTTCGCTGGGTGCCCGCATACAAGACCCCAAACTGAAGTGGGTAAGTATCTTCGGTTACGACCATCGTATTAAGGCGCAAATCAGTAAGATAGAGGGCTTCTCTGGGCATGGAGATTATCGTGAAATGACAGACTATCTGTCGCATAGTCTGTCGGTAGAGCAAGTCCGCCGCACTTTTATAGTCCATGGCGAACCCGCAGCCCAAGAAGCCTACAAAGACCACCTCTACGAAACCGGTTTCCGAGGCATTGAGATACCACACAAAGGCGAAACCGTCGTCCTTTGACGGCAGACTCCTTTCCCTCACCCACAGGTTTCCAGCAAACCTCAGTATTTCCTCACTCCTCTTGCATATTTCTAAAATAAGTACTATCTTTGCAGCG
>CAVFHY010000087.1:0-8687 GCA_963622445.1 Bacteroidaceae bacterium
TTCCCACCAAATAGGTTCCATTTTCTGTTCGCATACTTTGAGCGGAGGAACATTTGCGTTCCCTTCATTTTTTGTGTTGCATTTTTCCTAAGAAGCCCTCTCTCTCCCCTGTTCCGGTATCCTTCACAAGGAGATGGATTTTTGAGTACTGAAAAATTGCATTTGTTATTGGACAGTACACAATGCGCAATTTTGGTGCGGTTGCCCTGGTACTTTGCCACTACATTTTTCTGTTTCAGAAAAATGTAGTACCTTTGCAGGACGAATACAATGCACGCTACATATTACGATGCTAAATGCACAATTCGTAATTCAAAATTCTTCATTCATAATTAAGCACAGGGATTTTGGGACAAGAAGAGAAAATAGAAGTCATCGGCGCACGGGTGCATAACCTGAAGAATATCAGCGTCAGCATACCCCGCCATGCGTTGACGGTCATCACCGGACTATCGGGCAGCGGCAAGTCGTCGCTCGCTTTCGACACCATCTTCGCCGAAGGACAACGGCGCTATATCGACACTTTCTCCTCCTACGCACGAGGCTACATCGGCAATATGCAACGCCCCGATGTGGACAAGATAACAGGTCTAAGCCCCGTCATCTCCATCGACCAAAAGACAACGGGCAAGAATCCCCGCTCTACGGTCGGCACCATCACCGAGATCTACGACTTTCTGCGCTTGCTCTATGCTCGTGCGGGTGTCGCCTACTCTTACCTGACCGGCGAGAAAATGGTACACTACACCGACGACCAAATCATATCCCTAATCCAACACGACTATGCGGGCAAAAAGATCGTCCTGCTTGCCCCTCTTGTCAACAACCGCAAAGGGCATTACAAGGAACTCTTTGAGACCATTCGCAAGAAAGGCTTTGTCTATGTGCGTGTGGACGGCACCGTGCAGGAGGTTACGCTCGGCATGAAAGTCGACCGCTACAAGAACCACACCATCGAGGTGGTGATCGACCGCCTTGTGCCGCCCGCTGATGCCGAGCAGGCTGACGACACCGACATCCGGCGGCTGCGGCAATCGGTGGACAAAGCCATGACGCAAGGGCAAGGCATTATGCTGATAGCCGAATGGAAAGGAAACGGCACGACCTCTGCGCCCCGCTATTTCTCCCGCAACCTGATGTGTCCCACCACGGGGCTCAGTTACCAAGACCCCGCCCCGCACTCTTTCTCCTTCAACAGCCCGCAAGGCTGGTGTCCCTGCTGCAAAGGTTTGGGCAAGATCAGCAAAGATGCCGCTGCCGATGCCGAACAGTTGGACGACATCGTACACGACGACACCGACTGGTACAAGCGTATGTTGGAGTATGTGCAACAGCAAGAGGAACAGGCCGATACCGAGGAGAGCGAAACCATCGAATGTCCCGAGTGCCATGGCAAGCGACTGAATCGTGAGGCGCTGAGTTACCGCATTGCGGACAAGACCATTGCCGACCTTTCGGATATGGACATCGACAAGTTGCTGCTTTTCCTGACGGACGCCCGGGGCGGCATTCTCGCCGACCTCACTACCCAGCAGCGTGCCATTGCCGAACCGATACTCAAAGAGATTGTCTCCCGCTTGCAGTTCATGCAGAGCGTGGGGCTGAGTTACCTGAGTCTCGGGCGCAACGCCGACAGTCTATCGGGCGGCGAGAGCCAGCGCATACGCCTTGCCACGCAGATTGGTTCACGGCTTGTCAACGTGCTCTATATTCTCGATGAGCCGAGTATCGGCTTGCACCAGCGGGACAACGACCGACTAATCCGCTCGCTCAAAGAACTACGCGACATGGGCAACTCCGTCATTGTGGTGGAGCACGACGAGCAGATGATGCGTGAGGCGGACTATATCGTCGATATAGGCCCCAAAGCAGGGCGGCTTGGCGGACAAGTGGTATTCGCGGGCACACCTGCCGAGATGCTGCAAGCCGACACCCTGACGGCACGCTACCTACGGGGCGAGTGCCGCGTGCAAGACACAGACCATACCATTGACCCCGCTACGGAGAATGGAGTCGATGTAAGGGACATGCTTGACGAGGAACAACTAAAGGAAGGATTCGAGACGAAACGGAATACCGCAAAACCACAAACTCCCTTACTACTCCCGAACCAACTCTCCTGTCAGCCCTACGAAACGCAATGGCTGACCCTAAGCGGCTGCCGAGGCAACAACTTGCAAAATGTGACCGTTCGCATACCGCTCGGGCAGATGGTGTGCGTGACGGGCGTGAGCGGCAGCGGCAAATCCACGCTTATCAACCAAACGCTCTACCCTATCCTCTCGCAGCGTTTCTACCGCAGCCTACAGAAGCCCATGGCGTACGACAACATCGAGGGGATAGAGGCGATAGACAAGGTCATCAATGTCGACCAATCGCCTATCGGACGCACACCTCGCTCAAATCCCGCCACCTATACGAATGTATTCAACGACATCCGCGAACTCTTTGCACAGTTGCCGGAGTCGAAGATACGCGGATGGAAAGCAGGGCGCTTCAGTTTCAATTCCAAGGGCGGCCGCTGCGAAGAGTGTGCCGGCAACGGATACAAAACCATTCAGATGCATTTCATGCCCGATGTGTATGTGCCCTGCGAGGTATGTGGCGGCCAACGCTACAACAAGGAGACGCTCGAGGTGCGCTTCAAGGGCAAGACTATTTCCGATGTACTGGATATGACTGTCAATCAGGCGGTTGAGTTCTTCGAGAGCCAGCCGTATATCCTGCGCAAGATAAAGACCATACAGGATGTAGGGCTTGGGTATATCAAACTCGGACAATCGTCCACCTCGCTCTCAGGCGGTGAGAGCCAGCGCATCAAGTTGGCAACCGAACTGGCACGCCCATCGACGGGCAACACACTCTACATACTCGACGAGCCCACTACAGGACTGCATTTCGAGGACATCCGGATCCTGCTTGGGGTATTGCGGCGATTGGTGAATCGGGGCAACACGGTGCTGATTATCGAGCATAACCTCGATGTCATTCGTGCCTGCGACTACCTTATCGATATGGGTCCCGAGGGCGGACGCAACGGAGGACAAGTCGTCTGCGCCGGCACGATAGAGGAAGTGAAGCAATGCAAAGAAAGCATTACGGGAAAGTTTCTCTAATTAGGAATTAGGAATTAGAAATTGAGAACTAGGAATTATATGCACTGATGGCATAACGCGCAGCAAACATACGCGCAGCCGAAGTTTCCTAATTTTTCTCCATTTTTCGCTCGCATTAGCGAGCAGGAAACAATACAAATACGGCGCCAACCGAAAATACGCGCAGCGAACAATGATAAGCAACTCTTTGGCAATAATAGCAATCGTGTTGGGGATTATCCTCCTCATTCCTGCCGTATGCCAACGCGTGCATATCCCGAGCATTGTGGGCTTTATCGTGGTGGGTATTCTTATCGGACCGCACGGACTGAACCTCATCCCGCAGAGCGACACCATCCGCATTCTCGGGCAGATGGGTATGCTCTATATCATGCTACAGGCAGGTATTGAGGTGGATATCAACGACTTCAGCCAGTACAAACGCAGCGCACTCGTTTTCGGACTCTACTCTTTCACCATTCCTTTTTTGTTGGGTATGCTCACCAGTTGGCTGATGGGCTTCGAACTCTCTACCTGCGCCCTACTGGGTGCCATGTACGGCAGCCACACACTGATGACCTACCCCATCGTGAGCCGCTATGGCGTGCAGAAAACGCCTGCCGTCAATATCGTCGTGGGCGGAACGATGGTGGCTATCACGCTGTCGCTCTTGGTCTTAGCCGTTATCAAGAGCCACCTTTCGGGCAACGAGAGTGCGCTTTTCTGGTGGGCGTTGGCGGGCAAAATCGTCCTCTTTGTGGTTACCACACTTTGGCTTTTCCCGTGGCTGGCACAGAAGATATTCAAGCGACAGCAGGACTCCGTGTTCTGTTTTTTGCTCGTGATGACCATGCTCACCCTCTCCGCTTTTCTGGCAGACTGGGCAGGATTGGAGGGCATTCTCGGGGCGTTCGTCTGCGGCGTGGCGCTCAACCGATTGGTGCCGAACCGCTCGCCGCTGATGGACAGAATCAACTTTGTGGGTAACAGCATTTTCGTGCCGCTATTTCTTCTCGATGTAGGCATGATGATCGACATCAGCCTCTGCTGGCATGGTTGGACAACACTGCTGATTGCGGGTGTGATGATAGCCACCAAACTGGTCGGAAAATGGCTTGCTGCATGGGCGGCAAAAATCTCATTTTCCCTTACCAGTACCGAAGGAACTCTTATATTTGGCCTTACTCACGCCACCGCTGCCGGCACCCTCGCCATTGTCACCATCGGCTACCAAATAGGGTTATTCAATTCCGAGATACTGAACGGTGCCGTATTGATGATACTTGTCCTCTGCACTCTCTCTTCGTTCGTCACGGAGTACGCCGCCAAGCGCATTGCTCTGCAGGAGGAAGCCAAGTTGGAGAGCGAGCGCACGCAGGACGAATGGATAATGCTCTCCATTGGCGAAGACATACATCCGTCGCTCAAAGAGTTAAGCCACCTGAGCAGTCTGCACGAGACCGAGATGGTGCAGGCAGACGACTGGCAGGAGGCGTACCAACTCATCGAGCATAGCGGCAAGTCCGCTGCCATCTACCACGAGCAGCAGCCTCTCAACACCATCAGCCGCCTACTTGTAGCTGTACCACGCTACGCCGAGAAAGAATACGACTTCATCTCCTGCTTTGGGCAAATACGCCGCTTGAGCAGCCAGATAGGAGCGAAGGTGGTGTTCTTTGCTAACGAGGACACACAGCAGGTGCTGAAAGCACTCTGCCAACGCAAGGGGAAGTACCTCCGTGCATCGTACCGAGAGATGGGCGACTGGGAAGAGGTGCTTATGCTCGCCAAAGAGGCACAAAAGGACGACATGATAGTCATGGTCTCCTCGCGGCACGCCACGGCAAGTTACAACCCGCTTTTTGAGCAGATTCCCCGTATGTTGAAGCAGTTCTTTGCACCGTATAGTTACCTTATTCTCTACCCCGAGCAACACACGGGCGGCAAGGTGCGTGATGTATTCCTGACCGACACGCCGCAGCCTAACCGCACATGGCACCTGCTCACCCGTCTGCGCAGCCGAGTGATTCGCCTCATCCGCCGCCGCCAAATCGTATAGTAGGTCGGTTCTCCGCCTTTTTTTCTCTGCGCAGAGCCTGAACCACTGCCGTTAAAACATTCTCTGATAACAGACTTCTAACTGCAAAGCGGTTTGACTATACCCTTCTTCCTGCTTCGTGGGCTTCTTGGAGTGCGGGATGACCGGCTATTTCGTTCGGGGCTGTTACGCCTCCGGCAAAAACCGTTCCTGCCAAACGCACTTTCTCAAAACAGGCAATCCACCCGTTTAGTCCATGTTCTGCGCCTTCGGGGGTATAGGGTTCGTTTTCTGCCGCTGCAGTCAGCAGGTAGATATCACGGAAACGATAATCTGCATTGAATAAAGGGTTCGCACGGTCAAGAAGCGTCTTCATTTGTCCGCTCATCTCGTAGTAATAGATAGGCGTCGCAAAAACAATCACATCCGCACGGAACATCTTATCCACAATTTCGGGTGCATCGTCTTTTATCACACAACGGAGCGTTCGGGTACATGCCAGACACCCTTTGCAAAACTGTATCGTTTTGTCTCGGAGCGATACACATTCCACCTCATTTCCTACCTCTATGGCTCCTTGTGCGAAAGATTGCGCAAGCGCATCCGAATTGCTGTTTGCCCGAAGGCTTGTGGAGATAACCAATACTTTTTTCATTCTATAATCCGATTTTTATTCTGCTTGCAAAGGTAGTGCCTTCTATTCACTCCGCCAAATTCTCCTGCCAAGACCTTTTATTCGGGTACTCTTTTCCGTAATTTGGGTACTTGGTTCTCCACTAATGCCCCACACAAAGGCTACGCCATAGGACTGTTCCCCACTAATGCTCATGCAGAGCCATTAAACAACGGCTACGCCAACCAAATACCCGAAAAAATGGTTCAAAAATTCCCAAAAACGACAGAGTTCTGGGGGATTTCGAATATACACGCAACCAATACGCCCTGTCTATTGGAAAGAGGCGAGAAAGGCTCACGCTGATACTTGTCCTTCCACCAGATGTAAAGGACCAATAGAAAAGCCGGCAAAATGGCTGCAAAAATGATGGTATAAAGGCTTGTCATGGGGCTATGATATAAAAGGCTTCCTACAAGGCTATGCACTATGCAAAATGGCTACTCCTACCAATCAGGCAAACCTACACTGTGGCTACCTACAAGAGAGATTGCACGATACATAAAAACCTCGGCCGAAAAACGGCATACAAAAGTACGACTTTTTTTTCGACATAACCAACAGAAACATTCATACGGTATGGTATGCACCCCGTTGGCGAAATTAGAATAGTCCCCAGAATATACGGAAATATATGAAAAAAGCACAAAAAGGCTGCACAACAAGCCCATTGGCAGAAGCAAATACGCACTATAATAATTCCGCCAATGGGTATGGTTTTGTATTTTTATTGCTTTATAGTATATGCTTGTTGAATTCACCTACGATACAAGGGAATAGGTATCGATTTTTGTATATATTAGAAAATTGTAGTATCTTTGCAAGCAGAAACGAAAATAAGGGATGCAAATAGAAGGGGCAATAAAAGGGGCAATAAAATTAAGGGGAGAAAATTTAAGAGAGAAAGATAAAGAAAGAGCAGGAAGAGGCAAATATAAAGTGGATGAGAATAGGAGGAAAGGGAGAACAAGAGAATAAAGGGATAGGAAATAAAGGGATAGGAGGACGAGAGGATAAAGGGATAGAAGGACAAGAGAGCAGAAGGATGGGAGGATGATGGGAGAACGATGGGATAGAAGGTATTGAAGGTATTGAAGGACAAGAGGGTTTGGAAACAGGAGAACCGTACACGCGAGGAAACGATTTGGTACACATTCATTCAACTATGGATATACTCCGTTTGTTACACCAAGAAGTAGTGCCTGCCATCGGCTGCACAGAGCCCATTGCCGTGGCTCTCTGCGTCGCCCGCGCACGGGAACAACTCGGACACGAACCGAGTGCTATCCACATCCAACTCAGCAAAAACATATACAAAAATGCCCTCTCGGTCGGAATTCCGAACACGGGCATGACAGGACTGCCTATCGCCGTGGCCTTGGGAGCAACAATAGGACAAAGCAAAAACCAACTGGAGGTACTGTGCGATGTATGCCCGAAAGCCGTTGCCTACGCCAAACAATACATGGAGCGAACACCTATCGAAATAGCCATAGACCCCAACGCTCCGGATATACTCTACATCCATGTGGTAGTAGAGCACAAGGGACAACAGGCAGAGGCAACCATACAAGGCAGTCATACTCATTTTGTACCGACTGAGCAAGCCACTCCGTGCGGGGTCGGACACCCTACTCCACCCGCTACCGAAACAGCCTCTGCCACAGAAGCACTCACGATGCGGCAAGTGTATGACTACGCCATGCAAGTGGCATTGGATGATATACGGTGGCTCATAGATGGTGTACGGATGAACATTGCCGCTGCTGAACAGTCTTTCGACCATGCCTACGGACACGGACTCGGGCGACTGCTGCACCACCAAGACACGCTGACCGCCTCCATACTGGGCGATACGCTATTCACCAAGATACTGAGTTACACCTGCGGGGCGTGCGACGCTCGGATGTCGGGCGCAATGGTACCCGTAATGAGCAATTCCGGCTCCGGCAATCAAGGCATATCCTGCTCCGTGCCCGTCTATCTCTACGCTCAAGAAAAACAATGCAGCGAAGAACAGACGCTGCGGGCACTGACACTGAGCAACCTGACTGTGATTTATATTAAACAGTCGCTCGGACGGCTATCTGCATTATGCGGATGCGTGGTGGCAGCTACAGGCTCGGCGGTAGGACTGACTTATCTCATGGGCGGCGGATACGACGAGATAACCTACGCCATCAAAAATATGATTGCCAACATCAGCGGCATGATATGCGACGGGGCAAAACCCGGGTGTGCGCTGAAAGTGACGAGCGGCGTAAGCACCGCCATTCTGTCTGCCACGCTGGCTATGCAACAAGCCTACCCCGACGCCACCGAAGGCATTGTAGAAGAGGATATAGACCGCACCATTCAGAACCTGACCCGCCTCGGGCGAGAAGGAATGACCCAAACAGACGACCTCATCCTCGACATTATGCTCCACAAAGATAATCACTAATCACATTCGAGCCGTATATGTGCCGTTTCGAACAAATCCGGTTGTACATCCTCTCCGATATACCCCTTATCCTTGTAGATACTTCAATCGTGATACATCCATTTAACATCTTTCATACAGCGAAGGTCATGTACGCTTAGGTGAATTCAACAAGCAATAAAATACTAAGACAATGAAGAAAGTTCTCTTCTTTTTGGCAATGGTACTAAGTAGTGCTATTGTAGCGCAGACCAATCAGGTGGTTTGGCTCAATGGAAAGGTGCTGTATGGTCCCCCCATCACGACCATCGACAGCATAACCTACGACATGAATGGTATGATGGAGGGCGATACGCTCCATCTGATTATGCCGCGCAGTACGGTGTACGTGGTGCATGATACGATTATCAAAGAGGTTGTCAAAGAGGTGCATGATACGCTTTATATTGATACCTGCCA
>CAVFHY010000088.1:0-8622 GCA_963622445.1 Bacteroidaceae bacterium
GCTGCCGCAAGGGCAACCAACAAAAATAGTCTTTTCATTTTCATATTGACTTGTATTGACTTGTACCGAATTGTGGCGAAAGCAGACGCACTATTGTATTATATCGAGGCGAATTGTATACATGGTTTTTAGTCGTGTGTGTGCCTATTATTGTTTTACGAAGCGGATCACACGGTGAAGCCGAGCAGCACACAACGATAGGGGCTGACTCCTGTTAACCCTACTCCGATTGCCCGCTATCCCTTTAGCGGCAGAGAGAGAGAGAGAGAGAGAACGCTCCTCGCTCGCCCGCTTGTGTGCGTGTGTCAGGTGTGTGCGTAGAAACGCCTGTGCAAGACAACTGGACAATATGTGCAATCGTATTCCTCACGCTGTTGCGGTCTGCTTTTTTAATTGACCTCTTTACTTAATAATTGGCTTATTTGTTTGAACGGGCTTATCCTGTATTCCGCAGCAAAGGTACTGCTTTTCTTGCAAATACACAAGCATGGACTCTATGAAATGGCGTTTCTATAGGTATAGTCTGCGTCGCCGGAGCCGATGGGTCTGCCACAAGAATACGAAGAGCCATGAAGCAAAGCGAGGTACACTTGCTCGGGCTGACCGGGAGTAGGCACTACCTCCGTCTTGGTAGAGAGTACGCCCAAAGCGTGCAAATCCATAATACTCGAATAGCCCGAACGGGAGATAATCCACCCGGCAGACAAGAGAGCCGCAGCGAGGTCGGTATCGTCAAGGTGCGCCACACGCGTGATATTCCCATGCCTGAAACGGGTCGGTGGGCAGTTCATCTTGCCCTCCACGATCAGTACTCGGGCTTTGCCGCCCGCATAGAGACGGCATATACGCTCCTCGAACAGGGTGCGCTGAGGTTCCAGCCCACTCAACACCGCCACGATGTCGTAGCCCTTGTAATCGCTCTCTATCTCCATTCCTTGGCAGCCCTCGAAACGGGAGAGCGTCCCTATATAGCGCAAGCGTTTGTCGGCATAATCGACATGGCTCATTATCCCGCCCAGAGCCTGAGACGGGTCTTCGTAGTCGGGAATCCAGACCTCATCGTAGTGTCGCCACACCTGCCGATGTACCCACGAAGCAACGGCCTCGAGCCATTTGCGCCGACCAGGCATAAGGACACGGAGTTGGTGGGTGATATAAACCGAGCGTACCCGCCTGTTCCACAGCCCGAAGAGGTTGTCGGAGACGACGAGATCGAGGTGATCATCACGGAGCAGGCGGCGCAGCGTACGATGTGCGCCTATGCTCTGGCGGACAATCTTCGGCAAGGCACGCAGCATAGCCCCTACCTGACTGTCCCCGCCCGAGTAGGAGAGTTCGAGCAGCGGCAGTTCGACCACCTGCAAATCGGGGAAATGGCGGCGAAGAAGCGTCAGCGACTCGCCACACCCGCCGAGCAGTACCTCATCGCCTTGGGCAAGGTAACGGCGGACGAGCGGGACACAACGGCTGGCATGCCCAAGCCCCCAGTTGAGCGGTGCGACAAGGACTTTCATTCAGGCACTTATGATGACCTTGTAGCCTTTGTCTGTTAGCGGCCGGGCGATGGCGTCCATCTCCTCACGGGAGACTTTCTCCAAGGTCTTGACGGGTGTGGCACGGTCGATAACATAGATCATTATCTCCTGCGGACAGAGCCTATCCACCGCCGCATACCACGCCTGCAACTCCTCGGGCGCCGTGTTGTCTATACGCTCAATGCCTGCGGCAGTCGTAACCGTCCCCCGCAGGAAACAGGTTTGGAGCGTAAAGTCGCCGTTGAATTGCGCCAACAAGGACTCTATCTGTTCGACCGTAAGCGACTGATTCACCGGTTGGTCGATAAGGTGCATGGTATGGTCTATGGCGGAGTCCAACTTCAGGATACGCTTATCCGCCAGCCGCAGCGCTTCGACCACATCCGTCCGCCCGAGTTGCGTAGCGTTGGAGAGGACAGACACTTTGGTACCGAGGGCGTATCGGTCGCGCAAGGCACAGGTATCGGCGATAATCGGTAAGAAATCCGGATGGAGCGTCGGCTCACCATTGCCGCTGAAAGTAATGACATCTATCTGCGTGCCATCGGCTTGGAGTTGTTGCAACCGCTCCTCGAGGGCAGTATGTACCTCTTCGGCAGTAGGCAGGACAGGGTGGGATACGGGAGTATTGAATCCGCACTCGCAGTAAACACAATCGAATGTGCAGAGTTTGTGGTCGAGCGGCATAAGTTCCATGCCGAGCGATACGCCGAGCCGCCTCGAGTGTATCGGACCATAGACGATATTGTTGAATAGCATTTTCAGTTAAGCGTTAATAGTCGACAGATTCTTCACACCATTCGCCCGAGTTGTTTGCAGACATCGTTGCGGTAGGATTGGAGTTGTTGCGCAAGGGTCATCAAGGGACGAAGGCTCTCAAGGTCGCCCGACACACTCTTCTCGCGTATCTGTTGCCGAACCTCAGCGATACGCTGCTCGGCGATAGTGAGTTTGAGTTCGAGCAGGAACTGCGGCACGAGCGAGGGCAGTTGCTCCTCCTCGTTGTAGGACGGCTCGGGCGTCTCTCCCTCTTCGGCGGCAGGCACGCTGAGCAAGTAGCGGTCGGTCAGCATATCGAAAGCGAAACGGCTGACCGCCTTGTCGTCGTCGGTCTCGATAGGCAAGGTTTTGAAGTAATGCTCCGCCGTGAACCCCTCGTTGTGGCAATGGGTACGGTAAAGACTGATAATACGCGCGTAGAGCGGATCTGCGGGCAAGGCTTGGTCTTGCTCCAACTGACCCAGGATATAGTCTGCCACAGTCCACAGACTGCCGTCTTCGCCCTGATAGAGCGGGCGTTCGCCATAGCGGATAATCAAGCGGAGAAGATTCTCGTAGTTGGTCTCGAGGCGGGTCTTCGCCACGGGGCTGCGCAGTGCCTGCCGCCGGAGCGGATTCTGCTCTTCAGTAATAGGCGTAGCAGCAGGCGTAGCAGGCTGCACGGGCTGTGCCTGCTGCCCGCGACGCACACCTTCCACCTCTTTGGTGAGTTCCTCCTCTTTCTGTCTCAACCGGCCGGCAGCAGACTGTATATAAACTTGGCGGGTAATGCGGTCGGGGATACAGGCAATGGAATTGACCACGCTGTGTATCAGCGCCGATTGCGCCTGCTCGTCCCCCTGTGCCTCGCGTTGCAGAAGATTGATCTTGAAGCGGATGAAATCGGTTTGGTTGCTCTCGATATACTCCAGTACATCGGAGGCGTTGTGCGTACGGGCAAACGAATCGGGATCCTCACCCTCGGGCAGAAGGACAACCTTGGCGTTGAACCCCTCACGAAGGAACATATCCAACCCCTTGACAGCCGCCTTGATACCTGCACTGTCGCCATCGTAGAGGACGACAATGTTCTTCGTCGTCATACTGCGCCCGATGAGCGAAACCTGCCCCTGCGTAAGCGAAGTCCCCCCGCTCGCCACCACATTGCGTATGCCTGCCTGGTGGAGCGAGATGACATCCATCTGCCCCTCAACAAGGTAGCACACACTGCGGCGGCGTATCTCCTCTTTCGCCTGAAAGAGTCCGAAGAGTTCGTTCTTCTTCTTGAAGATAACCGACTCGGGGGAGTTGACATACTTGCCCACATTCTCTTTTGGGCGGAGAATACGCCCCGCAAAAGAGACCGTCTTGCCCGAGTAGGTATGGCAAGGGAAGATGACACGGTCGGAGAAACGGTCGAAGAGACGCCCGTCGGCAGCACGGCAGCAGACACCCGTACCGATACCCGTCTCCGGGTCGCAGACCATATACTTCTCGACATAGCCCTCTCGTTTGAGCGCAGCGGGGAGCGCACTGCCACGGGGCGAAAAGCCGATACCGAAGCGGCGGATAGTCTCGTCTGTCAGCCCCCGTTCACGGAGATAGGAGAGCCCGACAGCCTGTCCCTCTTGTGTATTCCAGAGTTGGTCCTGATACCACTTGGCGCAGTACTCGTTGACGAGGAACATCGACTCACGGTCGTCGTGACGCTGCTGCTCCTCGGGCGTGAGCGCACGCTCCTCTATCTCAATATGGTACTTACGGGCGAGATGGCGGATAGCCTCTACATACGAGCAGTTCTCTATCGCCATAATGAACCCCACGGCATTGCCTACCACGCCGCAGCCGAAACACTTATAGATACCCTTGGAGGGACTCACCGTGAACGACCCCGTCTTCTCGTTGTGGAAAGGACAGAGCCCGATGAGGTTGGCACCCCGCTTGCGCAGCGTAACATAGTCGCCTACCACCTCTTCTATTTGGGCGGCGGACATCACTCTTTCTATGGTCTCGTGGGGAATCAAGGGAATGTTTGATTATCTTCTTGTTCTACAGTCCTATCTCTTCTTGAGTTGCTTTGTGCCCCCCTTGCCGGTCTCTCCTCCTTTGGAGGGGTCGGGGGAGGTCGGAGTCGGGGTCTGTGTATCGGGGGAGACGGCTGTTCTCGTTGTCCGCTCGGGGCGAAGGAAGATGTCTTCGGGACGGCGGGGACGCTCCTGCTCCGCCCAGAAGAAGCCACCGAGGCGGTCCAATCCGGCAGGTATTTGGTCGATGGGATAGAGCGTGCCGTTGGTCTCTGTGGTAAAGCGGATATGGTGTATCTTCTGCTCTTCGAGATAGACCGTCACATAACTCGACTCGGTGGTGTTCATACCGATATACGTGCTGTCGTCGTCCTGCGGATAGAAGATCGTCTGTGCATTGCCGTTGACCGCCACCTCGCTCAGTTCGCCGTTGCGGATATAGGCCGTCATCTCTTTGCCCGCCATCTGGTCGTAGTAGTCGCGCGTCTCCTGCTTGATAGTCAGTGCATTTCCCGTACCGACGGCATAGTCCACATGCCCGTCACGCATATAGATACGGATGGTATCGGCGGAGATCTGGTTGTTTTCGCTCCAGCAGACGGGCCGAGTATAGAGCGTCATCACGGAATCGCGCCCTATGTAGTCCGCCGAGTCGCAAACCGCCTGCATATCCGGGCGGTAGAGGCGGACATTATGGAACGCCCGCATACGGCGGTAGGCCGTATCGTAGCGGAGTGTGTCCTCGCCGGAGAGGCGAAGGGCGGTATAGGATACCTCTTCGGTAAAGAGCGTGTCGGCGTGCATATAGCCGACCATCGTCGAGTCCGACCAGTCCTGCATCTGCGCACTGTCGGTGGCATAGCCCGAATGCCCGTCACGGAACATCTCGCCCCGGTTGCCGAGCAAGGTGGCGTGATTGACCGTGTCGCGCATCTCCATACGCCCGAGGATACGCCCATAGCCGATACGCTTGTCGTAGAAGATCGTGTCGCCCGTCATCTGCTTGCCGTCGGCGTGCTCCACCACCGAGCGCAAGAGGAGCATAGAACGCTCGTTCTGCGTATTGTACCAGCCGAGACGGGTGCGTATGGTCGTCTCGCCCTCATAGACGATAGTCGTCGGGCTGACAATGTCAGCGATATGGGTGTCGGTATTGTAGAGCAACGTGTCGGAGGTCAGCACAAAACGGGCGGGCGTAGTGTCTTGCCCGCTCACAAGAACCGTCTTGGGATTACGCAGCACCACCTCACGGCTGAAAACGGCTTGCTTGGTACGGGGATAGTACTGCCCGCGGACGGAAGAGAGGGTATTCAGACTGTCCTCGATAGTGCCGCCCGCAAAGTAGTACGCCACATCTTGGAGGCGGTCGTAGTTAAGGCTGTCCGTAGTCAGTATGGTAGGATTATCCGTGCCATGCACGAGGCGGACATCCCCCCGCAGGCGGGCAAGACGGGTATTGCCGTTGTAGTAGAGGCGGTTGCCCGACCCCGCCAGCGTATCGCCCTGCTCGAAACGAACATGCCCGTAGGCGTCCACCGAGTTGGTGCGCTCGTAGAAATAGGCGGAGTCGCAGTACATATAGGCACTGTCGTGGCGGAAGATGACATTCCCCCGCAGGATTTGTGCATCGGGCACAAGGTCTTCATCGAACGCCAGTGTCTCCGAATGCTCGAGATAGACCATGGTTTGGGCTCCAAGAGGAAGAGAGAAGAAGAGAAGCCCCCATACCCACAGTCCTCCCCTGCTCCCTCCGCAAGAGGGGGAAACAACGCTACACACTCTTCTGACAAGAGCTAATAGAGGAGATATGGAGAGGGGGGTATGCATCGTATTCGTTTGGATTTCTCCCACTTCTTTGGATGTGGAGGGGACAATGGAGGTATGTCCTACCGCTGCCAGAGGTAGATACCGAGGCGGATGTTCCATTGGTCGAGACGCCCACGGGTGTGGCGGTCGAGGTCGTAGCCCATCCGGTTGAAGTTGGTGTCCTTATACGGGTTGATAAGCCCGAAATCGTAGCCGCCACGAATGAAATAGCGTTGGTACTGGAAACCTGCACCTACACCCCATGTAAGGTTCAGACGGCGGAGGGTATTGGTGTAGCCGTTCTCGTCTGCCTTGGTACTGAAACGGCTGGTCTTATCGCCTTTGGTAATATCGCCACCGAGTTCCTTCGTGTCCGTGCGATTCTGTAAGGCAAAGGCGCACTGGATAGAAGGCCCCGAATAGAGAATGAGATAGGTCTCTTTGGCTATCTCGAACTTATACTGCCAATCGACAGTCAGTTCCGCTTGGTGGTACCAAGTGTAGGTGCGCAACTGCGGAAATGTCGAGATTGTGTTCTCTTGTACCCACGAGGTCTTGGCTGCACCGAAAGTATAGTTCACACCTATGGTTGCACCGAAGCCCTTGACGAACGAAGCGTCATAGACCACACCGACCTTCAGACCGTTGAGCACCGTCTTGTCGGCAAGGGAGTCGGCCTTGAGTGCCGAACGAGGAGTATTGAGGCGAAGGACCGGCTCGGCAAAACCGATCTGAATACCCAACCCCTGCGGCAGGGATTGAGCATACCCCATAACGGCGAATACACCGAGTACGAGAACTGTATAAATGCGTTTCATTATCTTGTTGTTGGTGTGTGTTCTTGAGATTTTTAGAATCTAGAAGTTCTAGAAAATCTAGAGAATCTAGCCTCCGCTTCTTACTCATGCACCCAGCCCGGGTACTGGAAGTCGCAGCCTTGCCACTGGGGGTCTATCTGGATATATGTTGCCTGCTGTTTGCGCAGAATCCAGTCGCGTAGGAAGTCGGATGCCTCTTTCTGCTCGAGCATAGAGCGGATCGTCTGGAAGTCATCGGTGAGGTTCGCACGGTGGACATCGGTCTTCTTGCGCAGGCGGACAATGGCACATACCTCTTTGTTGCGTGTGGCGTCCATCATGACGAACGGCGCACTGATGTCGCCCTCCTGCATGTTGTATATCTGCTTGGCTATCTCGGGGGCGAGGTCTTGGTACTCAAAGCGGCTGCTACCCGTATTGGGATTGGTCATCACGCCCGCATTGAGTGCCGTCTGTTTGTCTTGCGAGTAGCGAAGAATAGCCTGCTCGAAACTCATCTCGCCGCCACGCACCTCATCGGCAATCGTATCGAGACGGAGCAGCGCGGCTTGTTTGTCCGCTACACTCACACGGGGACGAAGCAGGATATGGCGGCAGTTGATACGCTCGCCTTTCTTCTCGATGAGTTGGATGATATGGTATCCGTATTCGGTCTGCACGATACGGCTCACACGCTTGGGGTCGTTGAGGTTGAATGCCACATCGGCAAACTCACTGACGAGTTGCCCTTTGCCCACAAAACCCAACTCGCCGCCCCGCTTGGCAGACTCCGTATCTTCGGAATAGAGGCGGGCAAGCATACCGAAATCGGCATTGCCGCTATTGACACGCTCGGTAAACTCACGCAGGCGGGTCTTGATACGCTCCGTCTCCTCGGGCGGCACAGGCGGCTCAAAGGAGAGTATCTGCACTTCCACTTGGGCGGGCATCATCGGGATAGAGTCGGCAGGCAGGGAGTTGTAGTAGCGGCGTATCTCGGCGGGCGTAGGCTTGATATGCTCCGTCAGTTTCTGTTGCATCTGCTGGACTATCATTTGGTTACGCACCGAGGTCATCATCTCTTCGCGTATCTCGCTGCTCGTCTTGCGGAAGTACTCTTCCATTTTCTCTTTGGAGCCTATCTGGGAGATATAGTAGTTGATACGCATATCCACTTGGTGGCTCACGGTGGACTCGTTCGCCACCACAGAATCTATCTCGGCTTGGTGGAGAAAGAGTTTCTGCACGGCAATCTGCTCGGGAATGACGCAATAGGGATCGCCCGCTATCTGTTGCCCTTCGTATTGCGCACGGAGGCGTTCTTCCTCCACTTCGCTGCGGAGGATAGCCTCGTCGCCCACTATCCATATTACCTCGTCGATGGTGTTGTCTGCGTGTACCATTCCAAGCCCCCACGCCAAAAAGAGCAGTACCAGTGTCCGTTTCTTCATCTGCCTGTGCATTGTACGATTGTGCTTTTAGCATTATGCAAATATCGTGCAAAGATACTACTTTTTTCCAGAACCGACAATATCAGAGTGTAAATTAGCAGCAAAACAGACAGAGAAAAGAGAATGTTCCTTCGCTCAAATTATGCGAACAGAAAAATGGAACCTATTGGGTGGGAATAGGGGTGTTTCAAGAGGGCTATAAAACCCTTATAAAAGTCATGAGTGCTATGGGAGTGCTATGGGAGTGCTA
>CAVFHY010000089.1:0-7669 GCA_963622445.1 Bacteroidaceae bacterium
TCTAGTCGTTCTAGTCGTTCTAGTCGTTCTAGTTGTTCTAGTCGTTCTAGTTGTTCTAGTCGTTCTAGTTGTTCTAGTCGTTCTAGTTGTTCTAGTCGTGTTTGGTTTTTTGGGGTAGTTTTTAGGTATTCTAGTGGTTTTAGGTATTCTAGTTGTATTTGGTGGGGCTAGAACAGGGAAACATGCAGAGTTGCATACGGGGCGTGGTGGAGGCAGGGCGTGAAAGCCGTGCAGATCCTATCGCGCCTCAACCGCTTCTGCAAAGGGAAAATAGACACTTATGTGCTCGACTTTGTCAATACCGCCGAGGGGATTGCGGCATCGTTCAAGCCGTTCTTTGAGGACACACTACTGACCGAGATCGTCGCCCCCAACCTCGTCTATCGCTACAAGACCGACATAGACAAGCTTAAGTTCATATTAGAAGTGCGAAAAAAACATTCAGTTTAGGTGCGTAAAGATACACACTATAAGCCCCTAAAAGGATCGTCCAAGATGACACTATACGAATCTTAAAATTCAATAAGCAATGCCAAAAATTATCGCTGTCCATCTTAAAAAACGGCACTTTGTATAGATAGCGTATCCCCTGCGTATCCTTTGCGTATCCCTTGCTGTTTGACACTACTTTTTTCAGAGTCGGACAGCACGGAAGATCTTAAAAATCGGCACTTTTTACGAATGGGCTATCCACAGGGTACAGCAGGACAGAACAGGAAAATTAACAGACAAGTAGTGGAATATATTTGGGTGAATTCAACAGGCTTCAAAACGCCACAAGAGTGCCTCTATGAACTAACACTACCCGTTGGCGGAATTAAATAGTTGGGGAAAAATACACGAAAAAAGTTGCACATATCATTGATTTTTAGTAATTTAGTGGTGTATTAAAACATTAAATTCAAAATCAGAGTATGTACAACCTGTACGCAAAATTCGCAAAAATACTAGAGATAACCTATTGGAAGATGTACGGGAAATAACTTCGTGTGTGCCACTATATGTGTGCCACTTTGTGTAAATGTGTCCGTTTCAACGGGTGGTATTATTGGGGAACAATCTCGGACGGATACCCATACCACATCCATAGCACTACCTTACCACCTATGATGGATAGAGGGTTTTTACACTGTGTGTGCAGAAAAGGACGATTTTGAGCAGCCACTTGTTGTAATTTTTTTCGGGAAAAATGCGCCCTGCTATTGCGTATATTCGCGAAAGGCACTACCTTTGCAGCACTTTGATGGGTGGCTGCTCAAAATCGTCCTTTTTTGGACAGCCATTGCGGGCAAAAACCGTCAAAGTGCGATGTTAAACTGTTAAAATATTACACTTATGAAAAAATCATTGACACTCTTCGTACTCCTATGTACACTATGTATGAGTACACACGCCACTCTCTTGTTTAACGAGAGTTTCAACTACACCACGGGAGATTTGTATAGTTCCGGCTCCACAAATGGTTGGTGGCAATATTCCGGAATTGCAACAGAACCTATCCAAGTGATAAGCGGCTCTTTGACCTATGCAGGCTACGAGTCAACAGCAGTAGGGCAGAGTATAAAACTCAAGGATACACCGAACACACAAAAAGTATATAAGAAGTTCGACAACAACCAAATGGTTGCAAGCGGGAATATTTACTATACAGCATTGATAAATATAGAGAGTGCCGCAGATGTAACAGATGCAAATACAAGTTATTTCCTGGCAATGTGTGCGCAAACATATGCAGGGCTAAAAGACAAAGGGAGTGGAAGTGATTTTATGCGCTTGTCAGCCTATGCTGCAAGTGAGGGGAAATACAAACTCGCTATTTCTCGTGCCAATACAACATTGGCTTCTACTACGGCAGAGTATGACTTCGGTACTACTTATTTGGTAGTAGTAAAATACACGATTGTAGAGGGAACAACGAATGATGTTGTCTCGTTGTATGTCAATCCGACGGCATCCGAACCCGCAACCGCCGATGCTGTATATAATAGCACAAGCGGTAGCGATGTTTCCACTACAAACGGTGGTTTCGCAGCACTTATCGTACGCCAAGGTGCAACTGCTTCGAGGAAAGCACCTATTCTTACTCTTGATGCTATCAAAGTCGCTACTGCATGGAGCGACCTCTTCGAGAGCGGCGATACACCCGACCCGACACCTACCGCTACCATTACGCCCTCTACTACGAAACTTGAGTTTGGAAATCTGTATGTAGATGATACCAAAACGCTTAAGTTCACTGTTAAGGGTACAGACCTCACGGGCGATATTACCCTTGCAAGCAACAACGCAGAGGTGGTACTCGACAAGACTACCATCACCCAAGCCCAAGCCGAAGGAGTCGTAGAGGTAACGGCTACCCTGACCGCAGCAACAGCAGGCGCACAGACTGCCACTATTACTCTCTCTTCGGAAGGTGCAACTAATGTTACCATTGCTGTTTCTTGGACTGCTATAGCAGTAACCAAAGTAGCCACTATCGCTGCCCTCAAAGCGGGAGTATCAACAAATCTCGAAGCACTGTTCCTTTACACCGGAGAGGCGGTTATCACTTACTACGAAGTAACGGGCGAATATAGTACGCCGACATTCTATGTGGAAGATGCAACAGGTGCAGTATGCATCTACGATTACTACGAGAACACCTGCAAAGTGGGCGACAAAATCAAAGACTTCATGGTTGTCGCATCGGAGGAGGAGACATATAGAGGCTTACCATTCTCCTTTGTCTCTACGGTTACCGTTGTCAGCAGCGGCAATGAGTGGACACCGCAGGTGGTTACGCTCCAACAGTTGCAAGACAATGCCGCTGACTACCTCATGGAGTTAGTGAAAGTAGAGAATGTTACGCTCGACCAAACAGAGGCTAACTACAAGGCTGGCAACAACGCTATCTCAAAGGACGGTACTACTGCCGTTATCAACCTGACGAGCGACAATACCTTGATAGGTACTGCGAAACCCGCCATAGCCGACATCGTGGGTATCTCCTACTACACTTCGGGTTACAACATCCGTGTGCGTACCGCTGCTGACATCGTGGCAAAGACCGCCCCGACCTCTATCGAGACCATCTCTCTCGACCAACTCACGGGCGAGTATGAGGTGTACACCGTTTCCGGTCAACGCACCGACGCTTTGCAAGCAGGCATAAACATCATCCGTCAAGGAGAGAAAACCTATAAAGTAATCCGCTAATATACACTCTGCACCCCGAGAACTTGAGTCCTTGGGGTGTACTATATCTACCTGATTTTATGAAGTTAAAAACATATCTACTAACGCTGTGCCTCTTCTCCTCGGTACTGTGTGCCACCGCCGCCACGAACCTGCTAAGCAACGGCGACTTCGAAGAGGCAAAAACGAACTTTCTTTTCGGTGCTGAGTTTACCGATTGGAGTTTCGGGGCAGAAATAGCAGTAGAAACTGCGGATGTGCAGCACGGCGAAAAGGCATTCCGTACGGTGAGAGTATCCATAACCCGTTCCCTCCAACAGGAGGTGGATATGCAGACCGAAGCGGTGGGGCAGGAGTTTGAACTCACGATCCACTACAAGACTTTGGAGGCAAACGAGGGGGATATTTTCCTCAATACGCAGTGGAACTATCTGCGTCCGCACTCCGGTACGCCACACGATAGTGCAGCGCTCAACCAAGTATTGCCGTTGAGCAGCGAGTGGAAAAAACTCACTTTCAAGACCACCAAACCGCAAGACGGTTCGTCCTTGCTCGTCAGCATTGGCGTGAAGAGTGGTGCAAAAGTACTATTCGATAACTTCTCCCTCTGCCGCACCGAGAACACAGAGCCGTGGTATACCCTCTCGCCCGAGAAAATCAACACGGCGAATTGCAATATCGGCGACAGCGTGCTGATGGCAACCCTCATTGTGCGGCAGGGCAATCTCACGCAGCCCGTCAATCTGATGATTACCGGCACGGGGAATGCTGCTTTCCGTTTGGAGAAGAGCCAAGCCACCGCTGCCGAAGAGAGTATCAAACTCTGGTTTGCACCGACTGCGATGGGTATCTACAAGGCAACCCTCTCGACCGACTGCGCTGAGGCACTCGACTACAACACCACCCGCACCCTCTACGCTACTGCGACCGACTCAACCCTGCTACCGGAGATTACGCTCACGCCCTCGTCGTTGCCTGCTTTCACTGCCCAAGCGGGCGAGAGTGTGGAGGACACAATCACCGTTACGAGCCAAAACTGCATCGACTTTGTCTATGTATCGTGCATTAATACAGAGGAAAACGGGGCGTTCCGTATTAACTCGTCGTTGCTGCCCCGCAACTCGGAGAGCAAAGTGTGCGTCACATTCAATCCCTCGAAGGCAGGCAACTACTCGGCAACGATTACCTTCACCACAACGGATGCTACGCCCAAGACGATGGTCGTAACGGGTACGGCTACCGAGAAGGATTCTACCGTTATCGACTGGGCTTCGGACTTTACTTGGGACACTACCGCTCCCCTCACACTGCTCAAAGAGGGCTTCGACAACATCAACCACAACCAAACATTGCACCTCGACGGGTGGCAGAATGTAGTGCTGCAAGGTGCGCGTCCGTGGTGGGGCTTCGAGGATACAAACAACGACGGCGAACACTGCGCCAAAGCCACGGGGTATATTTGGGGCGAAACGGACTCCACACTCTACGAGATGTGGCTCGTAACGCCTGCGCTCGACTATAAGAACGCAAAGAATCAGGTATTTACATTCCGTGTGCGGGGCGACTATGTGGCAGACGGACAGTCGGCTAAACTGCAACTCTACTACATCGACGCGACCGATATGGAAGATGTCTATACACAAGATTTACAGATAGATATGCCTGCTACCGAAGACCAAGCGGGCGACTGGCTCGACTTCCAAGTGAACCTGACCGGACAAGAGAACATCGCGGACGCATTCTTTATGGCGTTCCGCTTCACGGGAAACAGCGGGGCTACGGGCGTGGCGACTTACCTCATCGACGATGTGTCGTGGGGACGCGACGACCTGCCATTGCTCTCTGCGGATTCTACGCAGATAGTTGCTACCACCGGTATTAACGAGAAGAAAATTATCCCCGTTACGATAACGGGCGCGAACCTCACGGAGGAGATAACCGTATCGGTTGCGGGCAGCAATGCAAGCAAGTTCTCGGTAGTCCCCGCCGCTTTGCTCAAGATAGGAGGCGTCGTGCTGGTGGAGTTCCAATCCGACCAAGAGGGCGTACACGAAGCATACTTGCGCGTGCGTTCACGGGGTGCGGTGGATTTGTATATCCCCATGGCAGTGTTGGTGAAAGTGAATACGGCGGTGGATAACATCTCGGACGCCGAAGCCACCCCATGCCGCCTGCTCTTCCGCGAGGGTATGCTCTATATCCGCGCTGCCGACGGCACCCGCTATACCCTCCTCGGTCAGCCCCTCCCCGCATGGTAGGGGACGACGCCCCCTAAAGGGCGGGTGAGGAGGTTTGGATGGTGCGGAGGAGGGTGAGGGCACCGGTGATGGTGGTTACCTGCTGAATGGTAACCGAGCGGCGTCTCGTCGGTTTGCCGGTCTTATCACGCTCCTCCTGCAAACGGCAACGCTGCGGACGCGAGCAGACATACTGCAACACCCTGCCGAAAATATCCGACTGCCAGTACGCCTCGTTGTTGCGGACAAAAAACAAGGTGAGGTGCCCCTGCTTGAGAATAACTTTCTCAATGCCCATACTGCAACACAACCAACGGAGGCGTACCACATTCAATAACTGCTCTGCTGCCGGCGGAAGCACCCCGAAACGGTCAATCAATCTCTTTTGGTAAGCGAGCAGGCTGTCCTCGTTGCTCAGGCTGTCCAACTCCCGATACAAGGTGATACGCTCCGAGATGTTCTCAATATACGACTCGGGAAAGCAAAGGTCTAAATCGCTCTCCAACTGGCTGTCAACACACCAGTTGTCGCCGTTGTTGCCACCAACCGTCTTTCCGATTGCGGCAGCGACATCCATGCCTACCTCGTCCTTGAGTTCCAGCATTGCCTCGTTGAGAATACGCTGGTAAGTGTCGTATCCCAAATCGGCAATAAAACCGCTCTGCTCCGACCCCAACAGGGTGTGGTCTGTCGGGAGAAAGCGTATAGCGGTGTCTTTGTCCTCGAAGATGGCTTGCAGACGGTCGGTCTGCTTGGCTTGGTCGGCAAGGATATAGATACGGTAGCCCTCGGTCATGCGTGCCTGCAGGTCTTGAATGAGCAGGTCGAAATTCTTGTTGAAAGCAGGCTGGGGCAGGGTGTCGAACTGCAGGGTGTCGCAGGTAGGGAATGTACTTTTGGTGCCTATCTCAAGGGTGGCGACGCCCTCCTCTACCACCTCGCGGATAGCGGGCAGTTTGTAGGCTACTAACGACCAGTCGTTGCTCACCCACAGCGTGGCGGAGTCGGTGTAGTCGGTGAGTGTCCCTTCGGCGGCATCCAAACTTGCCGAAGCCACAATGTCGATTGCCTCCACTTTGTCCTGTGAGAGTTGGCTCTCGATGTCGAACTCACGAATACTCTCCACCTCATCGCCGAAATAGTCCAAACGATAGGGGTTGTCGTGGGCGTAACCATAGACATCCACAATGCCGCCCCGCACGGCATACTGCCCGGGCTTATAGACGAAATCCACCCGTCGGAAGCCCCATGCGCTCATCTGTTCGCATAGCACCGACAGGGGGCAGGTCTGCCCGACGGAAACGGTAAGCGTATGCTGCTGCAGCCTGCCCTTGTCGGGAACAGGTTCCTCTAATGCCTCGGGGTAGGTTACCACGATAGGGTTGGCACAAGCGGCGGCTGCCAACGCCGTCAGCACCTCCGTGCGTTGAATAGCCATCGCCTCATCCTCGGCGGCTTGACGGCGCCGACGCGAGGAGGGGAAATACCACACAGGGTCGGTGAGCGTATGCAGGTCGGAGTACATGTATTGCGCATCGTCGGCATTATCCATAACGACTATCATGGCGCGGGGACGGTTGTCGCGGGCGAGTGCATCGCTCACCGCCGCCAACAGCATAGCACGGGCAGAGGCATACAGCCCCTTGAGGTGCAGATGGCACGGGCGTTCCCTGCGGAGGGTTTGGCACAGCACCTTAAGTTCATATTAGAAGTGCGAAAAAAAACATTCAGTTTAGGTGCGTAAAGATACACACTATAAGCCCCTAAAAGATCGTCCAAGATGGCACTATATGAATCTTAAAATTCAATAAGCAATGCTAAAAATAAAAAAGGGAGACCGAAATCTCCCCGGAAATTAGGCATTGCATATGTACAAACATCTAACTTCGGAGCAAAGATACACATTTTCTATCTTACTCCAAAATACTATCGGGAAAAAACAGATAGCGACTGCAACTGGGTGTGCATATATCCACCCTCTACCGCGAGTTAAAAAGGAACACAGCACCACTTGGTAGATACCATTGGGACAGTGCGCAAGCCAACGCTGATTATAAGCGTAAGGGCAAGCCCGGTAACCGTTGTATAAAGGATGATATTGTCGCCCTTGTGAAGGAAAAACTGACCCAAGAGCAATGGTCTCCGAAACAAATATCAGGGCGGTTTGCCAAACAGGGAGTAAATGTCAGCCACGAGACAATCGGATACGCCAAGATAAGAAGCAAGGAGGCACTCTATACACCTACTGTAGACATCGG
>CAVFHY010000090.1:0-7645 GCA_963622445.1 Bacteroidaceae bacterium
ATACGGCATAGCCGAACATACGCATAGCGAGAATACGCAACAGCGAACATACGGCATAGCCGAACATACGCGATAGCGAAAATACGGCAAAGCCGAACATACGCATAGCGAAAACATACGCAACAGCGAAAATACGGCAAAGCGAACATACGCGATAGCGAAAATACGGCAAAGCCGAACATACGCGATAGCGAAAATACGGCATAGCCGAAAATACGCAAAAGCGAGAAAAACGATGAACAACGAACTGACAACACAATGGGCGCAATGCCAGACTATCCTCGCGGATAACCTGACACCTTCTGCATTCCAGACATGGTTTGCACCCATCGTGCCGTTGCAGTACGAGAACAAAATTTTGGTGCTGCAAGTCAAGTCACAGTTCATTGCCGAATATATAGAGGAAAACTATATAAGCCTGCTCTCGGCGACACTCTTCCGTGTGTTCGGTCAAGGCACACAGTTGGAGTACCGTGTGCTGATTGATTCCACTTCGGGCGCAGGCAGCAATATCCCCTCGACAGGCACGACCGAGCAGAATATCCGCAAGGAGAACGGCAGCACGGGCAACTACGCCGTAGGGGCTCCCCTACCCGAGTTCGATACGCAACTCAATACACTCTATACCTTTGAGTCGTATGTGGCAGGCGAACCGAACAAACTCGCACGCACGGCGGGTATGACTGCCTCCAAACAACCCGGGTACAATGCATTCAATCCGCTCTTCATCTATGGCGGAAGCGGCGTGGGCAAGACCCATCTGGCAAATGCCATCGGCAACCAAGTGCGCCTGCTTAACCCCAAAGCGCGTGTACTGTATGTATCTGCCAACACCTTTAAGTTGCAGTATCAGGACGCCCGCAACACCAACCATATCCCCGATTTCTTGAATTTCTACCAGAGTATCGATGTGCTGATAATGGATGATATTCAGTACTTTGCGGGACTCAAAGGCACACAGGATACTTTTTTCCATATCTTCAACTATCTCCAGCAGTCACACAAGCAGTTGATACTGACTTCCGACCGCTCGCCCGTGCAGCTGAAAGACATTGAAGACCGTCTGCTCACACGGTTCAAGTGGGGGTTAGTGGCAGAAATCACACGCCCAGACTATATGTTGCGCCGTGATATTCTGCTCAACAAGATGTACCACAACGGCATCCAGTTGCCCGAGGAGGTGATAGACTATATCGCCCGTAATGTACAAGACTCCGTACGCGACCTCGAAGGTATTCTCGCCAGTCTGCTCGCCTACTCTACGCTGACAGACAAAGAGATAGACCTTGCGTTGACCGAGCAGGTGGTATCGCATATAGTGGCTATCCAGCCCAAGAGCGTGGCGATGGCGGACATCGTGGGTGCAGTGGCAGAACACTTCAATATCCCCGAACGCTCTATCCTCTCGCAGAATCGTGCCAAGGAGATCATGCAGGCACGCCATGTGGCTATCTACCTGAGCAAGAAACTGACCGACCGTTCGCTCAACGAGATTGGGCTATACATGGGGCGTCGCACGCACGCCACCGTACTCCACTCCATCAACTTCATGAAGGAGCAACTCACGCTCGACGCTTCGCTGCGCCAACAAGTCTCCTCGATAGAGATGGCACTGCAACACTGAGGCAAAATATGTATTGATTTGTATAATTGTAAGTTTGTTTGTAAGTGGCAAGCAAGGTCTTCGGGCTTTGCTTGTTTTTGTTTTCTTGCTGGTGCCTTTTAATGTGCGTGTACCTTTTCATAAAATGTGTGTGTGCGTGTGTCAAAAACCTTGAATTGAACGATGTCAACAGCATCGAATGGAACTGCGTTTGTACGATTTTGGGTTGTACGATAGAATAACTTTACGATACCACTTGCATAATTGCAAGAAAAGCCGTAACTTTGCAGGCAAAATGACACGACTTAGCGTAAACATCAACAAAGTGGCCACCCTGCGCAATGCACGCGGCGGCAACCTGCCCGATGTAGAACGGTTTGCCACCGACTGCGAACGCTTTGGTGCAGAGGGGATTACGGTACATCCACGCCCCGACGAGCGGCATATCCGGCGAAGCGATGTGTATGCACTCCGACAGTTGGTAAACACCGAACTGAACATAGAAGGCAACCCCACCGAGGCGTTTGTGGCACTGGTGCTGGATGTATGCCCTGCACAAGTAACCCTCGTGCCCGACAGCCCTGACCAACTGACCAGCAACCACGGCTGGGACACCAAGACCTACGAAGCACACCTGACGGAACTGGTGCGCCGATTCCACGAGAAGCAGATACGCGTCAGCCTATTTGTGGATGCAGACCCCGAAATGGTGGAATACGCCAAGCGCACGGGGGCAGACCGCGTGGAACTATACACAGGGCCCTATGCCGAAGAGTACGACCACGACCCTGCTGCCGCCATAGCACACTACCGCCCTGCGGCAGAGAAAGCGCACGCAATAGGGCTGGGGCTGAACGCAGGGCACGACCTGAACCTAAGGAACCTGCACGCCTTTGTGGAAGCCTTCCCGTGGACAGACGAGGTCAGCATCGGACACGCCATCATCGCCGACGCCCTCTACCTCGGCATAGAAGAAACGATACGCCAATACAAAGCGTGCCTACAATAACAAACGCAATAAATTAAGAACCCATAATATGTTACTACAAGACACCGCTGCCGTGGCATTGGCAGCCGAACAAATGCAAGCCGCAGAACCCGAACCCATGAACCTATGGGCTATGGCACAGAACGGCGGATGGATAATGATTGTACTCGCCGTGCTGCTGGCGGCCGCTATCTATATCTTCATAGAACGCCTCGTAGTGCTGAAAAACGCCACCAAAGAGGACAAGAGTTTCATGGACCGCATCAGGGACTACATCCACGAGGGCAAGATAGACTCTGCCACCAACCTATGCAAGCAGACCAACACCCCGTCGGCACGCATGATAGAGAAAGGTATCACCCGTATCGGACGCCCGATGCAGGATGTGCAGGTAGCCGTGGAGAATGTGGGTAACCTCGAGGTAAGCAAACTCGAGAAAGGGCTCGTGATTATGGCCACTATCGCCGGTGGAGCACCTATGCTCGGCTTCCTCGGAACGGTAACCGGCATGCTCCGCACCTTCTACAACATGGCGCAGACTTCGGGAGGTGTGATAGAGATGTCGTCGCTCAGTACGGGTATGTACGAAGCTATGGTGACCACCGTGGGCGGTTTGATAGTCGGCATTCTGGCGATGTTTGCCTACAACATTCTCGTGGCACGCATTGACCGTGTGGTACGCCTGCTGGAAGGACGCACGATGGAGTTTATGGACCTGCTCAACGAGCCGGCATAACACAACAATCAACCATTGACCTGCTGCATAGAGGAAGAAAAAAACATGGCACTGAAAAGACGAAATAAGGTGGAGGCTACATTTGCGATGTCGTCGATGACCGACCTGATATTCCTGCTGCTGCTGTTCTTCGTAATGGCAAGCACGATGTCGTCGCCCAACGATATTAAAATAAACCTGCCGCAATCACGCGCACAGAAAGCCACCCGACAAGTGGTTGCCAAAGTGAGCATAGACAACCTCGGCAACTATTTTGTGGCTATCGGAAAGGCTAAACCCGTGGCAATCAACCCAGACGAACTGGAAACCTACCTGACCACCATACAACAGCAAGACTCGACGATGTATATTGCGCTGCACGCCGACCAAGACATTGCCTACAAAGAGGTGGTACGCGTATTAGACATAGCCAACCAACACAAAATGAAACTTGTAGTCGCCACAAAGAAATAAAGACGCTACCCCCAACAGTGCAACTAAAACAAAAATCACATACTATCGCAGCAGCAGGCACCATACTCGCTATGCTACTGCTATTCTTGTTCCTCTGGTTGGTGCGGCTATCCACCCCACAGCAAGAGGAAGAAGAGGGCGTAGAGATAGCCTTCGGCAACACGGAGAACGCAGGCGGCTCGGAGAGCGTGGCCACCATAGCGGTGCCGCTCCCCTCGCAGGCAGCCGCCCCGCAAGTGGCAAGCACCGCCCCCTCGGAGAACGACCTGATGACCCAAGAGGACGAGGAAGCACTGGCACTCACACGCCAGCGGGAACAAGAGGAGAAAGCCCGCAAACAGGCAGAAGACGAGGCACGACGCATAGCCAAAGAGCAGGCAGAGAAAGCCGAAGCCGAGCGACTCGCCAAAGAGAAAGCACTCGCCGAGCAGAAAGCCAAAGAGCAAGCCGCCATCGCCAAAGCCGACAAGATGGGATCACTATTCGGCAACAATGCTTCGGGCGCACAAGGCAGCGGCGACACGCAAGGCGGGGGACAGAAAGGCAACCCCGTAGGACATGGCACATCGGGCGGCGACACATGGAACCTGACCAACCGAAACATAAAAGGCTCACTGCCCGAGCCAAAGAAAAACTTCAAGCAAGACGGGAAAGTGGTGGTAGAGATACGCGTGGACGGGAAAGGCAATGTGGTCAGCGCACGCGTCACGACAGGAACGAATGTGAGCGATGCCACCACGCAACAGTTGGCCGTAGAAGCAGCCAAGAAAGCGAAATTCTCCGAGAGCGACCAGTCGGTACAGATAGGAACGATTACCTACAACTTCCGGAGCAGGTAACCTTATCCATGTGGAAATGTGGGAAATGTACACACCTACAAAATTAAATAACAACCCGTATGAATTATTTGTTTCTTGACAACGGCTTTGAAGAAATCGAGGCTATCACGACCATTGACTTGTTGCGTCGTGCAAAAATCCAAGTAACCACCGTGTCTATCACCGGAAAATCGATGGTGCTGGGCGCACACAACATTGCCGTTGAGGCGGACGGACTGATAGAAGACATCGATTTCTCGGACGCTGAAACGCTGATTCTCCCCGGCGGTGCCACCAAACTGGGCGACTGCGGTGCGCTATGCGACCTGCTCATTGAACACAACGCCGCCGACAAACAGATAGCCGCTATCTGCGCCGCACCGTCCGTGCTGGGCAAACTCGGCATACTGGAAGGCAAACAGGCGACCTGCTACCCCGGATTTGAGGAATACTTGGGCGAGAGTTACATAGGCGGCTTGGTGGTAGAGAGCAAGAACATCATCACCGCCAAAGGTCCCGGGCTGAGCAGCGATTTCGCTTTCTGCCTGATAGAGAAACTCGCCGGCAGCGATGTGGCAGACGAGGTGTACGACACGGCACAGTACTGAGGCAGACGCCTCCGTATAAATGTGTAAATGAGTACATTTACACATTTATACACTTACCCATTTAGAAATTATACACCGTATGGCTTTTTTTGGACTATTCAATAAAGAAAAGAAAGAGACCTTAGACAAGGGACTCGAGAAATCGAAAGAGTCGGTACTCAGCAAGATTGGACGCGCCATTGCGGGCAAAACCACCGTCGATGACGATGTATTGGACAATCTCGAAGAGGCACTGATTACATCCGATGTGGGTGTCGATACCACGCTGCGTATCATTGAGCGCATACAGGCACGCGTGAAGCGGGATAAGTATATGAACACCGCCGAACTGAACCAAATACTCGTAGAAGAGATTGCCGCCCTGCTGGCAGAGAACAACACGGGTGATGTGCTCGATTTCAACGCACCCCTACCCCATAAGCCGTATGTCATAATGGTAGTGGGCGTAAACGGCGTAGGCAAAACCACCACTATCGGCAAACTTGCCTACCAATACAAGCAGGCAGGCAAGAAAGTCTATCTCGGGGCGGCAGACACTTTCCGTGCCGCTGCCGTAGAACAGATCTCTATCTGGGGCGAGCGTATAGGTGTGCCTGTCATCAAGCAGCAACAAGGTTCTGACCCAGCCAGCGTAGCCTACGACACCCTCGCTAGCGCCAAAGCCAACGATGCCGATGTAGTACTGATAGATACGGCAGGGCGACTGCACAACAAAGTGAACCTGATGAACGAACTGACGAAGATAAAGAATGTGATGCAGAAAGTTGTACCCGATGCGCCACACGATGTAATGCTCGTTCTCGACGGCAGCACCGGGCAGAACGCCTTTGAGCAGGCGCGGCAGTTCACCGCCGCCACACAGGTCAGTTCGCTGGCTATCACCAAACTGGACGGCACCGCCAAAGGCGGCGTAGTAATCGGCATCAGCGACCAATTCAAGATACCCGTGCGCTATATCGGCTTGGGTGAGAAACCGGAAGACCTGCAAGTATTCCATCGCGAAGAGTTTGTACGGGCGTTGCTGTAATCGGTGTTCTCCGTGCATTGCGATTCATTGCCCCTTCATTGCATTATCGGGTGGGGGCGACACATATCGTCCACAAGGAATCGACGAATCAAATAGAGATATAGACCTACATCAGCTATACACTACAAAGACGGCTGCCCATCACTGAGCAGCCGTCTTTGATTGGATAGTAGAAATTACTCTACCTCAACACCCATTGTGGTGTAGGTCTTTCCGTCACGCAATATCAGCACTTGCCCGTTGCGGATTATTTTGTGCGTACCCTCAGAGGATGCATCGTCCGTATGAACCGCCACCTCATTTGTAGCCAGTACGAACATAGCACGAAGAGTCATGTTCTCGTTTACGACTATGGTACGCGGATTGGCCGTATTGCCATCGCTCCATTGCGAGAACTGATAGCCCGCATCGGGAACAGCCTGCAAGGTCATCTGCACTGTGCCATGTTGGTCTGCGACTACCGAAACAGACACGGTGTATTCCGTAGCAGCAACCGCTTCGAACTCCGCCGTAAGTACCGTATCACTCGCAACGACCAGCGTGCGCGGATTGGTAGTAATGCCATCGCTCCACTGTACAAAGCGATACCCCTCATTAGCACTCGCTGTAATACGAACTTGCTCGTTGGCTTGGTAAGAACCTGCACCGCTTACTGCCCCCTGCACATTGTCGCAGTGCAGCGTTACCACATACGGAATAGCCGTAATCATATTGAACAATCCCCACACCGGATGAATCTTGTATTTCTTCACACTCTCGGAAGGGACATACAACTCCGCCAGTTTGCTCACGCCACGGAAGGTACCGTCCGTGGTAGAGGTAGCAGTTTCTGCCACCACATTCGGCACTTTGGATGCATGTACCCGTATCTCATAGATATTCTGACACCCGCTAAACGCCTTATCGCCTATGGTCTGCACATTGGCCCCCAATTCTATCGTTTCCAGATTGGAGCAGCCGGAGAATGCACTAGTATCAATACTTGTTACATCGTCCGTAATAGTTAGCGATGTTATTTGTTTGCGAATATCATACGAGGAATTATTATACAGCAACGAACTCGTACATGCCTTATTACCATTCAAGACAAGCGTCGAAAGCGAAGAACAACCATTAAATATGTTCTCACTTGCATAGGGGATAGTAATAGCGGTAAGACCCGTGCAATTCCAGAAAGCACGCTCTCCAATACTTGTTACGCTGTTGGGGATAGTGATAGTTGTAAGACCTGTGCAACTATAGAAAGCACTACTTCCAATACTCGTTACGCTCTCGGGAATAGTAATAGAAGTCAACCTGCTCATATCATAGCAAAGATAGGCAGGAATACTCTCTACCTCATCACCCAAAGTGAAAGAAGTAATACTGTTCCTTGCTGAGTAAAATGGAGAATCTGAAGAACTGCTCCATCC
>CAVFHY010000091.1:0-7222 GCA_963622445.1 Bacteroidaceae bacterium
TAGCCGAAGCACCACTCGGAGTGAAAGTAACTGCCAAACGCTGTGCAGCATCGCCTTCTGTAAAAATCAGTTCGTTCGGCGTAACGGTCAAACTCGTAACTCTCGGAGCGGCAAAAGTAATGCTATCCAACGCTTGAAATTTGGTACAGGAACCATCCGTCCAAAGATATACTTGCGAAAACGATACAACGCTCATACCGATAGCCGCAAATAGAATAAAAAACTTTTTCATACTAATTATTGCTTTATAAATTTGACAACTTGTACATTAATTTGCAGCAGATATGTTCCTCTCTGCAACTGCGAGACAGGCAATACGGTAATCCCCTCGTTAGCAAAAGTAGAATACAGCAAATGCCCATCGGTAGAATATATACGCAACGGGGTATTAGTCTCTACTCCCATAATCTGCAAAGCATCCGCTGTAGGATTAGGGAATACATGCACCATATCAACATCCGACATAGACATCAATGCAGCAGTTTCACTCGTAAAGAGAATTGCACGCACCTTCTCTTTCGCTTCACGCCCGAGTACCTCATTCGAAGTCGAAATGAGGAATACGGAATCTGTAGAAAAAGAAAGTTTGCCAATCGCAGAAAACGCATACTGCACTTCCGAACCTGTCAGATAACTGACTGTAAGTGTAGTAGGCTGCTCTGAGGCAGTCTGCCAACTCAAAAGGGGAATAGTGATAGACATACACATAACCCCGGCAAATAGTAGTTTGAAATAATTCATAGGATTTATATTTAATAGTTGTCTAACGGATTTCTTTGTGGCTCCGGAAGAGATACAAAAAAAGCGTGGAACCTTGTTCTACGCTCATCCTATAACTTGGGGTCCTAGCAAAACCTTACCTTTAAGAAGAACGACTCAGCCCACGCCGAATATGTATATCGTCCAATACACCACGGCACACTATCAGCTCGAAGCCAATAGTTGCACCATAGATGCACGGCGGAATACACATCCCGTAAGCATTCGTCACTGTCTTGTCTCGGAAGGTAGAAAATTGCTAGGTTTCAAGTTACCAAAACAAGCGTTAACAAACGCCTTTATTATGTCTCGATAGTTTTTGTCCGACTACCTGCCACGCCCGCAGGGCTTGTACAGGAGCGACGCTTCCCTCCCATCCCTCGGCGCGGTTGTTTATCAGATTATCGTCCCATAAACAAAAGGACGATGCAATAAAATATAGCGCAAAGGTAGAAATTTATTTGCATATCTGCAAATTTTCTCTACCGTTTTGTTTGAATCGACTTGCTAAAGTTTGTCCTAACGGCCATAATAATGAGCAAAAACACGATCCTCTATGCGTGCTTTGGAGCGGGTTCGCCGACCAACTCGGCAGCCCTCGACAGTGCCCCGTTGATATGATCGCGGATGTTCTCCTTGCCTATTAGTTGCACCAACCCGGCCTTCTCCAACGCATGATAGACATGGTGGTTCACGCCCGAGAGCACCAACTGAATGCCGCACGACTTGGAGCGGTAGTAGAGTTGCTCGAGGTTATGAATACCCGTCGAGTCGATAAACGACACCTTACGCATACGGATGATACGCACTTTCTGGTCGTCCATACCGATACGGCGGCTGATGTCCTCAAACTTGTTGGCAATACCGAAGAAGTACGGGCCGTCTATCTCATACACCTCCGTGTATTGCGGGATATGCAGCATCTCGAGGTCATCGCCGTGCAGCCGCACATCGTTGTTCTTGGCAGGGTCGAGTTCGTTGGAGAAAGTACGGATAACCGTTGCCTCATTGGTACGCTTGATAAACAGAATCACCGCCAGCAGCAGTCCTATCTCTATCGCTACCGTAAGGTTGAAAATCACCGTCAGCACAAAGGTAACAATCATCACAAGGAAGTCCGACTTCGGTGCTTTGGCAAGCCACACGAACGAGCGCCAGCCCGACATATTGTAACTGACCATAATCAGCACACCCGCCAAGCACGCCATCGGAATCATGCCCACGAGTGTGCCTAAAAAGAGCAGCACGAGCAGCAGCACCACGGCGTGGATAATACCCGCCACCGGTGTGCGCCCGCCGTTGTTGATATTGGTCATCGTACGCGCAATAGCCCCCGTGGCGGGAATACCGCCAAAGAACGGCACCACCACATTGGCAATACCCTGTGCAATCAGTTCCGTGTTCGAGTTGTGCTGGTCGCCTATCACACCGTCTGCCACCATCGCCGACAGCAGCGACTCAATCGCCCCGAGCATGGCTATGGTAAAGGCGGCGGGGAACAGATCCTGCACCAGCGAGAGCCAAGTCTGCCCCTCTGCCAGCTCCACCGACGGCAAGTGCGGGGCGGGCATACCGTGCGGCAGCGTATAGAGATCGCCAATGGTCTGGATGCTCTCCACCCCCGCATATTTCTTGAGCAGCCACGCCGCCAATGTCATTACCACTATCGCTACCAGCGAACCGGGTATTTTCTTGCTGACAAAGGGCGTGCCGATAATCAGCAGCAGCGAGGCAATACCGATACCGAATGCCCACCAGTTGATGTTCTGCCAGTGCTGCCCGTAGCATATCCACTTGTGGATAAAGTCTGCCGGAGCATCCGTAATGCCCAACCCGAAGAGGTCATTCATCTGCGTGGTGAAGATCGTGAGCGCAATACCTGCCGTGAAGCCGACAATCACGGGATAGGGTACAAACTTAATCACGCTACCCAACTTAAACACGCCCATGAGTATCAGGATGATACCCGCCATGATCGTGGCAATGAGGAGCCCCGTCAAGCCGTGCTGCTGGATTATGCCGTAGATAATCACGATAAACGCCCCCGTAGGGCCGCCTATCTGCACTTTGCTGCCGCCGAGCGCCGAGATAACAAAGCCGGCAATAATAGCCGTAATAAGACCTTCCGTCGGTCCCACTCCCGAAGATATACCGAAGGCAATAGCAAGCGGGATGGCCACTATGCCGACAATAACACCCGCAATGGCATCCTGCAAGAAACGCTCCTTGGTATAGCCACGCAGCGAGGTAAACAATTTCGGGCAGAACACGCCCTTAAAAGAGAAATAGTTTTGCATATAAAAAAAACAGACCAATAGCTAATTACGAAACCACCCATCACGGCTGTACATCCTCAGGAATCTGCACTTGCTCGTAGGTATTTACCTTCGCTTTGTCGTAGGGGCAAGAGAGGCGGATGTAGTTCTCCGTGAAGCCGTCCATCAGGTAGGCAGTAGGCGACTGCGGGTCTTTGATACGCTTGCTTTCCCAGAGGACGGTGGCGGTGTCGCCTGCGTGGGCGGCATAGAAAGCAGCCAACTTGCGGGCACTGACCTCGTGCAGCACACGGCTGCGGCGTTCCCGCTCTTTTTGCGGCACCACATATAGTTCCATTTCGAGCATACGGGTGTTTGCCCGCTCCGAATAGGTAAACACATGTAGTTGGCTCACAGGCAGGCTTTCGATAAACCGCAGATAGTCTTCCCAGCATGCCTCCGTCTCGCCCCGTACGCCTACCATGCAATCCACACCGATAAACGCATTCGGCATCACACGGCGTATATGCTCCACCCGCTCGGCAAACAGTTCGCGCGTGTATCGGCGGTGCATGATACGCAGCACCTCGTTCGAGCCGGACTGCAAAGGAATATGGAAATGCGGTGCAAAATGTCGGCTTGTCGCCACAAAGTCGATGATCTCGTCGCTCAGCAAGTTCGGTTCGCACGAAGAGATACGCACCCGGAACTCGCCCTCTATGCGGTCTATTGCCTGCACCAGTTCGTAGAAACTCTCCCCCGTGGAGCGGCCAAAGTCGCCGATGTTCACGCCCGTCAGCACGATCTCTTTCGCGCCTTCGGCGAGTGCCTGCTCTGTGTCTGCCACTACGGCGGCAATGTTCGGATTGCGTGATTTGCCGCGTGCCAGCGGTATGGTGCAGTAGGTGCAGAAGTAGTTGCAGCCGTCCTGCACTTTCAGGAAACAGCGGGTGCGGTCGTCCTTCGAGTGTGCCGCATGGAACTCGTCTATCTCCCGTATTGCCGATGTATAGACATCCGCCTGCTTCGATTTGAGCGAGGCGATGTCCGTATCGTCTTGTGCCGTATTGTCGGCATTGCGTTGTTGCTCAATGCGTTCTACGAGGTCTGGAATGGCAAATTTCTCGTTCATCCCCAGCACATAATCCACTTCTGGCAGGTCGGCTATCTCGCCGGGCTTGAGCTGTGCATAGCAGCCCGTTACAATCAGCACCGCGTCGGGGTTTTGGCGGCGGATACGGTGAATGGCTTGGCGGTCTTTGTGGTCGGCAGCGTCCGTCACCGAGCAGGTATTGATGATACACACATCCGCCTGCTCGCCTTGTTTGGCACGGACATGCCCACGCTGCATCAGGCTCTTGCCCAATGCGCTGCTTTCCGCAAAATTCAACTTGCAGCCGAGAGTCGTAAAGGCTATTTTCATTCGTGCGATGCGGTGGCATTTGCCCGAGAGAGGGCGTCGGAGAAAAGTGTTTGTACCACCTCCATCTGCTCGTCGGGCGAGAGGTGCGTATTGTCCACCACTTGCGCATCGGAGGCTTGACGCAACGGACTCTCCGTGCGGTGCGTGTCGCGGTAGTCCCTGTCTGTTACATCCCGCAGCACCGCCTCATAATCAGGGGTCTCGCCTTTGGCACGCAGTTCCTCGAAACGGCGGCGTGCACGCTCTTCGGGGGCAGCAGTGAGGAAGAGTTTGAGTTCGGCATGGGGAAAAACCACCGTGCCTATATCCCGCCCGTCCATGACGATACCTTTCTCCATACCCATAGCCTGCTGCTGTGCCACCAGATAGCGGCGCACCTCTTTTATTTGCGACACCTCGGAGGCACGGTTGCCTACCGCCAGGGTGCGTATCTCGCGCTCTACATCCTCGCCGTTGAGCAAGGTATGCTGCGTGCCGTCGGGCTGCAATCCAAACCGTATCTCCACCTGAGGTAGGAGAGAGCGAATCTGCTCCTCCGTCTCTGCGTGGTGTTGCAACATATAGAGCGCCGTGGCACGGTACATAGCACCCGTATCGACATACATATAGCCTGCAAATTTCGCCAGCGCACGCGCAATGGTGGATTTACCGCAAGAAGAATAGCCGTCAATGGCTACAATAATCTTTTTCATTTCAGCATACTGTTAATATCGAGGCTGAGACCGACTTGGTACGAGAAATTGCTCTTTGTCAACTGCGACATGGCAAAGCCCAAGCGGAACTTATAGATACGCACACCCGCACCAAAGGCGAAGCCTGCCAAAGAGCGTTGGTCGCTGAGGTTCATCTCTGCACGGCGGCGATGGTTGTAACTGACAGTCAGATAGAAACGCTCGCTACGGGGCACCACATCGATGGCGAATACCGTATGACGGAACATCATGTCATACCACTCTATATTTTGGATCTCGCCCGTGAGCGAAGATATATTGGCATTGTTGGTCTGCTCGTAGCCGAGGTTCCACTGCTGTAGGTTGTGGAGCGTCATCGAGAAACGCAACGGCGCATGGGCAAAACGGTAGGAGAACCCCAACTGCAGGTTGATGGGCAGCATCTCGTGGTTGCTGCCGCCCTCTTCGCTGTAGAAGCCTTTCACCTGCCAACCGATGTTTTGCAGCGACAGACCGAGTTGGAAAGTAGAGTCACGCAACTGGAAGTGCGCTCCCACATCCGCCCCGAGCGCAAAAGAATGGTACGATTCGTAGATCGAATAGACCGGCTTGAGCGTAACGCCCACCGAGAACATCTCGCCCAGTTGGCGGGCGTACATCACATCGATTAGAATATCCTTTGCCGTAAAAGTGCCGCCCGTCAGGTTGCCGTTGTCGTCGGCATACTGCATACGCCCGTAGTCGAGGTAGTGGACACCGACGGCGAAATAGTTCGGCTTGTCGGGTTCGCCTTCGCCCGTATAGGGTTTCTCTATTTTCGAGCGTCCGAAGTTGTGCCCGTAGAGCACACTGCCGAAGTTGGTCCCCGGGAGGTAGTACGAATAGTTGAGTTGCAGCACATTGTCGGTCATTGCGCCCAAGAGTGCGGGGTTGTTCATCGCCATGGAGATGTCGCCATCGCGCACACTGACATTGCTGCCGCCCAGCGCGTTGATACGCGAAGAAGCGGGAAGCCCGAGGAAAGTGAAGACACTGCTGCCGCTCCCCGTATACTGCGCACGCACAGGCAATGCCACCCCGCAGAGCAGGGCGCATAAGCCGATATAGAAAATGCGCTTGGACATAGTTCGGAGGCTGCTTTTCGTCTGTTGCGCACCGCAACGAGTACCACTCACAGTTGCGGTACAACGAAAAGAGCGGACAAAGGTACACATTTTTTTCCAAACTGCCAAATAGATAGTGCTTTTCTTGCGGAGAAAGTACAGCTGTACTATGTTTGTACTGTCCTGTTGTACTGTCTGTAGGGTCTATACTGTACACATCAAGCGTCTGCAAGGAGCGGCAGGACTGTCCTGTTGTACTGTCTTGTATGGTCTATACTGTGCCGACGGCTTTCGCTTTTCCGTTGCACCACCGCAAAAATAGTACTTATAACGACACAAAAAACGGGAAAGGTACCAATCTTTCCCGTTTTTCGCATATTGCTATTGTGTACTGCTACAGCATTGGTCTTGGATACTCTTTGTATATCTCTGTTCTCCCTAATCTGATACCCTCCACAGGAGGAGAGAGAGGATAGAGGAAGGAGGAAAGAACATCGTCTTTGCATTGTTCTTGTAGCGACCACCTACAGAGTGGCTGCTACAAAGTGAATCATAAATCTTGAACCAAACGGACGGCTTGCCCGAAGTAGCGATAGTTGTTGTACGTGCCCGCCGCGTACGAGCCGAAGCCCAGGTCGTACGCGCCGCCCGTACCGCGAGGCGTAGCAGACCAGTAGCCACCGCCGTACTGCACATTGTCCACGTCCGAACCGTAGCGGTCGCCCGAAGCGGGAAGGAAAACTGCGCCTGCGGCTTCCAATTGCTGCCACTCGGCAGTAGTATAGAGATTTTTGGCAGCATACGCCTCTTCGCTATAGTCGTCTGCAAAACCACTATTGAAGGTTATACCTTCGGGGTAATCCCAACTGTCGGGCAGCAGGATAAGACCATTGACATAGTCCGTGCCGTCGTCATTGAGTTTGACACGGGCTACACCTCTCTTGTTTGCTGCATCGGTGCGGGTGTTGAGCAGATAGTCCCACTCATCTTTCGTCAGGGTACGGTAGGTAT
>CAVFHY010000092.1:0-7067 GCA_963622445.1 Bacteroidaceae bacterium
TCGCCCACGAGAAAAATGGAACATCCTCACACCGTTTGGGTGCTTCTCCAAACATCTTTGCTAACTTTGCAAGAAAATTGCAGTTGTTATTGGACAGTACACAACGCAACTCCAATCGCTCGGAGAAGCAAAAAAATCCTGCACCTCTTGCGTATATCCGCAAAATGGTGTACCTTTGTACCGTTAATTTATGATTCATAATTCTTTCGTTATGACGGTTTTAGAGAAATTATCGGCTCTACGCACCGAAATGCGTCAACATAATTTGAGTGCCTACATTGTGCCGGGGACGGATCCGCACGCCTCGGAGTATATGGCGGCACACTGGATGGAAACTACTTGGTTGTCCGGATTTAAGGGCGAGACAGGTACGGTGGTCGTGACAGCAGACAAGGCGTTCTTGTGGACGGATTCTCGCTATTACTTGCAGGCGAATATCGAACTGGCAGGCTCTACTATCGAGTTGATGCGTGAGTCGGATATCGATTGTCCGACCATTGCTGAGTGGCTCTGCCAAAATGTGCAGGGTGTGGTGGGCTTGAACCCTGAAATGTATAGCGTCAATGCCTTCAATGCCTTGCGTGCCGAGTTGGGTGAAGCAGGGCTTACGACGCTCTCTATTGACCTCATCCGTCCGTTGTGGGTAGAGGGGCGTCCGTCTATTCCGAAGAGTCTTCTCTACGAATACGAGGAGCAGTATGCAGGTGAGAGCACGGCACATAAGTTAGCGCGTATTCGCGAGGCGATGGCCAAGAAAAAAGCCGATGCAATGATTATTTCTGCGTTGGATGAGATAGCATGGTTACTCAATATCCGTGGCAATGATGTAGAATATAACCCGGTGGTAATCAGTTATGTAGTGCTTGAGTGCGATCGTTGCACATTGTTCGTTGCCCCCGAGAAGGTGACGGAAACTGCGGCGGCATACTTGAAGCGTTCGGGGATTGCGGTGCAAGACTACGAGCAGGTATTCCCCTATATTGCCCGCTTGCAGGGGACGATTCTCTTCGATGGTGCAAAGGTAAACGAAGCGCTGTACGAAGCCATTCCCGCTGCATGTCGCAAACTCAATGCGCAGTCGCCTATCTTGGTGGCAAAGAGCAAGAAAAATGCTGTCGAGTTAGAGGGTGAGCGTATCGCCATGCGTGAGGACGCTGTGGCGCTGACACGCTTCTTCCGTTGGCTCGAAGTAGAGGCGTTTGCCGGCGGAAAGAAACAGACCGAGTGGTCGCTCATGGAGAAACTGCACGAGTATCGTGCTATGGGGAAGCATTTTGTCGAGGAGTCGTTTGGTACGATAGCGGGCTACCGTGGCAATGGAGCCATTGTGCATTACGCTGCCACTGCCGACAATTGTGCCGAGGTGCTGCCGGAGGGTATGTTGTTGCTCGATTCGGGCGGGCAATACTTAGATGGTACGACGGACATCACGCGTACTACTTGGTTGGGGGGCGTAATCCCCGAGCAGGCAAAACTGGACTATACCTATACGCTCAAAGGACATATCGCCTTGCAGACCGCAGAGTTCCCGCGTGGTACACGAGGCAATCAGTTGGATGCACTCGCCAAACAGTATATGTGGGCAGCGGGTATCACATTCGGACACGGTACCGGTCATGGAGTAGGGCACTTCTTGGGTTGCCACGAGGGGCCGCAGAATGTGCGTACCGACAACAATCCGACCGTGCTTGAGGTGGGGCAGATTGTGTCCGACGAGCCGGGTATCTACCGTACCGACGAATGGGGAATCCGTATTGAGAACCTCATTACAGTGCGCCCAGTAGAGCGTAAGCAGGCAGCCACTACAGAGGACGACTTCCTTGGATTCGAGACGCTGACACTGTGCTTCTATGATACCGATTTGATAGAGATGTCGCTTATGACGCAGAAGGAGATAGATTGGCTCAATCAGTATCACGCTCTCGTTTATCAAGAGATTGCGCCCCGCTTGAGTGCTGACGAAGCCGCCTATTTGGCAGAAAAGTGCAAAAAAATAGTCCCCTAATTTGCACAATTCGGATAAAAGCAGTATCTTTGCACGATTTTTCGGGTTTGGGCTCAGAAAGTCGCCATAGGCAGCGTATGAGATTGGGGTGTAGTTCTGAACGAAGGCAGTGGGGAGGTTATTCTCAAGCCGAAGAGAAGAATACCGTCAGCAGCGTCAAAGTCCTATTCAGCCGCCCGGCACGATGTAATTTAATAAATTGTGATAATGTACGCAATTGTAGAAATGAAAGGTCAGCAGTTCAAAGTAGAGGCTGGCAAAAAACTCTTCATCAACCGTATGGATACCGAGAAAGGTGCTGAGGTTGTGTTCGACAATGTGTTGCTCGTGGACAACGATGGCAACATTACAGTAGGTGCTCCTTATGTTGCGGGAGCAAAAGTAGTCTGCGAGGTGCTCGACAACGAGTGTCGTGCAGAGAAGATTCTTGTCTTCCATAAGAAGCGTCGCAAAGGCTACAAGAAATTGAACGGTCATCGTCAGGATTTGACGAATATCGTAGTAAAAGAAATTGTTATCGCTTAAGTTATCGCTTAAGACAACCACTTAAAAGAAAGGACATTCAGTATGGCACATAAGAAAGGTGTCGGTAGTTCGAAGAACGGCCGTGAATCAGAAAGCAAACGACTTGGCGTTAAAATTTGGGGCGGACAATTTGCCAAAGCAGGTAATATCATCGTCCGTCAGCGCGGTACGGTGCACAATCCCGGTGAGAACATGGGTATCGGTAGCGATCATACTCTCTACGCTTTGGTAGATGGTATCGTTTCTTTCCGTAAGAAAAAGAACAACAAATCGTATGTCTCTATCGAGCCGATAGCAGAAGCTTAATCGGCGAGAGAAAATACAAGGAACACTTTCTCCTACCGGTTGCTTCGGCAATTCGGCGGGAGAATGTTGTTTTTATTGGAAACCAGACCATCCCCTATCCCCTCTATGGGAGGGACAGACAATAACAAAAGCAAGGCAACTAACGAGCCGATAACGCGGCGCGGAGAGAAACCCGAAAATACACAGTGAATTATGCTAACTCTCAAACAAATCTACGACGATAAAGAGAAAGTAATCGCCGGACTCGAAAAGAAACATTTTGCCGGTGCACGCACAGCTATCGAGCAGGTACTTGCTCTCGATGCCGAGCGCAAAGCCGCACAACAGAAGAAAGATACGGCGTCTGCCGAGATGAACAAAATATCGAAGTCTATCGGTATGCTGATGGGGCAGGGCAAGAAAGACGAAGCCGAAGCCGCCAAAGCACAGACGGGTGCTTTGAAGCAGAGCATCGCTACCTACGAAGAGCAGATGGCATCCGCAGAGCAAGCGCAACGCGACCTGCTTTTGACCATACCGAATGTGCCGTACGATATTGTGCCTGTTGGCAATGGTGCGGAAGACAACCTGGCTGTTAAGATGGGCAATTGGCCGAACCAAGCCGTTATCAACAGTCTGGCTGCTGGTAAACCCGTTGCGCTGAAAGACTGGCCTGCCGAAGCCGACGAGGCTATCGCCGCCGAGCGTATTAAGGAGAGTGAGAAACTCCCGCACTGGGAATTGGCAAAGAAGTACCACCTCATCGATTTCGACCTCGGTGTGAAGATTTCTGGTGCTGGCTTCCCTGTCTATATCGGGCAGGGTGCACGCCTCCAACGCGCATTGATTAACTTCTTCTTGGCAGAGGCAGCCAAGTCCGGCTATACGGAGATTATGCCGCCTACGGTAGTCAATGCCGCCAGTGGGTACGGCACGGGGCAACTGCCTGACAAGGAGGGGCAGATGTACCACTGCGAGGTGGACGACCTCTACCTTATTCCGACAGCCGAAGTGCCGGTCACGAACCTTTATCGTGACGAGATACTCGAGGAAAGTCAACTGCCTGTCAAAAACTGCGCTTATACCGAGTGTTTCCGCCGCGAGGCAGGCTCTTATGGTAAGGATGTGCGTGGCTTGAACCGTCTGCACGAGTTCAGCAAGATAGAGATTGTGCGTATCGATACGCCGGAGCATTCCGCCGAGTCGCACCAAGAGATGCTCGACCATGTGGAGGGCTTGCTCCAGAAACTCGAACTGCCGTACCGTATTCTGCGTCTGTGTGGTGGCGACATCAGTTTCACGGCAGCGCTCTGCTACGACTTCGAGGTTTATTCCGAAGCGCAGCACCGTTGGCTCGAGGTATCATCCACATCGAATTTCGATACCTACCAAGCCAACCGCTTGCATTGCCGCTACCGTCACAGCGAGGACAAGAAAGTTACGCTCTGCCATACGCTGAACGGTTCTGCACTCGCTCTGCCGCGTATCGTAGCCGCTCTGTTGGAGAACAACCAGACCGAAGAGGGTATCCGTATACCGGCTGCTCTCCAACCCTATATGGGCTGTGATATGATTCGATGAATGCGCTGTCTGATAAGTGCCGCTTCGTCTATTGGTTTGATAAATGCCGTTTAACCTGATTATCGACATCTCTTGGTACTCTCTACTTTTATACAATCGCTGATAGAATGGGACCATCAGTTGCTGCTCGCCTTAAACGGGTGGCATGCGCCGTGGGCGGATGTGGTGATGTGGTACGCATCGAAAAGCACGACTTGGATTCCGCTCTATATTCTACTCATCGGGCTGCTTGCTTGGCGAGTGTTTTTTCCCGTTGGGGGCGTGTCGGCTAAGGCGTTGCGTGCGCTGAGCGTAATGCCAAAAGCGTTCTACGGGTGGCGATTGCTGCTATTGTTCTGCATACTGGTTGCCTTCGGAATAGCCGCAGGGGGAGCCGATTTTATCTCCTCGGGAATTATCAAACACGCCGTGTGCCGCTTCCGCCCCACGCAGAATCCGCACTTGGCAAATCTGGTGCATATCGTGAACGGATACCGTGGCGGACGCTATGGGTTTGTGAGCAGCCATGCCTCGAACACGATGGCGTGCGCACTGCTGTTCTCGCTGCTGTACAAAAATTGGAAAGCCACCGTCGGACTGATGTCGTGGGTGGCTCTCAACTGCTATAGTCGTATGTACCTCGGGGTGCATTACCCGTCGGACATAATAGGCGGGCTTATTGTGGGGGCAGCAATGGCGCTGCTGGTCTATTGGGTGCTGAATCGGTGGGTGCTGCCGAAGGTGCGGGGCAACCTGGACGAGGCGAGCGATAGAACGGCGGCTGCGGACGGCGAGGCCCCTGCTGACGATGGCTCCGGAACTGTGCATACTGCTCGGCAGTGAGAATTCGGCTGAGTTCGTTCTCTAATAGGCAGAGGCGGTTCATATCGTCCTCGCGACTGCACCCCTCGTGGCGCAGACGAGCGTAGCGCAGATGTACCCGATAGAGCGTATCGATGACGCTGCTGTCGGTGAGACCCAGCTCACGCACCAACATCTCGGTTTGCTTTTTAGCTACCTCTTCGGGCTTGCGCCGAGGCATACAATCCTCTGGCTCAGGAGGCTGCGCTGCTGCATAGACCGCCGCCAAAATCAATATAGAAAACAGTATCAATCGTTTCATAGATATATTTTTTGATACCTTTCGCATAGCAAAAATTATGCCATTACGCCCTGAAATATGGATAGCCCAACGGCTCTACTTCGCCCAACAGAACGCTGTCGGCGGGGAGAGTACGCAGTCGCGCACCTCGCGTCCTGCGGTCAGGGTGGCGCTGGCGGGAATCGTCATTGGCGTGATGGTGATGATCGTGACGCTCGGCGTGGTGGTGGGATTTAAGCAGACCATCACAGACAAAGTGGCGGGATTTGGGGCGCACATACAGGTGGTGAATTTTGACAACAACAACACCTACGAGATGCAGCCTATCACGATGTCGGATTCGCTGCTCGGTGTGTTGCGTTCGTTTGAGCATGTGCAGCAAGTGCAACCGTTTGCCACCAAGCCTGGAATCGTGAAAACCGCCGATGCTTTTCAGGGCATGGTGCTGAAAGGAACGGACTACTGGGACTATTTTGCGGCGAATCTGTCGGAAGGGGCGTTGCCCGCCAAACCGCAAGAAGTGCTGATTTCTCGCCTGCAGGCAAAACAGTTGGGGCTGCGCACGGGCGATGCAATGTATTGCTATTTTGTGGACGAGAGCGTGCGGGTGCGGAAATTTACCATTGCGGGTATCTACGAGACGGGGTTCGGCGACTTTGACAAACTGTTTGTGCTCGGCAATATAGGCGTCATACAACGGCTCAACGATTGGGACAGCACGGAGGTGTCGGGCGTGGAGGTGCTGCTCGACGATGTGCGGCATCTGGACAAGGTGGCAGACGAGGTGTATTTTGCCACGGTGAACCACTTCGACGAGGACGGATACAATGTGTATTATGTGCAGACGCTGCAACAACTCAACCCGCAAGTGTTTGCGTGGCTCGACCTGCTGGACATGAATGTGGTGGTGATAATTATCCTAATGCTCTGTGTATCGGGGTTCTGCATTATCTCTGGGTTGATAATTTTAATACTCGACAGTATTCAACTTATTGGGGTGCTGAAGGCACTGGGGGCGACCAACCGATTTGTGCGGCGCATATTTATCTCGGAGGCGGTGATGCTGATAGGAAAGGGAATGCTCTGGGGCAATGTGCTGGGGCTTGGACTCTGTGCGATGCAGTATTTCACCCACCTGCTGCCCCTTGAGGCGGCGACCTACTATGTGAACTATGTGCCGATTGCTTTCCCGTGGGGGTGGTGGCTGCTGCTCAATGCGGGAACACTCGTGGTGTCGCTGCTGATTATGTTGGCACCGTCGGCGATAGTGACCAAGATAAGCCCCGCAAAAGTGATGCACTTTGAATAAAAGGGGGCTGGCAAGGAGGGGACACCATGGATGGACTGGTAAGGCTGCGCTGTTTCTACACGAATTGCCCAGTAAAGGCTGCGCCAAACAAATACCCGAAAATTAAACCAAATAGAGACAAATATACTCCACTAATTGCCCTTGTTATAGGATAGTACATATTTGTACAATCCAAATAATTGTAGTACTTTTGTCGCATATTTATTTTGCAAGTTAATTTTGTGTCTCGGTGAATTCAACAAGCAAGTGCGAATTTATAGTGTTAGTTCATAGAGGCACTC
>CAVFHY010000093.1:0-6726 GCA_963622445.1 Bacteroidaceae bacterium
GTAAAATGGTATTCCAAAGACTTTTATTGTCGTGGTCAAAATAAGGGATACTGATAGGTCGCTTTATTGTGTATGGTTTCATTTAGTGAGTTTATTGGTTTATTAATACTTCATACTCTGCAACCGTTCGGGCGGGATTACCCTTTACAATAGTAAAGTTCGGAACAGATTTCTCTACCAAACTACCAGCTGACACAATAGCGTATTTTCCGATGCTTACACCGGGCAAAATCGTACTTCTTACAGCCACAATCGCCCCCTTTTTAATCACGACAGGAGCCACTTTTGCTTGTAAGATAGGTGCATATTGTTTCATCGGATTAAAGTGCGTCAGTATCATCGTTCCGGCATTGACACTGGCATTGTCTTCTATGTAAATATAAGACGGCTGCAAATTGTCAAAATAGCAGAACATGCCAATATATACATTTTTACCTATATGCACGCCGCGTCTTCTATGAAGAAAAATGCGCATTTTGTTATTTGGACATGCGTAAGCGATAAGGAATAAAATAGTATTTCGGATTTTGATACATTTCTCGTGCAGTGTCCTTCTTTGGGTGTCCTCGTAGTATGGCACACAACGCTCTTGTTTTATAGTATATTGCTCTGAGATAATAATCATAGTCACTTAATTCTGGCTTGTTTCACTTGAATAAATTCACCTCCTCGTTGCGTCCAATACATAAGTTCCTTTTCCAGTAACGCAAGCGCACTACCATCTAAATGTCTTTGTTTTAGTTTGGCACGCATAATGTCGGAAAAGAGATGCCTAATTGGAGACAAGGTGCGTTTATGTGGCGCATATTCCTCTGGAGTTTCGGTTACGCATTCGCTTGGGTGAAAGAGGAAATTGATAGGTATCTGCTTCCTTTTTGCCTCAAAATATAAAAGGCTGCGTGTGGCGGCATTCAGTACATAGGGAGAAATACGCATAACGGTTCCTATGTATGGCACACCAAATGAAGATACAGGCACTTCTGTTATGGTACTATTACCCCGTCGTGCTAAGTTATGTTCGGAAGTGTGATAGATGCTGCGCGGAGCACCCATCCATTCTTTTTTACCCCTGCTCCCTAATGACATAAATGCGTCCATACGCTGTGGGGCTATAGAACTATCAAAGAGAAATCCTGCATCTTCTAAAGCCATTGGCGTGTAATGGTTTACACGCAAGGCTGGTGCACGGAAAGACACCACTTCTGTTCCCGCAATTTGCTCCAAAATATCTTTAGATAAACGAAGTTCTTCTACTTGTTGTTCTAAAGTAAGAACATCAAAGGCTCTTCTGTAATCATGGGAATATCCATGAGAGGCGACTTCCTGTCTGTGGGCAACAATTTGTTTGACTATATTCGGTCTTATTTCTGCCAGAGAAGCAAGAACAAAAAATGTAGCCTTAACATGATACTTGTCGTATGTGTCGAGCAATTTAGGAAGAGCCTCTGTCTCCACTACATCTGCTATATGTTCGTAGGTGCTGCCATTGACACTTGTATGCTCTACATCATTCGTAAAAAAACATGGAATAGGATTCATCGAAACTATTGAGTTATAATGTCGTAGCACCACCTGTAATCTCTATATTTGTTCCTGTCATCCAAGAACTGGCATCACTCAAAAGAAATACTGTTAAATAGCCAATATCTTCAGGAACACCATAACGCTTGAGTGGATACATTTGTTGGGCTTGTCCTAATTGTTCTTCTGTTGCTCCAACTAATGCTAAGTTTGTCCACACCATAGCGGGACTTATGCAATTTACCCTTATACCTCTTCCTGCTAATTCTTGTGCGAGACATTTGGCATACGATATGATTGCTCCTTTTGTGGCACTATAAATAGCATTTCCAATAGTAGGCATAGTGGCGGCAGCGGAAGCAATGTATACAATAGAGGCTGATTTAGCTATCTTTTTGTGTCTTAAAAGTGCGGCCTGTAAAAGTATGGGAGCATTCATATTGATACATACTACCATATCCAAATCCTCCTGTACTACACTTTTGCAAGGTACACGATTGCCGATACCTGCACATTGTACCAGGCCGTCCAATATAGGCACATTTTCAGCCAATTGCTCTATTTGTTCTGCATTTGTCAAATCGGCACTGATGATACTATGGTTATCGCCCTTAAGGAAACTTAGGGTCTCGTTAAGCCGAGTTTTATTCTTTGCAGAGAGAACCAAAGTAGCACCCATATTTGCACAACACAAAGCAATTCCTCTCCCTATACCGGAAGAGGCACCCGTTACTAGGATTGTTTTTCCGTACAAGAAAAAGGGATTTGTTTCCATGCTCTATTGTTGCTTAGACTGTACAACATCATAGAGTGCTTGAATAGTATCTACTGTGCGCAATTCAGCAGGGGTAATTTTAACGCCATATTTTTTGGCAATCATATTCATAACCGCCAATCCTACAAGACTGCTCCATTCTTCAAGGTCTCGAAATCTTGTTTCTGAGGAGAATGCTGCTAAGTCTGTGTCGTCAAATTGGTCTGCAAAGTTCTTAATAAATTTTTCCATAATGTGAATTTTATTGTGGATTGTTGTTTTATTGTCTTTTTGCCGCCGAAAAACGACCGTTTTTCTGCGGCAAAGGAAAAGGCAAAAGCCACACCCCTATATAAAACACAAAATTCCCACCTGCCAACACCCTAACAAATAGAAAATACCTATTCTTCTTTTGATTGCATTTGTCGGATGTAGCGGGAGAGTGTGCCACGGTCGACTTTGCATATCTTCGCCATCTTGCGCTGCGACACATGCTCGGCAAGCAGGCGTTGTATCAATTTCCGTTTGGGGTAAAGCGGATGCGTTTCTGCACTGTTCTTCCTCCCCTTTGGACGCCCCAATATCACGCCCTCTTGCCGCTTGCGTGCCAATGCTTCCTTGGTGCGCTGCGAGATAAGATTGCGCTCTATCTCCGCTGCCAGACCGAACGCAAAAGCCAGCACCTTGCTCTGGATGTCCTCGCCCAAACGGTAGTTGTCCTTTATCGTCCATACCATACATTCCTTGTTCATACAGTGGTTCAGTATCTCCATAATCATAAAGAGGTTACGCCCAAGTCGCGAGAGTTCGGAACAGATGATAATGTCGTCCTTCTGCACCCGACGGAGCAGCCGCCCCAGTGCCCGCTTGTTGTAGTTCTTGGTGCCGCTGATAGTCTCCTCTATCCAGCCATCGATGTGCAGATTCTGCTGCTCGACAAAGCGTTGAATCTCAAAGCGTTGGTTCTCTACGGTCTGTTTGTCTGTCGAAACACGGATGTAGCCATATATCATAATCGTTGTGTATTTATTGGTTGTTTGTTGTGTATGTTTGCGTGGTGGTTTTGTGTTCTTATGAGTGTCTGTTTTCCGTTCACTATGGGCATTTTTATAGCAAGGTACAGCACAACCAGCGAATTAACAAATCCGCTGCATTTTTACCTGCTTTTTTATGTATTTTTCCTGTGCTTTTTCTACAGAGGTGATTCGACGCTGGTTCGACGGTGGTTCGACAGTCCTTCGACAGAGAAGCGTTGCTGAAAGTTTGTTATCAATGCATTGTAAATGGTTGTCAAGAGTGGATTAGTTGTTGTAACGCTTTTTACACCTTATTTGTTTACCATTTTGCCATTACTTACGACTCACCTACGAGACAGATCCGAGACACCTTTTTGTTTATGATACCTTTCACGCAAATATAAAAATACCACACAATGCCCACCGATAATAAAATGGTTACTTATTTGGAGGTCTGCAAGAAAAGTTGTACCTTTGCAGCGTAAACGCAAAAAACGATCCCTTAAGTTGGGTTTTGGACGATAAGGGATGTTCTATTTGCGGTTAGATAACCATGGTTACCGCATATTTCAAGAAAAGTTATACAATTCCTTTGCCGCCGAAAAACGGTCGTTTTTCGGCGGCAAGATGTGCGAGAAGTACGAATGCAGAATGATACCAACCAACGGAACGGCATATTTGTTTCTACTTGCATCAATTTTTCAAGTATTGGGTTGGCGAAACCTTTTAATGGGAATTTAATGGAGTAAAACAGGCAATCAATGGAGACAACACATACGATAGAGATATACGACCAATACGAGACTATAGACCCACAAGCGTGGGATAGGCTTGTGCAGGAAAGCGATACGGCTACTTGGTTCCAGACAAGGGAAGCCTATCGGTTCTACACCTCACTGCCGCAGGAGATGACACCCTTTGTGTATGCCGTAGCGGAACAACCACGCCGAACCACTCCTGAAGGTAGCAGTCTGCCAAGCGCAATACAGGAGAAAGCAGTATGTACCCATTCCCTTCGGCTAACTGGTGTGGTGGTCGGCTATATCACGCAGACGCGAAGCAAGGTTAAGCAGTTCTTCACTCGCCGTGCCATTATTATCGGCGGAGCCATGCTGGCTGAGGCTATCACAAACGAGGCACTCACCGCATTACTCACTGCCGTGCGCCAAGGACTGCAACGGAAGGCTATTTACATCGAACTGCGCAACTTCCACGACTACAGCCGCTGGCGGAGTGTGTTCGAGGCAAACGGTTTTACCTATCAGCCACACCTGAATTTCCATATCGACACCTCCTCGCTTGCTGTAGTGGAACAAAACCTCGGCAAGAGCCGGAAGCGAGACATCCGCACTTCGATACGCGACGGCATTACCCCCGTGCTGGAACCTACTTTGGAGCAAGTGCGGGAGTATTACACTCTTTTGGAGACACTCTATCGCACCAAGGTCAAAACGCCTCTTTTCTCGTGGGCGTTCTTCGAGCAACTCTACCAAACAGAGGGTGGGCGGTTTCTGCTCTGTACCTACGAGGGGCGTATCATAGGCGGAACGGTTTGTGTCTGTCTGCCAGGGAAAGGCGTGTACGAGTGGTTCGTCTGTGGCGAGGACGGCAAATACGAACACATCTTCCCCTCGTCGTATGCCACCTATCTGGGTATTTGCCATGCGGCGGAGGGCGACTATCCACTGTTTGACATGATGGGAGCAGGCAAACCCGATGAGGCTTACGGGGTACGGGATTTCAAGGCACGCTTCGGAGGCAAAGAAGTGGAACACGGGCGCTATCTCTGCGTCTGCCATCCGCTACTCTACCGCCTTGGCACGCTCGGCGTTAAGATACTGAAAAAGAGATGACGGCAAGACTTTGGGCAATACGCATTACGAATGCACTCCTCTACAAAGTAGGGGTGCATTTTCCCTATAATCCCGTGCGGATATGGGCAATGCGCCGATTAGGGTACACCATTGGCGAACAAGTCTATATCGCAGGTGATTTAACTATTACACAGAACTTTACAGAAAATCGTGGGACGCTCTATATCGGCAATCGGGTATCGATTGCGCCCTGCGTGATATTGACGCTTATCAGCCACGCGAACGCCTCTTTTATTCGCAAATACATCCCTGTTCGTAGGGGGGGGGTACGAATAGAAGATGATTGTTGGATAGGGGCAGGCGCTATCATTCTCAACGGCATAACGATAGGCAAAGGCAGCGTAGTGGGCGCAGGTGCAGTAGTTACAAAAGATGTTCCGCCATACACCATCGTAGCCGGCAACCCTGCACACAAGATAAAGGAAATACCGATAGAAAAATGAATATACTGATAGACATAGCGCACCCGGCACATGTACACCTGCTGCGGAATTTCTATGCGGAGATGACACAAAGGGGACACAAAGTAATCGTTACCGTCAAGGACATCCCCTCTGCACGGCAACTGCTGGATTTATATCATATTCCGTATATCTTCTTAGGAAAGAAGTCCGATAGGTTGGCTGGGAAAGCCATAGAACAACTACGCTATAACTGGAAAGTATGGCGTATCGCACAGCGGGAACATATTGACATTGGTATTGGCTCTTCTATCACTTTGGCGCATGTGAGTCGGGTGTGTCGGATGAAGAGTATTATCCTCGACGATGACGATGATGCGGTGGAGCCGCTGTTTGCAAAGTATGCACACCCCTTTGCGGATGTGATTCTCTCGCCCGAAGGAACGCCACGCAGCTCAAAGAAAACCATTTACTATCCCTCCTACCACGAGTTGGCGTACCTGCACCCGAATCGCTTTGTTCCAGATGCGTCGGTGCTGGACGATGCGGGCATTCACTACACACGACAAGCAGATGGCACGGCGAGTGATATAGAGCCATATTTTGTACTGCGGTTTAATGCCTTTAAGGCGCACCACGATGTGGGTGTGGTGGGACTGACTATTGAGAACAAACGCCGGCTGGTGGACTACCTGAGTCGGCACGGACGGGTGTTTATCACCACAGAGCGGGATATTGACGAGGAGTTCTTGCCGTATCAGTTGCGGGTGTCGCCTGAGAAAGCGCACTCACTGATGTACTACGCCACGATGCTGGTGGGAGATAGTCAGACAATGACATCAGAAGCGGCAGTATTGGGTACGCCTGCTATCCGTTGCAACACTTTCGTAGGGCGCATACACTATTTGGAGGAAGAGGAACACCGCTACGGGTTAACTTATGGTTTCCGCCCTGAGCAGTCGGAGGAGATGTTCCGAAAGATAGAGGAACTGCTCTCGCTCGGCACAGCGGCACTACACACAGAGTGGGCAACACGTCGCCAAAAACTCCTCGCTGACAAGATAGACTACACGGTGTGGCTGGTTGATTATGTTCAGAGTGGTGAACCGACTAAAAGGCGATAAAGTTGCGTGTGTAGGGAACATTAGAGTAATGAGTTT
>CAVFHY010000094.1:0-6689 GCA_963622445.1 Bacteroidaceae bacterium
GACCCAAACAAACAAAATGAAACAAAGTAACAACATACCGCAAGCGGTTATAGACGAATTACAACCACAAGAGGGCTATTCGTATGCCAAATATCTATGTACTTTCGACAATACGGACTATTATTGTTTATCGTATTATGAAGATGTAATAGTCGGACTTCCTTTGTTTGTCGGTTATCAAAATGGCAAAGTCTATAGCGTCCCTAATTTTAGCGAGACAGAGCAAAAGATTTTCTCAATGATTGAATAATTCTATAAACTCTTCATTGAAAACTTTGTTATCAATCCTCACAATACCAACATTTCGAGGTGGAACTGCTTTTGCATTTTGGCAGATTGTTTCAATGTCAAATCGTATTCCTCTCTGTTTGTCATAAACTTGTGGCTCTATACGAAAGAGTTTCCCATTTTCACGCTGTATAACCGTAGCATGTCCGCCACCGTCTTTCCACGCGACAGTCATTTCGTATAATCCGTCTTCTGTGCATACGGCATCAATGTATTCTCTGTAATGTTTTGGAGACATTCTCTGATACCCTCTTGAAATCATAAAATCTTGTGCGGATTTCATAGACGCAATAGAACCGTCGGCATTCTTCCAAACACTACACCAATTACTGCCCATTGATACATATTCATTCCTACTCCCGGAGTTCTTAACGTTTCCTTTTGCAGAAACATCAAAACCTCTCAATCTTAATGCAAAAGCAGGAACGCAGGTTGCACAATTAACGTGGTACTGCCAATTATCCCGTGTATAATCTTTGTCCGTTGTGTTTATTCGGTTCGGGTTCGCGCTTTGTTTGTCGGCACGTTCAATGCTCATCTGTGCACCTCTGGCGATACCCAATAGGTTTTCAAGCGTGATGTTATTTTTGTCAATAGCCGTCTGTTCCGCTTGTGTAAGATTGGGCTTGTACGGCTTGTCATTCTTGTAGGATTGTATCTTTTCAAGCAAGGAACGCACAGCGGATTTGAGCAATGATTTATTGCTTTCGTACTGCGCATTCGTTTTGAGGTTGTCGGGGTTGCATTGTAATACTACCCTTTGTGCCTCCTGCTGAATATCATTGTACCCCTCTTGCAATGTTTCGGACAAAACCGCCTCCACCTTATGGAATAGGGTGCCATACTCCTGTTCCCGTTCATTGCGCTGCCGATCAATATCCTGCAACGCTTTCATAAACTCCTCGCGCGTGCTGATGTCTTGGTCGTAGGCTCTCGTGGTATCTACCCCGTAAGTCTTTGCTTTGGCAATAGTGTAGTCGAATATATCTTTGTTTTGTTCGTAGAGCATTTGCCACAGCGATTTTTCTTTTGGTTGCGGATTGCCCTCTATCTCCTGCCGTATGCTCTCGGGGACGGCTTCGGCGGCAATGGGGATTAGTTGGTGTCGGCAGTTCCAGCCGCCTACATTGATTTGCAGGTTCTCCTCGTTTGTTCCCTCAATCATTCCGTATGGCAGGTTCGTCTTGTCGTAGAGTTTGACATCTATGTCGTCCCCGCCCACGATATGGATATGCCCCCGCAGCAAGTCGTGGAACTCGGAGCGGTGGATATAGCGTTTTTGCAGGCACGCCTCGCAGAACGGGCGGGTGGTCTCTATCTCGCTGCCTACATACTCATACCACTCGGTATCGAGGTCGTCGGTAAAGAGTTTGTTGTTCTGCCCTGCATACTGCGACATAGCCGTAACGGCGTAGGTCTTGGCATAACGGGATAATGCACCGCTGCCGCCCTCGTTGGTCAGCAGGTAGTCGGAGAGTTCTTTTTGCAGGTCGGCAAACCTCGCTCCCGATGTAACGGCACGGAGCAACATCTTGTCGAGTTGCGCGGTTACATTCTGTGCCAGCCCGTCCCCCGTGAGGGCGGCAATGGTATTCTCCCGCGCTATGGTCTTGACGAGGTTATGCTTCTGCTCTGCAACCGTTGTCTGGTTCTTGACGGCGTAGAATGACAGTTGCTGCCTGTAGAGCGTATCAAACGCCCCGACCAACTCCTGCACGGCACGGAGATAGTCTTTGTTGTTGGCGAGGCGGTAGAGTTTGGTGCGTATCTGCTGCACCCGTTTGAGGTTGGCAATGCTCGTCTTGATGTTGCCCTGCGGAGTGGTGTCGAGGTGCTTGATAAGCAGCAGTACCTCCTCGAACATTCTCTGTTCGGAGGTACTGACTGCTTTGTCGAACGCCGCACTCGCCCTGTCGGTTGTGCTGATTATGTCTTTTATACCGATTTTAGCCATTTGCTTGCCGTTTAAGCAGTTGTTTTATTCTTGTCGGTCGGTTGCTCGTCTTGGTTGTCGTTTTTGCCTTGTGCTGCCTTGATGATGTCCGACCAATTCGATTTTGATGTGATTGTTTTCATTGTGATTGTTTTTTATTTGTTTAATTAAAAATTTTTTCGTACTTTTGCCGCCGAAAAACTTTGCCACAATCTTTATTTTGGGCTTTTGTTTTTCCTTTTGACGATGCAAAATCACTGCTTTTATTTGGAATATACAAATTATTTACAGATGGTTTTTTGTATAAAATTTGTATTTTATTTGTAAGTTCTTGATGGTCAGTAATCTGTAAACTACAAAAATTTTACAACCAAATGACAGCAAAAGAGATAATCGAGAAGATATGTAAGGATAATAGTCTTACGTTGCGCCAGTTGGCAGAGTTGGCGGGGATTAAAGAACAATCCCTGTATGATATTAAGAGTGATAGAGTGAAAAAAGTGTCGGAAATAAATGCCGAGAAAATAGCCGCCGTCTTCCCCAAATATCCGTTGATGTGGTTAATGACGGGGAATGAGGCGTTCCTTAACCAGCGGGGGACGGAGATAAAAATCGTCAATTCCAACGGCGGACACAATAATACGAACATTGGCAGCGGCACACAGACCAACGGAACGGACAATGCCGAGATGTGGAAACGGCTGCTCGCTGAGAAAGATGCACAGATAGCCGAACTCAAAGCCGACAAGGAAAAACTCTACCAACTCCTGCTCAAACAATAGACTATGGACAATAATGTAGCCATTCAGCTGTTCGACAATACGCAAGTGCGTATCGTCTGGAACGAGGAAGAAGAACAATTCTATTTCTCGGTCGTTGATGTAATACAAGTTTTGACAGACAGTACCACCCCGAGACGCTATTGGAGTGATTTGAAACGCAAATTATCTGCCGAAGGAAATCAAACGTACGAAAAAATCGTACAGTTGAGATTGGTATCGCAAGACGGCAAGAAACGTTTGACAGATGTTGCCAACATGGAGCAGTTGCTGCGTATCATTCAGTCCGTACCGTCTCCTAAGGCAGAGCCGCTCAAACAATGGCTGGCGGAGGTCGGCAGCAAGCGTATCGACCAGATGATAGACCCCGAACTGACATTCCAAATGGCGGTGGAGGACTATCGCCGGCAGGGCTACAGCGACGAGTGGATAAACGAGCGTATGAAATCCATAATGACGCGCAAGTCCCTCACGGACGAATGGAAACGGGTCGGCATCACACAGGAAAGAGACTATGCTATTCTTACCAACATTCTGACCAAAGCGTGGAGCGGAATGGATACACGGGAATACAAGTCGTTCAAGGGGCTGACCAAACAGAGCCTGCGGGACAATATGACTGGTGTAGAGGTGGCATTGAACACGTTAGCCGAAGCGTCCACCCGGGAACTCTCCCGCCAGCGTAACCCGCAGACATTCCAACAGAGCAAGACCATAGCCAAGGACGGTGGCGGGGTGGCAAAGGTGGCACGGCAGCAACTCGAAAGGAAATTGGGCAAATCGGTCATATCCCCGCTTAATGCGCAGCAGATTCAGCAGATAGAGAATACCCCTATCGCGGACGCAAAAGAGATAACGGACGAAGAAAAGCAAGAATGATATGGAAAACAATATGACCCCCGAAGAAATAACCAAACGCTTTGTCGATACATACTACGAGTTGTACCGCTCGCGCGTTGTGAAATCAAAGACGGAGTTTTGCGCCCCGCTCAACCTGCCGCCCTCTAACTTTATCGCTCTGGAGCGCGGGACACGTTCCTGCACCCTGCGGCAGGTCTGCGCCCTCGCTAACTCGTGGAATATATCCCCGCTCTGGCTGCTGACAGGCGAGGGCTCTATGCTCAACAATGGCTAACGTTCAGTATCGGCTCTCTACCCGGGTCGTCAATGGGCAGGCGGAAGTGATGATGCGTTTCTACGCAAGCCGCACCCTCGACCAACGTGCGCACACGCGTGTGTACGCACCCGTCCATCTATGGAATGAGAAAAAGCAGCGTCTCAACACCTCCACCCGCTATGTTACCGCCGAGACTGCCACGGCTGCCGAACTGCAAGCCAAACTCGACACCCTCGAACAGGTGGTGCTGTCCCGCTATATACACGACCAATATGCCACCTATCCGGGGTGGCTGCAGCGTGTCGTGGACGAAGCAATGATACCGCAAGCCCTCGGCATTACCTCCGAACCGCTGACCGCTGCACAGGCGTGTCTTGACTATATCGGATATAAACAACTCGCAGGCACTACCAGGGCACACTATGAGTTTCTTGCAAAGACTTTCAACCGCTTTGCCGAGCAATACCGCACAATCTATATGAATACCCTGTCGGTGCAGGACATCGAGGATTTGCGGCGTTTCCTCTATATAGAGCGTGCAGAGGGACGTTCTCGGAATACCGTTGTTTCCCGCTTGTGCAAGTTCCGTGCCGTGTGCTATTGGGCAGTACGGAAAGGCATACTCGACGGGGCTACTTTTTCAACCAAGACCGTTCCTGCATAGAGCGGGAGCGGATGCCGAAGACTGTTGGTTTACATGAAACACATTCATCACATCCCTACCCTGTTTGCAGGCTTGTTCTTATGCCTGCTGGCAAGCGTACTCACTGCCTGTGGGCGCACGAGTCGGACAACCAGTAACCAAACGAACGGGGGCGATACAATAGTCGATGAGGCTGACGGAGAAGAGCGGGGCGACATACTGCCTTATTTCTCCGTAAGCGACAGTACTTCTGTCTATTTTGCGCCTGCGAACTTGCAGTACCACCCTGCTACGCACACTTGGCGCTATGCGGCACATTCCTACGAACACCCCGAGGCGAACAGCAGCGAGTGGATAGACCTGTTCGGCTGGAGCACCACCGACATGCCCTACGGTGTAAACTGCGCGACGACCTACGCAGGCGAGTTCGCGGACTGGGGCGACATAGCACCCGCTGACGAGTTCGACTCCGAATGGCGCACGCTCACAAAAGACGAATGGACATACCTCTTCGGGCGCGACTCGGTCTTGTGGTCTGCTGCCACCATCGCAGGCACAGAGGGGATAATCCTGCTGCCCGACCTATTCACAAAAACAGACTCCTTTGCGTGGCAACCCGCTGCGGACAACTACCATACCAATGTCTATAGCGCCACCGAGTGGCAGCCACTGGAGGAGGCAGGTGCTGTCTTTCTGCCTGCCACAAGCCCAGGCTCTGACGATAATAAAACGAGCGTATGCGGCTACTGGTCAAGCACTTCCGCCTCGGAAGAAGAAGCGTACGCCCTATACTATGACGGGACACTCCACCCCGCACAACGACTTACCATTCGCACAGGTTGTGCCGTACGACTGGTACGGGAATTATAGCAGCGCAAGAGCGGGGCGTGGCAGTACAGCAAAGGCACTGAAGCGTCACAAAACAAAATAATTGCAGAATTTCGGCAAAAAAGCACGCCACTATTTGCACAATTCAAACTTTTGTAGTACCTTTGCACCCGCTTTTCGCCCGAAAGGCTACCAAACAACTGCCTAACACCCAATAACGCACGGATTGCAAAGGGGGGAGGGGGGAACGGGTTGCGCACACAGGACGGAAACGATATATGGTCCATTCGTCTATCGGTTAGGACGAGAGATTTTCATTCTCTAAAGAGCAGTTCGACTCTGCTATGGACTACTAACAAACGCAAAGAAAACCTTCCTCGAGGTAACACTTTTGTATAACACAATTTTCATCTACTGATTAAGATGGCAAACCACAAATCTTCTTTGAAGCGCATTCGCCAAACGGCTACCCGCAAGGCTCGCAACCACTATTACGCTAAAACTGCCCGCAACGCCGTTCGCGACCTGCGTGCTACGACAGATAAGGCAACCGCTATTGCTGCTCTGCCGAAAGTAAGTTCGATGTTGGACAAACTGGCAAAGCGCCACATCATCCACACCAACAAGGCTGCTAACCTCAAGTCGAAGTTGGCTATCTATGTAAACAAACTCGCCTAAGCGAACGATGTGCAGAGCGACAGATTCGCTCATTCAATAAACCCGAGATAAGAGGGGCGACCACAAAGGTCGCCCCTTGTTTTTGATAGATAATGAGGCAAAGAATGTGCTATCCCATAACCAGCCATTTTTCCGCAAAGTGAGCAACAGATTGAGAGTATAGGTTCCATTATGAAACGCCATTTTGTGGTACTCAAAAATCTCTCTAACAACCCGGTGTGTGCTATCGGAATAGGGATGATAGAGGAGAGTGTAGCAGACGACCTTAATGACTATCCAGTAACAACCCGGTGTGTGTGTGCTATCGGAATAGGGATGATAGAGGAGAGTTGGGAGAGGACTATTTGCTGCTTTTCCTTCTGTTGCACTCGCGGCAGAGCATCTGGCAGTTCTCCGCTATGGTGCGACCGCCCTCTACCCACG
>CAVFHY010000095.1:0-6627 GCA_963622445.1 Bacteroidaceae bacterium
TCCACCTACCCTAACAACTCCGGATCCATATAGACCTCCAGCAGACGGCAGGAAGGCATTGTGGGGGTAAGGACAATGTCATTCAGCACTGCCGGCAACAGCACTGCCTCGCCACGCTGCAGCGTAACCGTTTGATTCTCTGCATCGGCATCCAATGCTTGCAGTTGCATAGCGCCCTCCACACAGATATACACCACAAAGGAATCCAACGGCGCATAATCACGCGCTATCGGCTGCGAGAAATACAGCACATTGGTCGTAAAATACGGCGTATGCGCAATGCCCTGCACTGCACTCTCCTCCGCAATATGCTCCACGGCTTGCCCCGCAAACTGCTCCATATTCATCACCTCCAACGCCTTACGCACATGGAGTGGACGCTTCTTGCCGTCATTTCCCACCCGATTGTAGTCGTAGAGGCGGTAAGTAATATCGCTATTCTCTTGAATTTCGGCCACTATTGTCCCTTTGCACATTGCATGCACCGTCCCCGGGCGTATCATGACAAAATCACCCTGTTGTACGGGATAAGAGCAGAGATAATCGGACAACACGCCCTGCTCGATAGCACCCCCGATCTGCTCAGCAGACATCGGTTGCTTCCACCCCAGCACGATAGACGCATCCGGCTCGGACGGCATAACATACCACATCTCGGTCTTCCCCAACGACTCCTCGTTCTCAAACGCATAGTCGTCGTCGGGGTGCACCTGAATACTCAAATCATCGTCCGCATCGATAAACTTAATCAACAACGGGAAAAGATTGCCAAAGACCTCATACACCTTATCGCCTACTAAATCGCTCATATATACCTCCAACAAGTCTTGTAACTCATTGTCTTTCAGAGGTCCGTTGGCAACGACGGTCGGGTACTTCTCAACAGCAGAGATAAGCCAACTCTCCCCCACATTTTCCAATGTGTCAGAGAGCGGCTTATACCATTCTTTTATATGCTTTCCTCCCCAAATTTTATGGAATAGGCGCGGTGTAAAGAGTAGTGGATATAGTTGCATAGCAATATCTTATAGGTTGCGCAAGTGCTTTTCCCAATTCCAAGCCGAAAGAAGTACCTCTTTTACCGGAGTATCTGCTTTCCACCCCAGTACGGTGTTTGCCTTGGTCGGGTTAGCCCACACTTTCTCAATGTCTCCCTCGCGGCGACCGACAATCGAGAACGGCACTTTCACACCCGTAGCCTCTTCAAAGCCACGCACAATCTCAAGCACACTCAGTCCACGCCCTGTACCCAAGTTGAAAGTCTCCACCTGCTCGGTGGCTTTCTTCTCGAGCATACGCGCAACGGCTTTCACATGTGCCTTTGCCAAATCGACCACATAAATATAGTCACGAATGCATGACCCGTCGGGGGTGTCATAGTCGTCGCCAAAGACTTTCAGTTCTTTACGCAAACCCGCTGCCGTCTGCGTTACAAAGGGCAGAAGGTTGTTCGGTACGCCATTGGGCAACTCGCCTATCAGTGCGGACGGGTGTGCTCCAATCGGGTTGAAATAGCGCAAGATAATAGCGTGCAATGCCTCGTCGGCATGCGCTTCGTCTCGAATGATGTCTTCGTTAATCTGCTTCGTGTTTCCATAGGGAGAGAGTGCTTTCTGGATAGGTGCCGTCTCGTCCACCGGCAAGTGTGCCTTGTCGGGCTGCCCATAGACCGTGCAGGACGACGAGAAAACAATATTGTTCACATGATAGCGTTTCATTACCTCGAGCAGCGTCAGCAGCGAACCGATATTATTACGATAGTAGAGCAGCGGTTTCTCGACCGACTCACCCACAGCCTTGCTGGCTGCGAAATGGATAACGCCCTCTATATCTGCATATTGTTTGAATACATTATCGAGGTTCACAAAGTCGTTGCAGTCGATATTGTGGAACTCGGGGCGGCGTCCTACAATCGCAGCAATGCCGTCCAGCACATCGATATTGGAGTTGCTCAAGTTGTCCACAATGGTTACCTCATAGCCTTGCTGCATCAACTCGACTACGGTGTGCGAGCCGATATAGCCCGTGCCACCCGTTACTAAAATTCTTGCCATTTTTCTCCTCTTTTTTCGGTTAAAACAATTTCTCAGGATAGACTCCCTCGTGTACTAAGTTGTTGATTTTCATTACTACCTGCGGGCGATCTTCCGCATAGGTAACGCCGAACCACTTGGACGGCGTGTCCAGCACCTTGCAAGTCGCCTTGCCCGCGCGAATCAGGTCATTGACCACGGTCGGGATATAGAACTCTTTCTTCAGTTCGTTGCCGTAGTTCGTCAAGAACTCCTTGAATGCCGCATCGGCAAACTCGAAGTACTCGGGTGTAAAGCCCCACATATTCATCGATACGGGCGTGTTCGATGCCAGCACGGTATCCTGTCCATCTTCTGTGAAGACGATGTTCCCACCGATATTCTCAATTTTCGTACGCTCTACGACATCCGTCAGATAGCCATTCTCATCGGTAGCACAGACACCACGGCTCACGCTGCCGTTCTCGCTGAGTGTGTTCGCCACCCGATAGCCGACCATAGCATAGTTTCCCGTTGTACCCTCAATACTTTTCAGGTAGTCCGCCAAAATTTGGAACGACTCTTTGCCGTAGAAATCATCGGCGTTGATGACGGCAAACGGCTCTTTGATAATATCTTTTGCCATCAGCACAGCATGGTTCGTCCCCCACGGCTTGGTGCGCTCGGGGTTGTACGAATAGCTGGCAGGTACTTTGTCCACCGACTGAAAACATACTTCACAGGGTACTCTGTCAACATATTTCGACAATACTACACGCCGGAAATCCTCTTCGAAGTCCTTACGGATAACAAATACAATTTTCCCAAAGCCGGCGCGCAACGCATCAAAAACGCTGTAATCCATAATGGTTTCCCCGTTCGGACCGAGTCCGTCAATCTGTTTCAGTCCACCGTAGCGGCTACCCATTCCGGCTGCCAATACAAAAAGTGTAGGTTTCATATATACTTGATATTTAAGTGGTTAAATGCGTTATTATTCCTCTTCTGCAATCTCTATACGCCCATTGTGCCGTTTGTGTTTGAGCCAAATCCCGTACACCTCCGAGCAGTTACCTGCGGTCGTAAATGCGTGAATATCATTGGCTTTCATAAAATGCATCACGCTCGCAAACTCCTCTTGCGTGAGCAGGGTCTGTATCTCAATGTTCTCCTCGTTCCGATAGCCGCCCGTTACCTTATAGAGCGAGCAACCGCGTACGAGATCGTCCACAATATAGCGGCGTATTTTCTCGTAGTCCGGTGAGATGATGCAAACCCGTTTGCGCAAGTTGAATGTCGCAGCAAAGTAGTTGATTACTACGCCGTTAATCCAAGTGCCTATCAGCCCGATGACTACCATGCGGAAGTCGTTTATCAGGAACGCCGAGCCGCAAATCAATGCACCGCCTATCGATACGGACACCCCGATATCGAAGTGCAGATACTTGTTGATTATCTTCGCCAATATGTCCAAACCGCCCGTTGAAGCGTTGATACGGAACTCAATAGCCTGGCAGAGCGAGAGCAGAAACACAAAGCACAGGAGATCGAACCACACATCGCCCAGCCCTAAACCTGCCGACATCACAGAGTCGCGCACCTGTTCCAGCACATTCCCCGCACGGTCGAGCAAGTAGGGATTACCATGGGCGTCCACAACCGTCACACCCGCCTGCAACTGCGCTTGTATCTCGGGCGCACGGATGATTTTGTGGGTGAACTGCGTATAGGGTATGAGGTAATCCAACAATTGTGTCAGCGGCCCCAGTATCATCGCCGTATAGACTGTTTTTGCTCCGAACTCATTGCCTATCAATAGAAATGCAAGCAACAGCAGCACCGCATTGATGCCCATTACCCAGTACGAGAAACTGTCTGCATCACCGCCCAAAAGCGTATTTATCACAATGCTCAAGCCCGAAATCGTACCTACTATCAAGTGGCTGGGCATCAGGAAATAGTACACCGCTGCAGCTCCGATGAGCATACCGAGCGTCATCACCACCCATTCGCGCCAAAAACGACGGGTATGGAGTGCGTGCCAAAACGAGGCACCGAGTGTTTTCCAGTACGATGCAGTGAAATACTGCTGCAGATAGGTGTTCATCAATAGTATCCGTTAGTTACGCAATACGAAGCGTGCCGTGCGGCGCGTAGTCTGGCTCAGCAAGACGGTCTTCCCTGCTGTTTCTTCCGCAATAATCCCGGGCGTTGTTCCCCGTATGGTCAACAGCGAAAGCCCATCGTTGTAAGTTATCTTATAATGCCCCTGCAGTTCGCCAATGGCGGCAGGCAAACCCGTCGATTGATCCACACACACCGAGATCGTAACGGCAGAAGACTGAATCAGCGACACTTTGAGCCGATGGCGATGAATTATCTCGAATATATGGCTCAAACTCTCTTCCAGCACGAATGCAAAATCCTTGGCACGGATAGTAATCAGTATCTGGTTCTTTCGCCATATATAGACGGGTACCGAAACACGCTCCGTAGTGGCAGCCGAGATAACCGATCCCGCGGCAGTCGGGTCTGCAAACGGCTTGACATACAGCGGGATATGCTTGTTCTCCAGCGGGCGGATGGTCTTCGGGTGAATAATCTGCGCCCCCGAATAAGCCAACTCCACCGCATCGTTGTACGACAGCCTCGGTATCAGCACCGTGTGTGCCACTATTCGCGGGTCGGCGTTGAGTATGCCGGGTACATCTTTCCATATCGTGACAGACTTTGCATCGAGCATATTGCCCACGAGGGCCGCCGTGTAGTCCGACCCCTCTCGCCCAAGCGTTGTGCGCAACCCCTCTTTTGTCCCTCCGATAAAGCCCTGTGCGACAAACACTCGTGCCTTTGTCTCCACCACCGCAACACGCAGCAACCGCTCAGACTCTTCTCTGTCCACATTCGCTTCACGGTACGAATCGTCCGTACGGAGCAAGTGCGTCATATCGAGCCGCACGCTCGCTATCCCCTGCGTATGCAGGTAGGCATCCACGATCGTGGTCGAAATGATCTCTCCGAGACTGACCAACTGGTCGTAACTCTTGTCGTAGTCCGCATAGTCTGCCAACGCAGGCAATTCGCCGACGGGCAGCACCTCTTCGGGCAAATCCAAATCCGACAGCACCCGCTTATGATAGTCCACAAGGTCTGCCCATTCACGCTGTGCCGTCGCCGTATCGTCTTGCCAAATGGCGTTCAGCACACGCTCCAATGCGTTGGTGGTCTTTCCCATAGCCGACACCACGACCACGAGTTCGCCCTCTGCGAGCGACACTATCCGTGCCAGATTGCGGATTCCCTCCGCCTGCTGCACGGACGCACCACCAAACTTATAGACCCTCATTTGTAGTTACAGGTTTGCCATGTGGATGGCAGTAACGGCACCTTCTACCCCTTTGTTACCCAACCTGCCGCCCGCACGGTCAAGTGCCTGCTGCTTGTTGAGCGTGGTAAGCACCGAGAACACCACGGGCACATTCCCCTGCGCATTCAGTATCGTTACGCCCTGCGTAACCGACTGACACACATAGTCGAAATGAGGAGTATCACCCTGTATCACACAGCCGATGACTATCACGGCATCCAGGTCGGCGTACTCGCTGATGACGCGTGCCGCCGCATAGGTCAGTTCCACCGTACCGGGCACATGCAGCACGATAATACTGTCCTCGTCCACGCCGTGTTTCTTCAGTGTATCGAGCGCACCCTGTGCCAGTACGTAGGTGATTTCGGCGTTCCAATCGGCTACTATAATCGCATAGCGCTGATGTTTCAATACATCAGCGCTCGGCAGTGTGGCAGCATCGTACTTCGACAAGTCGGTCGTCATGTTTACTGAGCTATTGCAATGTATTTATCGATGTCTTGCGCCTCTGCCGAAGCGGGGAAATCGCTCTTAATCTGCCCGAACACTTTCTTTGCGGCTTTCTTATTGCCCTGCTCGAGGTACACCAAACCGGCTTTCTTCAGGCTCATCGGCGCAATCAAGTCGTTACCCGACTTGGCTGCCGCCTCGAATGCCTTGATGGCATGGTCGTACTCGCCGAGTTCAACATACGCATCGCCAAGCAGTTGCGAAGCCGCAGGGTCGATGGTAAGATCTTTGGCGCTGAATTTCTTCAGGTACTTCGCAGCCTCATCGTAGTTCCCCAACTCGTAGTGACAGATACCTGCATAGAGTGCAGCCAGTTTGCCGGGCTGATAGGACTTATAGTCACTTGCGATCTGCTCGAAGCCTATGCATTCAGCATCGTCGCCATTGAGTGCTTTCTCGTAGTCGTTCTGCAGGAAATAAACAACGGCTTTCGCATTCTCGTTATTTGCCTCTATTGCTTTTGGCTTCACAACATACTGATTGACAGCGATCAAGCCGCAAACCACTACCACGATAGCGAGAATGCACCATGATAGTACTTTGGAGTTCTTTTCAATCCATTGTCCAGTTGTACCCAGCGCCTCATTTATCTCTTCGAGGTGTTGGTCTTCTTTTTTGAAATCGTTTTTCTTTGCCATATTTGTATGCTATTTATATTCGTTATTTGTAGTTCTATTCGGGTGAGCAAACTATTTGCGTAAGTGCTTGAAGCTATTTATATTCGTTATTTGTATGGTT
>CAVFHY010000096.1:0-6470 GCA_963622445.1 Bacteroidaceae bacterium
AGAGTGCCTCTATGAACTAACACTATACATTCGCACTTGCTTGTTGAATTCACCAGAACAGTACAAAAATAAAATGTAGAAAAAACGCACCAAGTATTTGTGTATTCGGAAAAAAAGCAGTACTTTTGCAGCCGATTTGCGCTATGGCAGAGCCGAAAACACATACGATTGACCTTTCTACCCTCGAAATCGGGCAGTATTCGTTTGATTATGTGTTAGACAGTGCCTACCTTACGAGTATCGAGCATACAGAATTGCTCGGCGGTGAGGTGGCAGCCAAAGCGTGGTTGACGCTCCGTGAACAGGATTTTGACCTTACTATCTCCGTACGGGGCAGCGTGCAGGTTACTTGCGACCGCTGCTTGAGCCCGATGACAGTGGATGTGGATGTTACGGAGCCGATGAACCTTGAGGACGAAGGGGAGGACGCAAGCCGTGCGAAGACACTCGATCTGGACTGGCTTGCCTACGAATTGATTATAGTGAATCTTCCTTTGGTGCATAGTCACCAGCCGGGTGGTTGCGACCCTACGATGGACGCACTTCTCCAAAACCACCTCTGTACCGAAGCCGAAGAAGACACCGATAACGACGAAGCGAAGTAACTGAATGCCGTTCTGCGTGGCAGTAAGCCATGTCGCAGCGTCCCAAGCAATGCACAATGGTGCATACAGAAGATCCGGAAAAAACCGGATTCGTATAAACTTATAAATTAAAAGAAAAAAAAGATATGGCACATCCTAAAAGAAGACAATCGCACACCAGACAAGCGAAGCGTCGTACGCATGACGTACTGAAAGTACCTGCATTGGCAATCTGCCCGAACTGCGGTGCTCATTACATTTACCACACGGTTTGCCCGAGTTGTGGCTACTATCGTGGTAAGTTGGCTATCGAGAAAGCCGCTGAGGCATAATCGCTTATGGCATATATTCAGGCTTCGCGTAGGGATACTCGGAGCCTGAATTTCCATCGTCCCTAAACCCCGCCGCACGGGAGTGCGGTTGTAGCCCGTGAGGGTTACGCATAATGTACAATTCGCAATGGCAGTGTGTCGCCACAGACACCCGTACGCAACGCTGTGAATTGTCGAAAACAGTAAATAGTCAAATTGTCCAATACAACCGTGTTTACCAACGATTCTTCCTACCCGCATCAAGGTGGCTCTCGCAGGAACGATACCCCGCGCGAGCAAAGAGATGGCATCTTCTCTGAGGATGGCGCAAGTGTCCGCCCCCGGTTCAATCCGTACAACAACAATCGTCCTGCACGCAGCGGTGCTCCTCGTCAGCGTTTCTCACGCAACAGCGACGGGCAGTATGCCGAGCGCGTGGAGCCTCGCTATAGCAGCAACGGCTACCAGGCAGGGCGTGCAGACCGTCAGGGCTATCGTCCCCGTCAGGAGGGAGAGCAGAACGGCTATCGCCCCCGATACAACGGATCTTTCTCGTCAGAGGGCGCACAGCAACAGGGCAGTTATCGTCCACGTTACAACCAAGATGAGCGTCCGCAGGGTGGCTTCCGCCCCCGTACCAATGGCGGATACAATCCGAACGGTGAGCGTCCACAAGGGCAGTTCCGCCCCCGCCTACAGCGTAATGCGGGCGTCTATAGCGAGCGCAAACGCCAGGCTTATCAACAGCAATACGAAGACCCGACGAAGCCTATCCGCCTGAACAAGTACCTCGCCAATGCAGGCATCTGCTCGCGCCGTGAAGCAGACGATTTCATACAGGCAGGCGTCATATCGGTCAATGGGGTAATCGTTGATTCGTTGGGTGCCAAGGTGCTGCCTACCGACAAGGTGCAATTCCACGACCAACCCGTTCGCCGTGAACGCAAGGTGTATATCCTGCTCAATAAGCCGAAGAACACCGTTACCACCACCGACGACCCGCAGGAACGCCACACCGTGATTGACATCGTGCGCCGTGCCTGCTCCGAACGCATTTATCCCGTCGGGCGTCTCGACCGCAATACCACGGGTGTGCTGCTGCTTACCAACGACGGCGACCTCGCTGCCAAACTGACCCACCCGAAGTTCGGAAAGAAGAAAGTGTATGCCGCTACGCTCGACCGTGACCTTGAGGAAGCCGACGAGGCAATCTTGCGCGAGGGTGTAATGCTCGACGACGAGAAGATAGTACCCGATGCACTAGAGTTCCCCAAGGGCGACCGCAAGCATATCGGTTTGGAGATCCACTCGGGGCAGAACCGTGTCGTACGCCGTATATTCGAGAAGGTGGGCTACAAGGTAATGCAACTCGACCGAGTCAGTTTCGCCGGTCTGACGAAGAAGAATGTGGCACGCGGCAAGTACCGCTACCTAACGCCCAAAGAGGTTTCTATGCTCCAAATGGGCGCGTTCGAGTAGGCTGTATCTGTATCTTGTAAATTTGTACACTATAGAAGAGGGGGCATATCCGTGTGGGTATGTTCCCCTTTTTCCGCATAGCCATTAACCACCATATCGGAGAAGCACCGCAGCCGTGGCAGTATGCCAATAGCCTCGGTTCTGCCAATTTGTCAGCCCTGGACTGACAGAACACGCCAAAATAGGCTATCAACCCCTGCTTTTCTCCTATTGGCACAAAGTTTGTCTTTTTAAGGGTGTCTGCGCAATGCACGATGGCTCTGATGAACAATAACAGACCAACGCCTACAGATTGCGCAAACCACGAAAGCGTAAGCGAGCCACAAGCATAGCCATCCACGCTAAGCGACAATCGGCCACAAACGCTAATGCAACAAAAACGAATTATTAACCCATTTAACACATATCTATTATGTCTAAAATTATTGGTATTGACTTAGGAACAACCAACTCCTGCGTTGCTGTGATGGAAGGCAACGAACCTATCGTAATTGCTAACTCGGAAGGCAAGCGTACTACGCCTTCGGTAGTGGGATTTGTAGATGGTGGCGAGCGCAAAGTAGGAGACCCTGCAAAGCGTCAAGCCATAACCAACCCTACCAAAACCGTATATTCTATCAAGCGTTTCATGGGCGAGACCTACGACCGCTTGTCGAACGAAATAGCGCGTGTGCCGTACAAAGTAGTCAAAGGCGATAACAACACCCCGCGTGTGGATATCGACGGACGACTCTATACTCCACAAGAGATTTCGGCTATCATCCTCCAAAAGATGAAGAAGACCGCCGAGGACTATCTGGGACAAGAAGTGACGGAAGCCGTTATCACGGTGCCTGCTTACTTCAACGACAGCCAGCGTCAGGCGACCAAAGAGGCGGGCGAAATTGCGGGCTTGAATGTACGCCGTATCGTTAACGAGCCTACGGCTGCCGCTCTGGCTTACGGACTGGATAAGTCCAACAAGGATATGAAGATTGTCGTTTTCGACTGCGGTGGTGGTACGCACGATGTCAGCGTCCTGGAATTGGGCGATGGCGTATTCGAGGTAAAGGCTACCGATGGTGATACCCACCTCGGAGGTGATGACTTCGACCATCGTATTATCGATTGGCTCGTACAGGAATTCAAGAACGAGAACGGCGGTGCTGACTTGAGCAAAGACCCGATGGCTATGCAGCGTCTGAAAGAGGCTGCCGAGAAAGCCAAAATCGAGTTGTCGAACACCACCTCGACCGAGATTAACCTGCCGTACATTATGCCGGTGAATGGCGTGCCTGCACACTTGGTTAAGACCCTGACCCGTGCAAAGTTTGAGCAACTGATTGACGACCTGATTCAGCGTACTATTGCTCCGTGTCGTACCGCACTGCAGAAAGCAGGCTTGAATACGAGCGACATCGATGAGGTGATTCTTGTAGGTGGTTCGACCCGTATCCCTGCTATCCAACAGGCAGTAGAGAAGTTCTTCGGCAAGACCCCGAACAAGGGCGTTAACCCCGACGAGGTAGTGGCTGTCGGTGCGGCTATCCAAGGCGGTGTACTGACGGGCGAGGTAAAAGATGTCCTGCTGCTGGATGTTACACCTCTGAGCCTCGGTATCGAGACCATGGGCGGCGTGATGACCAAGATGATTGAGTCCAACACCACCATCCCGACCAAGAAGACCGAGACCTTTACAACGGCAGTAGATAACCAGCCGAGCGTGGAGATTAAGGTGCTGCAAGGTGAGCGTCCTATGGCTTCGCAGAACAAACAGATTGGTATTTTCCACTTGGATGGCATTATGCCTGCCCGTCGTGGTGAACCGCAGATTGAGGTAACCTTCGATATCGACGCCAATGGTATTTTGAATGTGACCGCTAAGGATAAGGCTACGGGCAAGGAGCAGAAGATTCGTATCGAGGCTTCGAGCGGTTTGTCGGACGAGGAGATTAAGCGCATGAAGGCTGAGGCAGAGGCTAACGCTGAGGCAGACAAGCGCGAGAAAGAGCGTATTGACAAACTGAACAAAGCAGACGCTACGATATTCCAAACCGAGAAGCAACTGGCTGAACTGGGCGACAAACTGCCTGCCGACAAGAAAGCGCCTATCGAGGACGCACTCAAGAAACTGAAAGAGGCATACGAGAAGAAAGATGCCGACGCTTGCGAGGCTGCCAACAATGAACTGATGACCGCATTCCAAGCCGCAAGTGCAGAGATGTACAACGCACAGAATGCAGGCGCAGGCGCAGGTGCAAGCAACGCTGATTTCAGCGGCGCACAAAACGGTGGATTCAATGGCAACAGTGGCAACACTGGCTCTACCAACTCGAACAACAACGATGGCGGCGCCGAAGATGTAGATTTCGAGGAAGTGAAGTAATCGAAACTCCCCAAGATAACCCATCGAAAGAATACTAACTAATAGAAGAGTTTCCGACAAAGGGCTACCCCTATCGGAAAGAAAATAATAACGCGCAAGCGGAACTCCAAGAGAGGCTGCAAGACCAAAAGTCAAGCAGTCTCTCTCTTTTTGGGAACCACGCTGCCCCAAAAAAGTAATCTCCTAAACAGGATAAATCGGTAGTTACAATGGATAACCTATTCGGAGAGTAAAAGCGATTACTGAAAGAATAGTGGTTCAAAAGAATAGAATACAAGCAGAATGAAAATGTAGAATAGTAGAATATGTAATAATAAGATATATAGAAGAATACAAAAATAGTAACCTGTTATTAGTGGGCGAAAGTTGATGATTTTTGTCAACTTTCGCCCACTAATAATTGCATAACTCAGAATAAAACCGTACCTTTGCGAACATAATCAACCCCCAACTAAGATAACTTGTTTAAGGCAAGTACAACGCTATGAATACGCCTGTTCTTACCCGCTCTGCCTTTATTGAACAGCACGCCAATCTATTTTGGTATACGCCTGCCGATAAGAAAAAGGACATCTCGGATAGTCTTCTTGTGGAAACTATTTTGAACTATGGTACGCTAGACGACTATCACGCTTTGCTCCAAGTGCTTACCCCACAGCATGTGGCAGAGGTATTTTTTAGCACTACTGAGCGGCAGGCAAAGAATTATTTCCCGCCTATTCGCCATTTCTTCTCACTCCTACTCACTCAATACCTTCCAAAAGAAAACCATGCATAGCGAGATTTTATCCGAGAAACAAATAGAACTCTTACCGTGGGTAAAGAAGTTCAAACGGGAATTCTACTTAGTCGGAGGTACGGCTATTGCCCTCTACATCGGACACCGAAAGTCCATTGACTTTGACCTGTTCAAACTCCGTTCTCTTAATCCTAAGAAACTGCACGAATCAGTTTCACAGTCGGGCTATCCGTACGCTATTATCTATCGAGAAACAAACCAAATGCACTATATGCTAAATGGGGTAAAAGTTACTTTCTTTCAGTACCCGTTTGAGATAGAGGTAAAACAAGACGCAGAGGGTGTATTCCGTTTGCCTTCTCTATTGGATTTGGCAGCAATGAAAGCATACGCATTGGGGCGGAGGTCAAAATGGAAGGACTATGTTGATTTGTATTTTCTGCTTTCCGAGCATTTTACGGTCAGCGAAGTGAGTGCCCGTGCAGGAGTAATCTTTGGTGAACTATTCTCCGAGAAGATGTTCCGTGCGCAGTTGTGCTATTTTGAGGATGTGGACTATTCGGAAGAAGTCGATTGGTTGCTTTCTAATCCACCTGCCAACGAACAGATTCAAACTGCCCTGTGCCAATTAGCCACAGAGGGAATCAAATAAAGGCGCCCTATCATTCCTGTTTTGAGAATGGGTAATGACAAATGAAATAGCGGAGATGAAATGAGTAGAAAAAATGCAAATACAAAATAAGTAATAACAAGATATATAGCAGAATACGAAAAACATAGCCGATTATTAGTGGGCGAAAGTTGATGATTTTTGTCAACTTTCGCCCACTAATAATCTATACCAAGCCAAACTAAATTCTACGATATTCTATAATCAACATCCCAGTTCCGTAAGGAAATTGCTTATAAAGACGGTGAATAAGTCCCAAACTATCAACACTCCTCTTGCATATTTCTAAAATAAGTACTATCTTTGCAGCGCAAAACCCACG
>CAVFHY010000097.1:0-6462 GCA_963622445.1 Bacteroidaceae bacterium
CTAGCGTATAATAGCCGCAATGGCGTTTGAACCTGTCGCAACGCAGTGTTCTATTCTCTTTCATTACCACCAATTCACACGCGCATTGGTGCTTTGGGTGCTCGACTTGTCGTATTTCAGGTCGGCAAGCATGGATGCATTGACACCAATATGGAACGTGTAACTCTTGTAGGGGCCAAAGGGTACAAAACTTGCCGTCATGTTCCAACAGTGCAGGTCTCGGCTCACATTGAAGGTAGCACTGGAGAAGCGTTTGGCCTTGAAATCATAACTGGTACTGGTGCTCACCTTCCACCCACTGCCCAAACCAATGCTGCCCGAGAACGATAGGTTGTGCGTGAATACCATCTTGTAGTACATCTTGTCGTAGTCGAATTCTGTTCCTGCACCGTATCGCAGTGTATAACTAACCGACAGACTCCATGGAATCTCGGTCTTTACATAGCCGTCATCCACTTCTTGTTTGGTCTCCTTCCCTTTGTTGAGTTTGGCGTTTTGTGTCATTCCGTCATCGCCGACCGTTATGTCATCCATATTCTTGTCGTCGGTGTCTTGGTCCTTCTTTTTGTCCTTGCTAAACCACTTCTTAAAAGTCTGGTTGTTAAAGGTATAACTCAAACTGGTGCTGGTACCGAGGAAATGCGGAAACCGCCCGTTGTTCCAATACTGCTTGTTTGTTCGGACGGGTGTGCCGAGCGCATTGAGTTCGTACATGTAGGGGTCAAACTGTCCGCTCAGGTTGATGGTATAGTTCACCTTCGGTATCTTGATACGCAGATTGACCGCAAAGTTGCTCCAGTTCATTGAGTCGGCGATGAAGTTATACCCGCCCGATATGCTGAGATTGTCTATCAGACTGACTACTTTGAATGGATTCTTCCCTGTGGTATCCTCTTTGTTTACAATTTTCATCTCGAGGTTGTTGCTGAGGCCGAAGTCCAGTGCAGTAGCCGCTCCTTGTCCCGCATTGCCATAGATACCGTTGGGGAAGCGCGAGTAGGTCTGATGTTGATAGAGTGGGTTGCCTGCTTCGTCGGTTTTCTGTATCTTACGCCCGTCAGCATCTACATCCGTCCCATAGACGGGCTGGTCGTACGAGCCGTAGTATCCCCAGAAAGACTTTCCGAAATCGGGGTGATACGAGAAACTGAGGCGCGGGGTCAGCACATGGCGAAATTTCTCCACTTTGCTGTGAGGGAATAGTTTCTTGCTCGGTGTATAGAATCCGTATAGTTTCGTAGATAGCGATACACCGACGCTGAAGTCAAACACATTGTAGAATCCGTTTGTCGTATCGCGTTGGAGTTGTTGCTGTTGTTCGTCCCACGACTGGTCAACTCGCTGGAAATACATACGGTCGGTCAATGTCAGATTGGGCGTTACGCTCAGGTACTTGAACAGCATGAACGAAGCCGAGATAGGGATGTTGTGTTTCAGTCCGGTTTGCCAGTCGCGTAAGAAATTCGAGTGCAGGAACTGATTTTCTTTGATGCTGCTGACAGCTATACGCCCGTTCCCGGTATAACTCATGTTTATTTTCTCGTACCATTTCTCTTTCCCGACTGGTTTCTTGCGCTTGAAGGGATAGACACGGCTCATCGTAACGCTGAGTTCTGGCAGCGTGAGCGATAGAGTAGAGTCCTTGGTGCGTTGGGATACCGAGGCGGTCATACTCAGGCTCCACGGACTGTCCGGAAAACGCTGGGTGTAGTTGATAGTCGAACTCTTGGTGTTTTCCGAGTTCAGTTGGGCGTTGTAGTAACTGTTGATATTGCTTCGGTTGTATCCGCTGGTCGAGAAGTTCACACTCGCCGAGAATGAACTATACGGATTGGCTTTCGCGTCTTGCGTATGTGTCCATTGGATGCTAAAATTCGTTGCTTTGGTATAGTCGGGCATATCCTTCTCGCCCGTCACATCCGTTCGGTAGTTGATGTTGAAGTTTCCGCTGAACTTGTAGCGTTTCACATACTTCGATTGTGCGCGTACTGCCCATGTGCCACGGGTATATATATCGCCTGTCAGTTGCAGGTCCATATAGTCGTTTATGGCAAAATAGTAGCCTAATCCGCTCAGGTAGAGTCCGCGTGTACCATCATCGCCGAAGTTCGGCATAATAAGTCCGCTCGAATACTGATTGGTAAAAGGGAAAAAACCAAATGGAATAGCCAATGGCAGAGGCACATCGCCCACTACCATGTATGCGGGGCCTGTGGCTATGTAGTCGCCTGGAACGACCTTTGCTTTGGTCATTTTCAGGTAGAAGTGCGGATGGTCGTGTTGGTCGCAAGTGGTGTACATCCCCCCCCCCATCATCATGGTGTTGTCGTCGGTTTTCTTGGTGCGGTCGGCTATCACATAGCCCTCACCTTGCTCTGTAACCACCTTGCGAATATAGCCTTTCTGGGTCTTAAGGTTGTAGGTTATTTGGTCCGACTCATAACTGTCTTGGTTGTCTTTGAATACAGGGCGTCCAACCCATTCGTTCTCTATGGTGTCGAGCCGACCTTCGGCATACATCATGCTGCTGTCGCTGTTGACACGGATGTACTCACTGGTGAGTTCCATCTTCTCGTATTTCACATTGCTCTGTCCGTGCAGATGCGCAACTCCGTTGCCCATCAGCACAATGGAGTCTTTCGCCACATAGGTAATTGGCGAGTCGATAGCGGTCTTTTTTCTTTCGGCGGGAGCGGAGGAAACAGCCGTATCGTTCGGCGAAATGGCAGCCGTGGTGTCGATCGGAGCAAGGGCAACGGAATCAGCGGGAACTTGGGCGGCTATACGGCACACCACTCCATAGGCTAAGCCCATGAGTAGCAGTCCGTTCCTAAGTATTCGTTTCCCTAACGTGTGCATAACACCAAATTAGCCCGCAAAGATACACAAAATACTTGACATACACAAATCTTATGCCATTTGAGCCCAGGGCAACCGCACCAAAAATATGGAACAAAACAGCCCTGTATTTTGCCTAAAGGCGTGTAGGGTAATACGCAAAACCGTATCAGGGACGACGACGGAGCAAATAGTAGTCGATGAGAATACAGCGTGAGGTGATACCTTGGGGGAGAGGTACTTGTGCGTGGGCGAGGTTGTCTTGCCGCTCGGGAGCGAAAGAAGAGCGCATACGCCGATAGTCCAGTCTGGCACGCACTGCCGCCCATGCATTGCGTGGTTTGCCCGTCAGAAGCAATTGCAGTGCTGCCACATAGTCGAGCAGACAACGCAGCGGCATTACCCAGCATAGGCGGCTCGCAGGCAGGTTCTTATAGAGCATTAGCAGGTTGTTGCGGAAGTTGAGATAAGTCTTGCGTGGACTCTCGTAGTGCAATGCGCCGCCACCCAGATGATAGACTGCCGACTGCGGCACGCAGACCAGTCGCCACCCTCGGCAGCAGAGCCGCCAGCAGAGGTCTATCTCTTCCATGTGGGCAAAGAAACGCCCGTCCAACCCTCCGACTTCCTTATACACCGCCGTTCGTACACACATACATGCCCCCGATGTCCATAGTACATCCGCTTCGGTATCGTATTGTCCGTGGTCTGTTGCCACACGGTTGAGCAGCCGTCCACGGCAGTAGGGATAGCCGAGTGCGTCGATATAGCCGCCTGCCGCTCCTGCATGCTCGAACTGCTCCCGCTGCAGCCAACTGCGTATCTTGGGCTGTACCCCGGCAACCGTGGGGTGGGCGTCCATATAGTCGAGCAGGGGAGTGAGCCAATGGGGAGAGACCTCCACATCGGAGTTCAGCAACACGGTATAGTCGCTCTCGATGGCGGACAATGCACGGTTGTAGCCCTCGGCAAAGCCGTAGTTGCGATCGAGCGCAATCCGCCTCACCGAGGGAAACTCCTCTGCCAATACACGCAGCGATTCGTCGGTAGAGCCGTTGTCTGCCACAACGACCTCGCAGTCTGCCTCTTGGGTGTTCTCTACCACGCTCGGCAGGTAGCGACGGAGTATCTCCGCCCCGTTCCAATTCAGTATGACGACGCTACACCGCATGGGTTTCTCCTTCCTTTTTGGGGCGGCTCCATTTCCAACGGTTGTGCGTCCAGAGCCAAATCTCCGGTTGCTCGAGGATGTTCTGCTCGAGGTATTCGGCGTAGAGGCGGGTTATCTCGTTCTCAGCCGTATCTGCGGGGTGTTCCGAGAGCATTTTGAATTCTATATCGTAGTATCCCCGCTTGGGGCAACGGATATGCGCATAGAGCACGGGGTAGCCGAACTTCTTGCCCAGTACCTCGCCGCCGTCGAGGAAGCCTGTCTCTTGGTGGAGAAATTCCGTCCAATAGTGGCATACTTCGGGGCGGGGTTTCTGGTCGCTAATCAGCCCGAAGAGCATTTTTTTCTCCTCTTTGCGCAACAGCAACATCTGTCGGAGTATCTTGCGCTTTTCTATCAAAATGCCGCCCCGTTTGCTGCGAATAGCGGCAATTGTTTTATCCATCGATGCATTCGTCTGCTGCCGATAGATATTCGCCTGCTCAATACCTTCGGGGACGAGGTGCTGGTTATAGTCTGCCAGCCACTCCCAGTTGCCGAGGTGGGCGAGCATCACAATGACGCTTCCGTACTGGTTGATCAGGCGCACCGTTTCCTCGTGCGGGGAGAAACGGACACGCTCCGCCATCTCTTCGGCCGAGATACCGTAGCCGTAGATGCACTCGACCGTGATGTCGGCAAGGTGGTGGTAGAACTTCTTCTCTATCTCCCGCCGCTCTGCCTCCGTCTTCTCTGGGAAAGAGAGACGCAGGTTCTTCTCCACGAGACGACGCCGATAGCGCACCACATAGAAGAGTGCAGGGTAGAGCAGGTAGTCCGCAAAGCGGTAGTGGGTGCGCAGCGACAGACGGCTCAGCAGGCGAACAATTTTTTCCATGGGGTCAGTCTTCCTCTTCGTAGTAGCCTTGTTCGATGCCGTATTGCAGTTCTCCGTCCATGACGAGCTGAATCTGCACAGAGGTGAGCGTGCTGCCCTGTGCTTTGGCTGCCTCTTGGACAAACGCCAACTGCTCCGTCTCGTCGATGTCGCCGTCGAGGTACTCTGCCTCGCCCGTCTTCTCGTCGATGCGGAGCAGCCCTTTCGCCTCGAGGAAATCGTCCATGGCATCGAGTACGAGCAGCACATCGCTTGGGCTGATTCCTGTGCGGTCTTCGGCGGGTATCAGGCGCCAGATATACTCCAATTGCTCGCGTTCTTCGGGCTCGAGCAGGCTGAGTTCCATACTATTTTCCATACTTTTTCGTGAATTTATTTGCAAAGGTACGGAATTTATCGTACTTTTGCAAAATAATTCCGATAAATTATGTCAAACTTTGTTCAGCGTACCCTCTCGGGCGCAGTGTATGTGGCGTTGGTGGTGTCGAGTATCTTGGTACACCCCGTGTATTTCAGTGTTCTGTTCGGTATCATTACCATGTGGGCGGTGCACGAGGCGCACACCCTCATGCATTCCGACCGTTTCCTAACATGGACATCGACTATTGCCGGCGGTTTGATGTTTGCCGCTTCTGCGTTCTGTCTGCTGATTACTACCTCGACGAACGAGATTGTCATTCCTGTGCTGATTGGAGTCTATTTTCTGTTGCTCTTTGCGGCTCTTGTCTCCGAACTCTTCCGTCGTGCGGAGAACCCGATTGCCAACTGGGGCAATTTCTGGTCGAGCCAACTGATGATCGCTATGCCGTTTTCGCTGATGTGTTGGGTGATGTATGCCAATCCCAAACTGCTGTTGGCTCTCTTTGTCTTGATTTGGATGAACGATACGGGAGCATATTGCGTAGGTAGCCTGATGGGCAAACGCAAGCGTGGCAACCACAAGATGTTCCCTCGTGTCAGTCCCGGTAAGTCGTGGGAGGGGCTTGCTGGCGGAGCGGTAGTGGCTGTGGCTACGGGTATGCTCTTGGCGTATGTCGGCTGCTTCGACAAACTCTGTACGCCCTCTGTACTGGATTTCTTCAGCCATACAAGCCTGCCGAATATCTACCTCCTGGCGACGGTGTTCTCGTTGATAGTGGTTGTCTTCGGTACGCTGGGCGACTTGATGGAGAGCCTGATGAAGCGCACCATCGGTGTGAAAGATTCGGGGTATTTCTTGCCCGGGCATGGCGGCGTACTCGACCGCTTCGACTCTATTCTCCTCGCCACTCCGATTGTCAGTATCTTTATCTGGATACTGCTGCTGATATAGAACCCCGTCCAACGGCGGTCATATCCCACTATCCGACAGCGGTCCTATCACAATAGAAAAAACAGAGAAAGTGCTTGCGCTTTCTCTGTTTTTTGTGTAAGAACGGGGACGGCGGCGGAACAAGAACTTGTGTGATTGAAAGTATGTAGCAACCGGATTTGGCTATTGCTCTTGTTTTGCTGACCACAATGCACCGCCGTGCACCCATTCTTTTGTCGTTCTCATAGATAAGGTATCGTATCTCGTTTGGCTTTTCTTCGCAAT
>CAVFHY010000098.1:0-6296 GCA_963622445.1 Bacteroidaceae bacterium
TTGAATGACACCCGTTCTGCTGTTTTCCGTGTGGGCTTGATGCTCCACGAAGAAAGGCAGAACGGGTATTTTCGGACGCTGCTTGCATTTATCCGCAAATAGGCAATAAAACACAAAAAATCCTGCTCCCTGTTGTGTATCTCGTGGGAAATGCGTACCTTTGCAACAAATAACCAAAAAAGGATTTACTATGGCAGAAGAGAAGAAAAAGCCCTCCGCAGACAAACTGAAAGCCCTCCAGTTGGCGATGGCGAAGATAGATAAGGACTTCGGCAAAGGGGCGATAATGAAACTCGGAGACGACAAGATAGAAGACATTCCTGTTATCTCCACGGGCAGTATCGGGTTGAATCTTGCGCTGGGCGTAGGCGGCTATCCTCGCGGTCGTGTGATAGAGATATACGGTCCCGAATCCTCGGGTAAGACAACGCTCGCCATCCATGCCATGGCAGAGGTACAGAAACAGGGAGGTATAGCGGCTATCATCGATGCCGAGCACGCTTTCGACCGCTTCTATGCGGAGAAACTGGGCGTGGATACAGACAATCTGCTCATTGCACAGCCCGATTGCGGCGAGCAGGCGCTCGAGATAGCGGACGAACTAATCCGCTCTTCCGCTGTCGATCTGGTGGTTATCGACTCGGTCGCAGCCCTTACGCCCAAGGCGGAGATTGAGGGCGATATGGGCGACAATAAGGTCGGTCTTCAAGCCCGCCTGATGTCGCAAGCCTTGCGCAAACTGACGGCGACTATTAATAAGACGCAGACTACTTGTATCTTTATCAATCAGTTACGCGAGAAGATTGGTGTTATGTTCGGTACGCCAGAGACGACTACCGGAGGTAATGCGCTGAAGTTCTATGCCAGCATTCGTCTGGATATCCGTAAGATAGGTCAGATCAAGGACGGCGACGAGGTACTGGGTAATCAGGTGCGCGTTAAGGTCGTTAAGAACAAAGTCGCACCTCCGTTCAAGCGTGCCGAGTTCGACCTTATGTTCAACGAGGGCATATCCAAGGTCGGTGAGATTATCGACTTGGGCGTCGAGACCGAAGTGCTGCGCAAGGCGGGCAGTTTCTATTCCTATGGCGATACCAAACTCGGTCAGGGGCGTGATGCCGTGAAGAACCTCTTGCGCGACAATCCCGACTTGATGGACGAACTCGAGGCAAAGATCATGGAGAGCCTCAAGAAGTAATTCTCGTACAACCTGTAAAAGACTATATATCAGAGAAATGGTATATAGTCTTTTTCTCTATATAGTAAGCCTATGGATACCTGTCAACTGACCCTCACGCCCGAAGAGGCACACTCGCTCGAACAACGCTACCGTGTGGTCAAACGCTCGGTCGATGCTCGCCAACGCAACCTAAAAGTGTTGCTCACTCTGCTCGCCGACGACAACGGAGCCTATATCCCCCGTGAAGCACCCCTTCCGCTCTACGAGGCACCCCGCTTCCGGGATGTGCATACGGCGGTGCACTCGGCAGTCATTGTCGGTGCGGGGCCAGCAGGGCTTTTTGCTGCGCTCAAACTGTTGGAGCAGGGTATCCGCCCTGTCATCTACGAGCGGGGAAAGGAGGTCAGTGCCCGCAAGGTCGATATTGCCCGCCTCAATCGCAACCTCGGGCTGAATACCGAGAGCAACTATTGCTTCGGCGAGGGTGGGGCAGGCACATTCTCCGACGGCAAACTCTTCTCACGCAGCAAGAAACGGGGCAATATGCAGCAGGTTATGGAGTGGTTCCACTATTTCGGTGCCGACGACCGTGTCTTGTACGAAGCCCACGCCCACATTGGTAGCGACCGTCTGCCGGCGATCATCAAAGCCATGCGGGAGTGTATTTTGGCGCACGGGGGCGAGATCCATTTCGAGACCGTAGTGGACGACTGCCTGCTGTCGTCGCTCCTGGAGGGGACGAAGCACGGTGTGCCGGTTATCCTCGCCATAGGACACTCCGCCCACGATACCTACCGCCTGTTGTGGCAGAAAGGTGTAGCGTTGGAGTGTAAAGGCTATGCCATGGGCGTGCGTGTCGAGCATCCTCAGTCGCTTATCAATCGTCTGATGTACCATGGTCAACCGCAGTCCGTAATAGATTTGGTGGGCAATGCGTCCTACTCGCTGGTAACGCAGGTTGAGGGACGGGGCGTGTACTCCTTTTGTATGTGTCCGGGCGGACACATCGTCCCCGCAGGCAGCAGTGCCGAGAGTTGCGTAGTCAATGGTATGTCCGCCAGCCACCGCAATTCGCCCTATGCCAACTCGGGTATGGTCGTAGAACTCCGCCCCGAAGACATACCCGCCATACTCTCTTCTTTGTCTGAGAACGCTCCCGCCTCGTTCTCTTCGTCCTCCTCACACATCGCCTCTTTCCTTTCTTCTTCCGGGGATTGGCTCTCAGACCCGCTCCCGACTCTGGTCTTCCAAGAGTGGCTGGAGCACGAGGCGTACTTGCACGGTGGGGCGCAGAACCAGGCGCCTGCCCAGCGTCTGTGCGACTTCGTAGAGGGCAGGCAGAGCGCAGACCTCCCGGCCTGCAGTTACCTCCCAGGCATTGTACCGAGCCGTTTGGACGAGTGGTTGCCCGCTGCTATAGGTAACCGCCTGCGTCAGGGCTTCCGTGATTTTGACCGCAAGTACCGGGGTTTCTTGACCAACGAAGCGGTCGTCGTAGGTGTGGAGAGCCGCAGTAGCAGTGCCGTCCGCCTTCCACGCGACCCGGAGACCATGCAATCCCTATCCACGCCCTTGTTATATCCTGCTGGAGAAGGTGCAGGCTACGCCGGCGGCATTACCTCCTCCGCATTGGACGGCCTCCATTCCGCCACCCAAATAGCCGCTCTTTGGCACTAATCCACACCCCGAAAAACGACCTGTCTCGCGCAGTTATCTATAGTTTCCATTTAGAAACGCAATTTTTTAGTACTCCAAAATCTCTCTAATCTCTCTCTGGAGGGTACCGGAATGGGGGGTGATAGAGGGGAGTGTCCAGGTCAAATGCAGTACAAAAAATACACAGGCAATAGTTATACCACTAAATCACCCATTTATACAAGATACCGCCCCGTGTTTCCTGAATAGGATAGCACCTTCGCAAACACCCTATTCGCACTATTCGCCATATAACTCTCTTACTGATTTTGGTGCGGTTGCCCTGTAAATTCCCTCCTCTTCTTGCCTATCCCGAAAAAAAGTCCTATCTTTGCACACTGAAACGAAACAAAATATCACACTATGCGGTTGGACGAAAACTGGAAGGATATCGACCTTAATGTGGACAGTTTGTGGATAATGGGTCCTCGAGCCAAAGGCGGCAAGCGGGAAAACAACTACCACGGTAATTTTGCACCGCAGATACCTTCCGAGATGATACAGCGTTACACCGAGCCGAATGAGGTGGTGTTGGATATGTTTATGGGTAGTGGCACAACGCTGTTCGAGTGTGAAACGCTTCAGCGGCATTATATCGGTTTTGATATTAACGAGCAGATTATCTCGTATGTACGGGGCAAGATGTCGGAGTGCAATACTATCCGTTATTGCATTGAGGATTGCGACATTACCGACACGCTCGAGGTCGACCGTCGCCTCCAATCCGCCCTGCAAACGATAGGTGCCGAGCAAGTCAGTCTTATTCTTTCGCACCCGCCTTATATGGATATAGTGCGTTTTACCGAGCACCCCGAAGACTTATCGCATATTGATGATGTACATCGTTTTATCGAGGTATATATCAATTCCGTTCGCAATGTGTGGGATAAACTGAAGCACAATGGGGCATTTGTCCTGGTTATCGGCGATGCCTACAAAAACAGCGAGGTCGTACCTTTAGGTTTCTACCTGATGAATGCCATAAAAATGTGCTTTAAGTGCCAACTCAAAGGCATTGTAGTCAAGGATATGGTGAATAATCGCGGCAAAATCGGGACGGAAGCCATTCACCGCTACCGTGCGTTGAAATATGGTTACTATATTTTCAAGCACGAATATATCTTTGTTTTCAAGAAAATAAAATAATACGATTATGGCGAAAGCAAAACAAAATCTTGTCGATTTATTCCTCGAATTGGCACAGCCCGATAGTAAAACCGGTGTCAGCGATTGGGTGTATACCTCTCAGTTTGTCGGCAAATACAAGGCTTTGGAATTGGGTAATGGTTGGAGTTGGGGGCGTAGGTCATCGCGTCTGCGTAAGGAATATGATGTAGAGGTTCAGCGAGCAGGACAAGGGAATGCCATAACGGCTATTCGTTTGAAGGGATATAATCCGGACAAAGACCAACATTTCAATCAAAACATACGAAAAGATATAACAGATGCTATCCGTCAGCGTAAATGTGTTATGCTTGGCGTTAACGGGAAATCTGAAAATACAAAAATAGAGGTCGACCATAAGGACGGACGCAAAGATGATATGCGGGTATCCGATTTGTCGCAACAGCGTATCGAAGATTTCCAACCCCTTTGCAAAGCTGCAAATGATATTAAACGCCAGATTTGCAAAAACTGCAAACGGAGCGATAAGCGTTGGGACGCACGCAATATAGAGGGAAATCCCTATCCTTTCTACGAGGGGGACGAAGAGTATAATTCCCAATTAGGGTGTGTCGGCTGCTACCAATACGACCCCGTAGAATATCGGAGACGCAGTGCCTTAAGGATAAGTCAAGAAACCACAGATTATATTCTTAACAAAATATATCCGGGCTATAAACCACAAATAGAATCGAAGAAAAAGAAATGATTACATATTCTATACAGCAAATTGCAGAACGATTGTCCACCTCTCAAAAAATAGTACGCCGATACATTGCGTCCGGTGCATTGAGAGCTGAGAAAACAGGTACGGCTTATCGCATTAGCGAAGAGGATTATGCCACCTTTGTCGTGCAAAAAGACAAACAAACTACCCTCACAACCGGTTTGTTTGAAAACGAGGTTACACCAGTTGCAAGAGACATCGTCAATTGGGCGGACATCTCCTCTGTGTGGCAGCACCCGCAACCCTCGCAAATGACTTTCGTGGATTTGTTTTGTGGGGCAGGCGGTTTGAGTAAAGGGCTTGAAATGGCAGGGCTGAACGGTGTCTGCGGACTTGATTTTTTCAAAGAGGCGGGTGATACCTATAAGCGCAATTTTCATCATCCCTTTGTCTTCGGTGATATTACATTGCAGGAAAGTAAAGACAAATTTTATGCTACCGTTAAGGAGCAATTGGCAGGCAGACATCTTAACATTGTTGCAGGGGGCTTCCCGTGCCAAGGCTTTTCTATGGCAGGTAATCGTATTGTGGACGACCCTCGCAACTCGCTGTATAAGGAGATGCTCGAGATTGTCAAAAATCTGCAACCCGACTTTGTTATTTGCGAGAATGTGAAAGGGTTACGCAGTATGCTCAATGGAGCAGTCGAGCGCAAAATCATTGAGGACTACAAAGCCATAGGCTACGAAATGAATGTGACTACACTTTGCGCAGCAGACTATTATACACCCCAAAAGCGTGAGCGTGTTATTTTTATCGGCAATCGTATGGGGCTGAAAAACTACCACCCGCAGCCTATACTATCCCCGAACCATTATATCACAACGGGGCAAGCCATAGCAGACCTCATCAACCACCCCGAAGACACCGCTTTCAACCATGTGCCGACTAAGCACTCGCCTGAAATGGAAAAACGGATTATTGAGTGTCCAGAGGGTAAAAGTCTCTATAAGGGCTATTCCGATGCGTGGAAAAAATGCCCTTGGAACGAAGCCAGTTGCACCATTAAGGAGAACCATGGTGGTGTAAATATCCACCCGAAACTGCCGCGTGTACTTACGGCTCGTGAGATGGCACGCTTACAATCATTTCCAGATGATTTTATTTTTGAGGGCAAGAAGAACAAGCAGTTGGTACAAATAGGTAATGCAGTGCCGTGTTTGTTGGGCAAAGCCATAGGTCTTGCCGTCCGCTATTCCGCAGGCGACTTGCACTAATCTCTACGCAACGCCGAACATACGCTTCAGCAACCATACGCGCAGCGAGAATACGGCACAAGCCGAAAAAGCGAAGCGGGAAACTACAATATGATCTTACCCATTTTGGGCATAAGCAGGAGAATCTGTTGCTGGCGTTGGCGGACATAGGCAGAGGGATATATTCTTATGGATTCCCGAATCGGTTCCGAACTATTGCTGTCCAGTAAAAGTGGGTATATTCCGAAAGAGGGCTAAATACTATCGTAAAAAATGGGATAGGAAACACATTTTTTCTTTGACGAGCCCCCTACACAAAAAGTGAGAGTTGCGG
>CAVFHY010000099.1:0-6144 GCA_963622445.1 Bacteroidaceae bacterium
CCCCCCCCCCCCCCCCCCCCCCCGTCTGGCTTTCCGCTCGTCGAAGACGAACGCCGGCTACCAGGAACGCTTCGTCGGGTTGGCAGTCCGTCTTGTGCAAACTTATGTGGGATATGCGGTTACGTTCCCCTCGCTCGAGCACGCTACTATCACAGCCAATAAGACGGAAGCAACCGCAGGCGAGACCATTACGCTGACCGTGTCGCCCGATGCGCACTATGTATTGAAGACTATTACCGTCCTGCAAGGCGAAACGGAGATACCGACCTCAGCCGTAGCGGGTACGACCAACAAATATATATACTTTCACTATGCCTGCGGGCGAGGTAACCGTCAGTGCCGAGTTTGAGGAACGCACTTCTTCTGCTGCTGCCTTTACCGTTGACGCCAACGGCAAACAAGTTGCATTCTCCCAAGGCAACCTGCAATGCTCTGGAGTAACAAGCGGAAACTATGTGTGGTCGTTCGCAGAGAACCAGTACGATATACTCGGTACTGCCAATGTAAGCGGCGGTACAGCGTCGTATGATGACGATGAAGGTTACTCCAAGAGCGGTTCGGCTCTCGCCGACAAGATAGACCTTTTCGGTTGGAGTGGTGACGAGGGTTCTGCCAAGTGGGGTGTCAGCGACTCAGAGACTAAGGCCGACTACTATGGTGAATTTGCGGATTTGGGACAGAACATCGGCAACGGCACTACCTATTACACCTTAACTTATGAGGAATGGGACTATCTCTTCAATGTGCGTACCAATGCAAGTGAAAAGATAGGCGTTGCGCAGATTCAAATAAGCGATACCCAGTACGCCAATGGTATTATTCTGCTGCCCGATAGTAGGAAACGCCCGACAGGTGTAACTTTCAAGAGTGGTTTTGCAGAAGATGGTGAGAGTTTGATGCAGATGTATGCCGCCCACCAGACCTTTACACTTGCCGAGTGGCAGCAACTCGAAGCCGCAGGTGCTGTCTTTTTGCCTGCTGCGGGGTTCCGCTTCATGTCGGGTGTGCACTATGTGCAGGAGGATGGCTACTACTGGTCTGCCACGGCAATAGATTCGAAAGACGCACACGACCTGTACATTTTCTCGTTGGGAGCGGATGTGGACGACGAAGGAAGTACTCGCCACGACGGGGGGAGCAGTCCGCCTCGTGCAGGCTTATGCGCAAGATAAATATACCATTACGATCCACGCCGAGAATGGTACGGTAACGGGTGGTGGCGCTTACGCTTCCGGCACGGAGGTAGTGCTCACGGCTACGCCTGAAACGGGCTATCAGTTCTTGCAGTGGAGCGATGGCAACACCGACAACCCCGTACGATTACGGTTACCGAAGACCTCAAACTGACGGCAATTTTTGTCTCTGTTCCGTCTGCTATCGGCGACGCTACGGGCGCATCCGATGCGGCAGTCCGCAAGGTGCTGATTGACGGGCAGATCTATATCCTCCGTGGCAACACGACCTACACGCTTACGGGCGAGAAGGTGGATTGATAAGCGGACTGCCTGCGGCTATGGGATAGTACACACTTGCACTATTGCAATACGATAAATGGGCTGCGCCACAAAGCGCAGCCCATTTATCGTATATACCTCGTAAATTGCCGTACCTCGTATATACCACATATTGTATATAGGGAACTATTGGACTTAAGTATCTTCCTAAGTAATAGCGAATGGATATGCTATTCACTCGCTATCCACTCGATGAAAGCAATGAGCGGATAGTGTATGCGCTGCAGACGAATCGGTTAGAGCAGGTGTTTTACCCAACGGAAGAGCGAGTAGGGCATATAGCGGAAAGGCAGGTCGAGGCAGGTAGGAGTCTCAACCACGGCACGGCGGTGGGAAAAAGCGAGGAAGGAGTCTTTGCCGTGGTAGGCACCCATACCCGAGTTGCCTACGCCACCGAAAGGCAGGCGGTGATTGGCGATATGTACAATGGTGTCGTTTAGGCATACACCGCCCGATGTCGTTTGTCGCAGTACCTGTTTGCCGTGCGTACCGAAATAGTAGAGCGCTAACGGCTTCTCGCGTCTGCGGACAAAAGTCAATGCCTCGTCGAGGTCGGAGAACGCCAATACGGGGAGAATAGGTCCGAATATCTCCTCTTACATAACAGACGCATTGGGGAGTACATCGGTTAGAATAGTCGGCGATAGATAGCGTTCTTTCGGGTCGGTCTTGCCGCCATGGTAGATGGTTCCGTCCTTCAGATAACCGCACAACCGCTCCAATGCACGGTCGCTCACGATACGCGCGAAATGGGGACTCAACTGCGGGTCTGTACCCAAGAGCCGCTCAAACTCTTTCTTGAGCAGGGCGAGGAAAGGCTGCTGTATGTCCTTATGCAGCAGCAGATAATCAGGCGCAATACAAGTCTGCCCCGCATTGAGTGCTTTGCCCCATGCCACACGCCTTGCCGCTGTGGCAAGGTCGGCGTCGTAGTCGATGATACAAGGGCTCTTCCCTCCCAACTCCAGCACCATGGGGGTAAGGTAACGCGCGGCGGCTTGGGCGACTGTCTTCCCAAAATCAGGGCTTCCCGTAAAGAATATCAAATCCCAACGCTGCCCGAGTAGGGCAGTGTTCACATCCCGATGCCCTTCGACGAGTGCGATATATTCGTCTGGAAAAGTGGTGCGGATCAGTTCCGCCAGCACCGTTGAGACATGGGGCGTATAGGGCGAAGGCTTGAGTACTGCCGTACATCCCGCAGAGATTGCCCCTATGAGCGGATTGAGCAGGAGTTGCACGGGGTAGTTCCACGGCGCCATAATCAGCACCGTACCGAGTGGTTCGGTTGTAATCCGACTGCGGGAGGGGAAGAGGTGCAGCGGTGTGAACTTACGCTCGGGGCGCATCCAACGGGAGAGATGGCGCAGGTGGTTGCGTATCTCGCCATAGACAATGCTCAGTTCGGTCAGGTATGCCTCTTCGTACGACTTGTGCAAGTCCGTCCGGAGGGCTTCTGTGAGAGCCTTCTCGTAGTGGTGTAGGGCCTCGTCAAGACGAAGAAGCATCTGCTTGCGAAAAGCATAGTCGAGCGTCTTGCCCGAGGCAAAGAATGTACGCTGACGAGCGACAATGGAAGACGGAGTATTCAATGGGTAAGTGGGTCAATTTGTAAAAGGGACAGGGTACAAAAGAAAGTGTGCAAATCTGTAAATAGGGGAGAGAATGAATTTACAAACTTGCACACTTACAAATGGATATAGTGAATTGCACTACTTATACATGAAACGCTTGATAGAGCGCTTTGGAGTCTTCTCAAACTCGTTTGCTACGAGTTCTATAGCGGCTATTTGGCTGTACTGAGGCAGCAACTTATTGAGCTCCTTACGATTCTGCTCCATCAGCTCGTTGAATGTGGTTGCTCCATGAAGAAGTTTCTTGCCTTCTGGGGTATTGTCCGGATAAACCAGTGCTACCAATTTGCCTTGACGATCCACCACGACAGACTCTACTACACCGGGCAGGTTGTTGAGTTTATCCTCAATCTCTTCCGGATAGATATTTTGTCCCGAAGGACCAAGAATCATGTTCTTGCTGCGCCCCTTGATGAAAATATTGCCGTCTTTGTCAATAATTCCGAGGTCTCCGGTACGCATCCATCCGTCTTCCGTGAATACCGCTTTTGTGGCTTCCTCGTTCTTGTAGTAGCCTTGCATTACATTGACGCCGTGCACTTGCAGTTCGCCCTCCTTGTGCTGCGGGTCTTCCGAATCAACACGCACTTGGCACTGTGGAATGCCCTTGCCACAAGAGTGGAATGCGAAATTGAACCAATCTTCGTATGAGATAAGCGGTCCGCACTCGGTCATACCATAGCCCACGCAGTAGATAAACTTGATGTCCTTGAGGCATTGCTCCACTTCTTGGTTGAGTGCAGCACCACCAATAATGAGGTAACGCAACTCGCCGCCGAAAGCCGCCATCAGTTTGTCGTTCACCTTTTTGCGGATGACATTCTTAATACCCGGTGTATGCCACAGCACTTTCATTATCGGCTTGTTGATAGTAGGTAGAACGCTCTTCTTGACAATCTTCTCGATAACGAGAGGCACAGTCAGAATCATAAACGGATGTACCTGTGCAAAGGCCTTCATCAGCGTTGATGGGGTAGGTGCCTTGGTCAAGAAATAGGTCTCCGCACCGTCACATACTTGATATAGGAACTCGAACATCAGCCCGAACATGTGTGCGATAGGCAGCATCGACAGCACTTTATCACCCGGACGGTGCGGAATACGCTGGCAGGCGAATTCTACATTGCCGCTTAGATTAAGGTGTGTCAGCATAACACCCTTCGGCGCACTCGTCGTACCCGAGGTATAGTTGATGAGTGCCAGGTCATTAATGTTGTCGGTGGGGTAATGTACATCCGATTGTTGTACACCGTTGGGGAACTTATTCTTGAATAGGGCATCCACAGCGTTGTAGGCTTTCTCTACTTCTTCGCTTGCCGAGTAGAACAGCGAGTAGTCATCCATGAAGACAATGCCTTTTAGGTTCGGCATTTCTTCGGGAGCAATCTTCTTTTTTACATTTGGACCTACAAAAAGCAGTGCTGCCTCCGAGTGGTTCACAAGGTTGTGAATTCCTTCGCCTGTGAAATCAGGCAGAATGCTGACCGCAATTGCTTTATAGGTCTCAATAGCGAGGAAAGTAACGCCCCAATTTGCGCAGTTGCGTCCGCAGAGAGCCACTTTGTCGCCCTCTTTAATACCCAATGCCTCAAAGGTGGTGTGCAGACGCTCAATCTGCTCTGCCAGTCGGGCATAAGTGTACTTGTTGTCGCTATCAATATCAGCCAATGCCAACTCATTCCAGCGCTTTTTCATGGTTCCTTCAAGGAACGCCAAATAGTGTTTTGTTGCCATATTTTGTTAGTATATGTTGTCTTGTTACGCGTTTTTTACCCGTGTTCGTTAGGAGGAACTTTTTGTATGTTCGCTGGCAAAGGTAGTGCTTTTTATTTGAACGGCTGTTCAGTCTTGTGCCTATTTCTCCAGGAAAGACCATTACAAGGGCTGCGCAGTCTGATTTCTGACAGTGAAACAGCACGCAGTGGTCTGCCATCTATGTCCTCAGCGGGGCTGTATCAGTTCGTAGAGGTAGTTGTACTGCTTGGGGAAGATGGTGAAGTCCATCGTGATGCCGTATTGTCCGCTGTCGTAGCCGTCTTTGATATGGGTGAACATCAGTGCCGTGAGGTCGATATCGACATCAGAACGCACCAGTCCTGCCCGTACGCTGTTGCGCAGGGCTTTCTTCCATAGTTCCACTTCGTTGGTGAATAGACGCTTTGCTTTTCGCGACAGACCGGGGAAACGGTTGTAGGCGGTGAACATCAGGTTGACCACATTGCTCGTATTGATGTTCTTGTTGTCGAAAGTTTGCAATGCTTCGTTTAGACTATCTAAGTAACCAAGCATAGCCTGTATCATATCAGGGACGAGCACTGTGTCGGGCTGTTGCAATGCCGCCTGCTTGGGGCGGAGGAAATAGCGTTCCATGCAGACTTGGAAGAGTTCGTCCTGCGATTTGAAATAATAGTAGAGCGTGCCGCGCCCCATATCGAGGGCAATCTGCAAATCGGTGATGGACACATTGTTATATCCGTCGAGGGCATAGAGTTCCATTGCCTTGGCGATAATAAATTCCCGTCTGTCTTTCATTGTATATCCTCTTTTTCGGTCAGCAAAGATACATAATTTTTCCTATGTATGCAACAATAGTGCCAAAATGCAGCAGGCTTCGCTTTCGCTCTTCGCTGTCGCGTATGTTCGCTTTGCGTATGTTCGCTTTGCGTATGTTTGCTGTCGCGTATGCTCGCTTTGCGTATGTTTGCTATTGCGTATATTCGCTGTCGCGTATATTCGTGTCGCGTATGTTCGCTTTGCGTATTTTCGCTATCGCGTATGTTCGCTTTGCGTATGTTCGCCTTGCGTGTGTTGGTGGTGAGACAGGTGCGAGTTGGTAACGAGTTCCTAACGAGTTGGTAACGCATTTCGGAAGACAGATATATGTCATGTCCCGTTTTTGGTTGACTATTTTGGGGTTTGGTACTAAGATAGGTTGACTTGGGTTTAACTCGCGGTAGAGGGTGGATATATGCACACCCAGTTCTGTCGCTATCTGT
>CAVFHY010000100.1:0-6027 GCA_963622445.1 Bacteroidaceae bacterium
ATTTTGCAACGACACAAATCGATAAAATGCACAAAAGATATCGATTCAAATCGATTCAAATCGATAAAAACGGACTAAACACCTGAAAATGTGTACTATGCATGGTTTACGCCTATGTGGTACTTCTCATGCTATTCCTTTCGTGCTATTCCTTCTGTATTCCGTTGCAAAGTACTGCTATTCTTGCGAATACACAAGAATAGCAGTAAAAAAAACACAAAAACCACATCATTATCGTGTACAATCCGCAAAAAGGCAGTACCTTTGCAGCTGTTTTTGCACAACGACATGAAACAAACCAAAGCACTCGGCTACCTGATGGGGATCACAGGTGCCGCTTTCTACGGACTCAATCCGCTCTTTGCGCTCCCCCTGCTCGCAGACGGTATGGATCCGCTGTCTGTCATCTTCTGGCGTTATATACTGAGCCTGCCTATGCTTGCTGCGCTGATGCTCTGCGGGCGTACGGATTTCCGCCTGTCGAAAGACGAAGCCTTGCAACTCGTCATTCTCGGCAGCCTGATGGCACTCTCCTCGCTCTTTCTCTACCTCTCCTACAACTACATGGACGCAGGGCTGTCGAGTACGATACTCTTTGTCTATCCTATTATGACCGCACTGCTTATGGCGGGTGTCTTCCACGAACGGGTATCGTGGGTCGTATGGGGTTGTATGGTGCTGGCGTCGGTAGGCATCGGCGTACTCTGCGAACTGCACGGGGAGGTGCATGCGAGTTGGCAGGGGCTGGTACTCTCGCTGGCGTCGGCACTGACCTATGCGGTCTATCTGGTATTCATCAACAAAGGGCATATCACGCACCTGGCATCCGCAAAGGTTACTTTCTATGTCATTCTCTTTGGCTCGGTACTGCTCGCGCTGATACTCGCTTGCGCAGGGCATATCGCCACGCCTGCGGGGTTGCACTGGGGGTACAGCCTCGGCTCGGCACTGCTGCCCACCACCGCCTCGCTCGTACTGACCACACTCGCCATACAGTATATCGGCTCGACACAGACGGCTATCTTGGGTGCTATGGAGCCTATCACCGCCGTGCTGATAGGGGTAATGGTATTCGGCGAACACCTTACCACCCGTTCTATCATCGGTATTCTGCTTGTCGTAACCGCCGTAACGATCGTGGTTGCCCGGAAGCAATAGGGGAAAGGACAGACGGTTCGCGGAGATTCCGCAGGACATCCACACCCACGGGGTGACGGGCACTATACTTGAATAGTCATTCATAGGACCGCCCCCGCTTGATTTGCTCAAGCGGGGGCGGTCTGTGTATATTTTCTTTTTGGCGGGGTATGGCCCTTTTGCCGATGTTATTTCAGCACTGCACCCGTAGCGTCATAGATACGACCGGCGGCTTCGATATAGAGTTTGCCGTTGCGGATATACTTCGCAGCAGGAACGGTCTCGGTAGTGTGGTCGAGGGCGGTCAACGAGGAGTCATAGACTATATGAACCGGTACATTGTAGGAGTTCTTGGCGTCGATGGTGATCTTCGTATTTTCCCCATTGTATTCCACCGTAACGGTGCCACTCTCGAGGAAGTAGAACGGTGTCGCCACCTTGCCCTCTTCCGTAAAGTGCGCATAGAACGAGGGAGCGAGCGAACCGTCTTTTACGCCGTCGCAGGCATAGACCGTATTCGCTTTTTTGGAGTGATCTATCGGATAAACACCTGCGGGAAGCGTGGTAACACCCTCCGATACATAGAAGTCCACATAGATCAGGTCCATAGCAGACGGACTGCGAAGCAGTACATTGATGACATTCACGCCTTTGACGGGGGCGATGGTAATCTCATCGGCGCCTGTGAAAGTACGGTCAAGTTCGTCCGACTCCGAATCATACTTCATTTGCTTGCTGACAGTATAGACAAAAGAGGAAGAGACCTTGTACCATATCGTATCGGCTCCTAAGATGTCGGCTACTACAGAGCAGGTATTGTTGCCTGTATCCGTGATTTTGACATCCGCCGTCAGGAATGCGACGAACGCAGATTCCTCCGTCGAAAGCAGACGGATGTAGGAGTTGGTGTTGAGGTTCTTCTCGGTGAACGCACCACCTACGGAATCGGTAGAGATATCGAGGGAGAACACATACTGCTCGTTTTGGTTCACGAGCAGAAGGGTCTTACCGTTCTCCGAATAAACGCCCTCGCCCGTTTCTGCAAAGGCGATCGAGACCGTGTCCTTTGCTTCGGGGGCTTCCCAAGAGAAGAGGATATTGTACTGCACGGTATCGCTCGCTATCACCGTTCCGAAGAACATATCCTGGTCGTTCCAGTTCTCGAAAGTGAGTTTCGCCTCCAAGATAGAGAGCGTATCCTTTCCCGCAATGATCACAGACGACGGTGAGATGTCGTCCGTCGTATAAGAACCATAGAGTGTTCTGGTCGATACGCCGATGAACGCATAGTTCTCGCTGTTGCTTGCCTCGAATATCGCCATACCGATATACTCGGTGCCGTCCTCTATACTCAGGTTCGTTGCCCAGAAATCGACGGTTTTCTTCGGTTTCAATGGTTCGGGCGCGTCAGTATAGAGCGTGATCTGATACAGAATGGAGTCTGTACCGAATATCTCCGCCTTGCAGACATAAAGACCGCTGTCGATAGTAATGGTTGCATTCAGTTTCTCCCACGAGAGAATGGTTTTGCCCTGATACGACACGAAATTGGCATACAACGAAGTACGGTTTTTATACTCGTATGAGCCGACAATACTCTTTCCGCTCTTATAGAACGAGAGTTTCGTATAGACGCTATCCGTACCTATTTCGGGAAACACCCCGACGCCATAGAGTTGGAAATCACTGTTATTCTCTGTCAATACCGCCTCGTTGTAGGTAAGGCGAATGGTATCCTTCGGCTGCGGCAAGGCGTTCTTATGCCCGTGTATGGTGTAGGTCTTTCCGTCGCTGCCCGTAGCCGTGCCAACAAGGTCGATCGTATCTGCAGCAACATCCTGGGTAATGGTAAACGAGAGGGCAGATAGATAGATTGTTTTCTCTTTCTCTCCGGTCAAGTCGGTGATAACCGTATATTCGGGATCTACATCTTCCAAAGTATAGGTACCTGCCAGCGTCGTACTGTAGATGTCGAACTCTACCTTGTACGCCTTTGTGGTAATGACTACCCACCATTCTTCCTCTTCGTCATACCCGGGGATTTGCTCTGCCGTAAGCGCACCATCGATAGCGACCGTTTCAGCGGCTGCCAATAGTGCTTCCTTGCGCTGTGCGGCAAAGGAGGCCTGCTTGCCCACAGGATTGGAAGTCGGAGCGTATTTTGCTACAGCAGCCGCTTTCGAGGCTGCCAAGTCCGCCACTTCGAGCGGACCGAACTCGGCGGAGGCGGTACCCAGTACGCACAGCGCCATCAAAAAGAAGGAAAATCTTTTCATACCCATATTTTATTAGTTATTTATTTGCCCTTTGTCAGGTATTTGTTTGCCTGTTCTGCGTTTTCGCAAAGGGTATAGTTTTTGCAAAAGCCGTTGTTTTCGCAAAGGCTTTCTCTCCGCAAATACTATCTGTTTGGAGATACTATCGTTTGGACAGTTGCCTGCGTTTGGGCAGATGCCCGACGAACGAGAACAGGCACAACGATACACTGTATTCCCAGCGAAAACCCTGCAAAGGTAGGCATATTATTCCGAATATACAAACATGTTATGCATTTTCCCCCGCACATAATCGTCAGGACACCCCCGCTTGATTGCTCAAACGGGGGTGTCCCTCACTAACTCAAATGGAAATGAATTATTTCAGTTGCGTACCGGTTGCATCGTAGAGATGCTCTGCCGTTTGGATATAGAGTTTGCCGTTGCGGACAAACTTCGCAGCCGAAACATTGTCTGTTGTCTGTTCGATAGCCGTCAGCGAAGCGTCGTAAACAATATGTACGGGTACTTCGAACGAGTTAACCGCCTCAACGGTAATCTTCAGGTTCTCGCCTACATACTCTACTGTTACCGTACCCTCTTCGAGGAAATAGAGCGGTGTCGTGATATAGCCCGTAGTCGGATTGAAGGTCGCATAGAAGGACGGATAGACATAGCCCTCGCTATCCACGCCGTCGCTTGCATAGACCGTATTCTCTGCCTCGGACTTGTCAATCGGATAAGTGTCTGCGGGGAGAGTGGATACACCGGCGGGGAGGAAGAACTCGAGATAGAGTTCGTCTGCACCCGTTGCGCTGCGTACTAAGAAGGTGATGACATTGTCGTCTTCATAGTAGTCAACAGTCGTATGATCTGCCCCCGTGAAGGTACGCGTCAGTTCGCCCGACTGTGCATCGTAGTCCAATCCCTGCTTCTTAACTTCCCATGCATAGGAAGAGGTAATCTGATAGAGGATCGTGTCGCCTGCCAGGATATTTGCCTCTATCGAGCAGAGCGAATTGCCCTTGTCCACAATCTTGATATCTGCGGTCAGCACCTCGTAAGCAGTGGTATCCGTACCGTTGATAACCGCCACAAGCGAGTAGTAGGTATAGAGGTCGTCCTTGGTAAACTCACCGCCTACGGAGTCGGTATAGATATCGAGTGCAACGATATACTGGCTATTCTCGTTATAGAGGTAGATGTCGCCGTCGCTTGAGTAGTAGAGTCCTTGCCCCACCTCGTCGAAATCGATCTTCACGGTGTCTTTGGCATCGGGAGCCACCCAGTCGCACATGATAAAGTAAGCAATGGTGTCGCTTGCCAATATCGTACCTGCCAACATATCCGTCCCGCCCCAGTTCTCAAACTGCAAGTCGCCGCTCAAGACAGAGAGGGTATCCGTACCGTGAATAATGTAGGAATAGTTAGAAAGGTCGTAGGTATCGAAGGTGCCGTAGATCGAGTCGGTATAGACACCGAAATAGACCTCGTACTCATCGTTGCTTGCCTCGAACATAGCCAACCCGAAGAAACCCGTCAGGTCAGTTACCTCGAGGTTGTGCGCCCAGATGTCCACGTATGTCTTCGGGCTGAGAGGCTCCGGCACAGGGGTAACGAAAGTGAGTTGGTAGTAAATAGTATCCACCCCGAGGAACGCTGCCTTGCAGGTGTACTGGCTGTCTGCCTCGCTAACGACCACGCTGATCTGGTCTTCCAGATAATCGACAATGGTGGTGTCCTCGCCAAAGTAGGCCACATAGCAGCCCATGGTATAAACGGTATTGTCGTCGTACTCGCCCGTGATGTCCTTTTGGGTACGGCTGAACGCAATCGTAGCATAGATACTGTCTGCCGATACGGCGGGGAAGAGGTCGCGTGCATAGAACTGCGCTACCGACTTGCCATCGTAGAAAGCCGCCTTGTCAGTGCCAAACGACAGCGTAACCGTGTCCTTGGGTGTAGGCAACTTGTCTTTATGCCCGAGTACCTTGTAGGTATTGCCGTCGGAGCAAACAAGCGTTGCCGAAAGGTCGATACCCGTAGTCACATCGCCGGTAACGGTAATCGAAGCGGTGGTGATGTTGTAGGTATCATCCGCAGTATAGTCTATCACGCCCGAATACCACGAGGAGAGGTCTTCTTCGGTAAAAGTACCGGCGAGTGTTTCCGAATAGATATCCAACACTACGCAGTAGTCGTCGTTTTCTATCTCGTAGTAGAACTCACCGTCGTATTTGGTAAGTGCTATATTGCCGGAGACAGTGATCGTCTCTGCCACAGCCGTGGCAGCCGCAGGTGTGAAAATAAGTTTTTTCTTGCCCGTCTTGGTCTTATGGACTTGCTGTGCCGCCTTTTTCTCAAGAGCGACCTTAGCCGATGGCTCGAGCGTAGCGGGCGCATATTTCTGCAGCGTTGCACCCTTGGGAGCAACCCCTTCCGCTACTTCGAGCGGAGTAACTTCGGCGAATGCGGAGCAAAATACGCAAACCGCCAACAACAGAGAGGAGATTTTCTTCATACTTTACCTTATTTTTTTGATTTATACCTATATGAATTATTCCAATACCTTACTACTCCAACACCCTACCACACTATCACAATCCATTCCAACGCCCCACTATACTAATCCCCT
>CAVFHY010000101.1:0-5779 GCA_963622445.1 Bacteroidaceae bacterium
CAGATGTAAGACCCGTGCAATTCCAGAAAGCAACATTTCCAATACTTGTTACGCTCTCGGGAATAGTAATAGAGGTAAGACCCCTGCAATAAGAGAAAGCCTGACTTCCAATAGTCGTTACGCTATAAACTATACCCTTATACACTATAGTGGACGGAATTGTAACATCGCCACTATATTTACCATCGGACAATTTGCATACTTCAGCAGTATGATCTGTTTCATTCAACTTGTAGTTGATACCATCGATAAGTACTAACATAGAAAAAGAAAAATATAGTGTAACTTATTCGGACCTTACAAATACAAATGTACAACTCTTATTGCTGATAGGCAAATCGTATTGGTCGTTATTGCACCAAGGCAAAACTTGCACTTATAGCACGGGCGGATGCCTCGTCGGTGTCGGTGCGATCGCCTATGAATAGACAAGATTGTGCTGTTATGGGCGATTGTGCTGTTATGGGCTGTGTTGTTGTAGACGACTGTGCCAATGCTTGCAAATGTGCCAGTACTTGTTCTGCACATTCTTTGGCGGGTTTCAGGCCGCCGAGTTCGGGAGCAGATACGATATACGCAAAGTCTTCTACGGACAACCCCAAAGCGTGCAGTTTCTGCTCTACGCAACCATAGTCCGAATAGACTGCCACTAAAATATGTCGCTCCTTGCAGACAGACAACCACTCTCCTACTCCACTATTCTGCCGACAATGTTTGGCAATGACTTGCACCATGGAGGGCATATAGTAGCCGAAATACCAACGGCGTGCTATGCGTTCGGAAAACAAATGTCCTTTGCTCATCGCTGCAAAAAAAGCATCATAGAATGCATCCTCCGAGCCGAAATACTGTCCACGCAATTGCTTGCGTGTCTTGCGCTCTGCCACTAACAAAGGCAATGCCCACCCATTCCGCAACACAAGATAGCGGGGCAAGCAGTGCTTGTCGTAGAGCGTGCCGTCGAGATCGAAAACCACTGCTTTGATCTCCGGGCTAAGTCTATCTATCGGCGGAAGCGTCATGTCGGTTCGTTTGCTTTTTCTCCTGACGCTTCTTATTCTCCTCGGCACGCTTACGCTCGCGTGCCACGGCGCGTTTATGCCGCTCGATACGACGCTGCGTCATCTGGTCGTCTATCTTGTTCGCCTGCTCCAGAATGCGATTCGCCAAGTTGTCATACCCCGTCTCGAGTCGTTCGATAAGGCTAAACTTATTGCGACGCTTCTCGTCTTGCATCAACAAGTTGAACTTAAACTGCCCATCACGGAAACCATCTTTCAGGCAAGCGGCCTTGAAGCGTGCATACGCATTGTTGAGCAAAATATGCGCTTGCGGAGCATGCAAACGGAAAGATGCCCGCTTCGACTCGTACTCGATATTGATTTCTTGCAAGTGTTTATCGACCACCTTGGTGAATTCATCCGCCTCTTTCTGCCCGATGGCTTCGTCCATAAACTCGTAGTAGAAATGGTAAAGCGACTCCTTGACATCTGCAAAGCCGACAAAGAACTTCGTCTTAATGCCCGTCTCTGCCTCCGCCTCGTGCACCGCTTCGATAAACTGCGGCTCATAGAGTTTCTCGCCCGTCATGGACACGATACCATTCACCTTGGATATCATGTGCACTGTCGGTGTCTTATAGAATTTACCACCTACCTCGACCAAATCGTTCATATTGTAGCGGAACAAGCCCGAGTAGGTCGTCACATACGCACAATAGCGTTTGCCCTGCTCCAACTCATTGAGTTGCAGGAAATGTTTATTGGGACTATCGAGTTCATCCTCTGCTACAAACTCGTAGTAGTGGAACTGCGGGAACAACACCGATTCGTTGGTCTCATCGAGCGAGAAGCCGAAGCGGCACTCCGTGGCGATATACCCCAACTCTTGATAGAAAGTCTTGCTCCAATCGAAGGCGTTCATGTATTTGTCCATGTATATCTTCGTGTTGCCGCACTTCCATGTAGAGAGATATTGCAACCACGGCCAGAAGTCTTTCGGCTCGAGTTTTCCTTTCTCCTTGAGGATTTGGCGGAGTTCTTCCGCACGCTCGGGACGAGGTTGCATATAGGCATCGAGTTCATCACGGATATATTCCGATATATCAAAATCGTAACTCAGGGTTCCCTTCTCGATATCGTCTATCAGCGTTTCGGCATACTCATCCACCGTACGCAGAAGTTCCAATATGGTAGAGGGGTTGGCCGTCGACCACAGCGTCACATCACGGTGCTGCATGGCGAGGCGCATGAGCGTATAGTTGCGGGCGGAATAGTCGCCTATCGACATCACCGAAGCCGGCGCAGTATAGTGTTTCTTGATGATGGACGGGATATCACGCACCAACACACCGCTGACCGCCCCAAACAGCGTACCATCAGGCGCATAGCCCTCCAACTCTTTTCCCACAATAGGAAAAATATGCCCTGCAAAAATACGGCTACGGTGTTTGACGAAATTCCATGTCCAGATATGCGACATCTTGCCATACACATCTTTCAGGTACTTATGCGTCATCGGTATCCATTTGGGCTCCGAGGTAGTACCGGAAGTGGTGGCATACATATCGGGCTTACCGGGGAACAGCACATTCTCTTCGCCGTTCTTGTGTCGCTCCACATACGGGCGCAGCGTCTCGAAACTGTCGTTCACCGGAACATACTGCCGATAGAGACGGAACAAGTCGTCTGCATTGGTGGCAGAGAGAATGATATCAAAATGATGCTCGCGTCCATAGACGGTGTCGCGCGAGATATTGAGTATATCACGCAATGTCTTTTCTGCCGCATGGCGAGGATGGCGACTCCAAAAACGCAGACGAACGGTCTGGCTACCGCCTACCAACCATAGCACCGTGTTAATCAACCATGGATAAGGCAGTGCCTTTCCATTGTTGTCCAAATAGGGTTTGTTCATATTATAATTACCTTAAGGGGACTTCTATTGTTTCCCCGTTTACTATAAAAAACAGACTGATACAATCATTCCTCGCCTACTCCACCACCAGTTTCTTAAACATGGCGTGGCGTTTCTCGTCCTGCAACAGCAGATTCATCTTGAACTGTCCGTCGCGTGCGCCCTCGGCAATACAAGCCGCCTTGAACTTCTCAAACGATTGCGGCACAAGACGATAGGTTACAGGGTCTTTGACACGGAACGAGGCACGCTTGGCTGCATACTCGATATTATCCGCTTTGAGTGCCTTATCCACCACAGCGGTAAATTGTTCGGCTTGCTCTTGGGTGGTGGCTGCATCGGCAAACTCATAGTAGAGGTCGTAAGCCGACTTCTCCATATCCGCAAAACCCACAAAGAAGCGCGTAGCAAGACCTGTCTCCTTCTCTGCCACACGAACCGCCTCTATGAACTGACTTTCACTCAGTTTCTCGCCTGTCATCGTAACAATACCGTTTACTTTCTGAATCATGTGTACTGTCGGCGTGTTGCAGAAACTGTCGCCCACCTCCACGAGGTCATTCATATTGTAGCGGTAAAGCCCGGCAAAAGTTGTCACATACGGGCAGTAGCGTTTGCCTTTCTCGAGTTCCCAAAGTTGCAAGAAATGCTTGTTCTCGCTCTCCAGTTCTTCCTCTGCAATAAACTCGTAGTAGTGGAAATGCGGGAACAACACGGTATTGAGCGTGTCATCCAACACAAGCCCAAAACGACACTCCGAAGCGAAGTAGCCAAACTCCTGGTGCAACATTTGCTCAGGGAACGAGTTTTTGAATTTATCCACATACACCTTGGTGTTACCGCAACGCCATGTGTTAAGAATCTGCATATTAGGCCAATAGTGTTTGGGCAGCACCTGTCCATATTTTGCTTTCAGCGCACGCAACTCTTGCGCACGCTCGGGGTTCGGCTTCAAATACGGCTGAATATCATCGCGTATCCATTGCGGGATATTGAGTTCTGCCTTGAGTGTACCATGCTCAATATCATTGCAATAGTCGTCAAAGAACTCGTTGGCATTGTTTTGCATTTCCACAATGGTCGATGGGTTCGCCGTTACTACCAGTGTCACATTGCGCTCAATGCCCATACGCATAATGGCGTAGTAGCGTGCCGTATAGTCCTCTATCGAGAACACCGAGGCGGGAGAGGCGTACAATTTCTTGACAAAAGCGGGGCAATCGCGCTGCGTAACACCACTCACCGAGCCATAGAATGTACCGTCAGGTGCTTCACCTTCTTTCACTTTGCCGACTATCGACACAATTTTTCCCGTGAATACTTTCGGCTTATTCTTGATAAAACTGAACAACCACACCTTGGTCATTTTGCCATAGATGTTATTCAGGTACTCCTTGGTAATAGGCACCCATTTGGGCTCTTTGGTTGTACCCGAAGTGGTGGCATACATAATGGGTTTGCCGGGGAACAGCACATTCTCCACACCGTGTTTGTGTTTCTCTACATACGGGCGAAGATCCTCATAATCATTCAGTTTTACATATTTCTGATAGAGCGAATAGAGTTCCGTATCATTTTGGGCAGCGAGAATATCTGCGAAATGATGCTCCTTGCCGTATTCGGTATCTTTGGCGTATTCCAAGATGGCACGCAATGTTTTCTCACTTGCTTTACGCGGATTGCGCGAGGCACTTTTCAGTTTCAAGTACTGTATTCCGCCTGCACAACCGAGCAGGAAATTCGGAACAAAAGGACAAGATGCTTTTTCCATTGTCTTCTGATTTAGTTGGTTTTAGAGCGAAAGGTATTCGTTTATCGCCCTCTTAATTTATTCGATTTCATCGTGATTTTCACACCATTTTTCTGTTCGACTATTCACGACAAAAACTGCACAAAGGTAACTATAATTCTCCGAACTGCCAAATTTTTCGTATAGGCGGACAACGGAGATTCGAAAACAGTGCGGAATGAGACGCCGGTTAATAGCGACTTCTTAACCTCAACCCTGCTGCAAAATAGGGTGTGCTATAGGAGGGGGATAACTCCCCACGCACCCATTTTAATTTATACTTCTACCCATTGTATCTCTCTTCACCGATAGTGGTGGAGAGACCATGACCTGGGTAAACTACGGTGGATTCGGGCAAAGTCAGCAGACGACGAAGCGAACGACGCAGCGTCTCCATGTCACCACCGGGCAAGTCGGTACGCCCTATCGCACCCGCAAACAGCGTATCCCCCGTGAAGACACAATGCTCCTGCTCCCAATAGTAACACACCGAATCCTCCTTATGCCCAGGCGTACGCAAGACGGAAATACCGTTGAAATCGGGAATAGTCAGTACGCCCTCCGGCGGAAAAACAATAGGCTCCACCCCATAGGTACGGCGCAGAAACTCCACACCGCAGACATGATCCGGATGAGTATGCGTAATAAGCAGAGCCACAGGATGTAAGCCCTGCTTTTCAACAAAAGCGGCAAAGCGAGTTTGTTCGGATTCATCGTACATTCCCGCATCCACAATCAGTGCCGAACGGTTACCAAACTCCTGCCAAACGAGGTAGGTACATTCACGATAGGGATTAAAACAGAACGATTGAATAGTCATAGAGACAGAATCTAAAACGCTACAAAAGTACACCTTTTTGCTGACATAAACAAATACACACTAAAAATCGCATACCTTATAATAAATAACAACCCTGTATTGTCCAATAGCAAATGCACTTTTCCTGCAAAGTTAGCAAAAATGGTTGGAGTGTACTGTCCAATAACAACTGCACTTTTCCTGCAAAGTTAGCAAAAAGGTTAGGAGAAGCAATCTGTACTGTCCAATAACGCATGTTTCCCTGTTCTATCCCT
>CAVFHY010000102.1:0-5001 GCA_963622445.1 Bacteroidaceae bacterium
TATTCCCACCAAATAGGTTCCATTTTTGTTCGCATACTTTGAGCGGAGGAACATTCGCATTCCCTTCCACTTTTTGTGTTGCATTTTTCCTTGGAAGCCCTCTCTCTCTCCTCCCCTTGTTCCGGTATCCTTCACAAGGAGATTGATTTTTGAGTACTGAAAAATGGCATTTTTCCTTGGACAGTACAACTATTTTTGTCCTATTTGAATGTTATTTTTGTACTACTTTGATGCTATTAACTATGAATCATTACCGAAGCATTAAGCACTTTGGACAAAGGGACGGTAAAGGCTTCGCTATGGCTATAGTCTATATCGACACAGCCCCGACATACTTTTCGTATGCAGGGGCTGTGCCGTGTGCTGTGGGGTATGCGGAGAGGGTTATTTCACTTTCCTTATGATGGTCAGTCCGTCGCGGAGGGGGAGAATCACTTGCTCGAAACGCGGGTCGGCGGCAAGCAGGTCGTTGAACCGTCTGAGTCCCAGCGTCTGTGCATCCTTGTCGTATGCCGCCTCTATGATATGCCCGTCCCAGAGCGTGTTGTCTGCCAGTATCCACCCGCCCACGGGTACCAGCGGATAGACCCCCTCTATATACGCCGTGTACTCCCGTTTGTCCGCATCGATAAACACCAATTCGTACTGCCCGTGGCGGAGTTCGCCTGCGAGAATGGCTTTGGCATCGCCGATATGCAGCCGTACTTTTGTCCCGAGTTCCGAGAGCGAGAGGTTGTGGCGGATGGTGTCTTCCAATTCATCGTTATGTTCGATGGTATCGAGCGTGCCGCCTTCTGCCAGTCCCTCTGCGAGGCACAGTGCCGAGTAGCCCGTGAAAGTACCCAACTCGAGAATATGCTTCGGGCGCACCATACGGCTCAGCATGGCGAGAAAACGCCCCTGCACCTGCCCCGAGAGCATGTGCGGGTTGAGGATATTCAGGTTTGTGTCGTGGGTGATAGTCGCCAGCGCATCGCTCTCCGGCGTGGTGTGTTGCTCGATGTAGTCGTTCAGCGTCATTGTATCAATCTGTCATTTCGTTCGCAAAATAATGTGCAAAAGTACACTTTTACTTGCATATATACAAAAAATGCAGTACTTTTGCAGGCGATTTGAAGAAAAAACAACACCATAACTAATCCCAATCCACAAACAAGAGAATAATGGAAAAGATAGATGAATTAGATCGTAAGATACTGCGTATCATCACGCGTAATGCCCGCATCCCCTTTAAGGAGGTTGCCGATATATGCGGTGTGAGCCGTGCGGCCATCCACCAGCGTGTGCAGAAGATGTTCGACCTCGGTGTGATAGTCGGTTCGGGCTACCAGGTGAGCCCCAAGATGCTCGGCTACCAGCTTTGCGTTTATGTGGGTATTATGCTTACCAAGGCATCGATGTACAAAGAGGTGAGTGCCGCATTGGAGGGTATTCCCGAGGTGGTAGAGTCGCAGTTTACCTTAGGTGCCTATTCTATGTTGATTAAGTTGTATGCCAAGGACGACCGGCACTTGATGGAGTTGCTCAACTCGAAGATCCAGGAGATCCCCGGTGTCGCCAATACGGAGACTCTGACGGCATTGGACCAACGCATCAACCGCGGCTTGCCCATAGAGGGAGCGGAATAAAAAGCCCCCACGGACGGGAAGAGGTTCGCAAGGCAAACCCCTGCATAGTAATCGTTAATCATCACTAATTGAAAGAAATGGAAAGAGTAATCAGTGGCATTCGCCCGACAGGCAACCTGCATTTGGGTAACTATTTCGGCGCAGTAAAGAGTTTCGTGCAAATGCAGCACGAGTATGATTGTATGTTCTTTATTGCCGATTGGCATTCGCTGACTACTCATCCGACCCCCGACAATATCCGCCGTTCGGTCAAGACCATCCTTTCCGAGTACTTGGCGTGCGGTATCGACCCCGAGCAAGCCCCGCTTTATGCGCAGAGTGATGTCAAGCAGGTGCTGGAGTTGTACCTCTACTTCAATATGAATACCTATCTCGGTGAGTTGGAGCGTGTTACGAGTTTCAAGGAGAAGGTGCGTCAGAACCCCAACAATGTCAATGCGGGGCTGCTGACCTATCCGACGCTTATGGCGGCCGACATCCTGATGCACAAGGCGGACAAAGTACCCGTCGGCAAAGACCAGGAGCAGAACATGGAGATGGCACGCCTCTGCGCCCGCCGCTTCAACCGCATTTATGGCGTAGAGTACTTTAAGGAGCCGCAGTCGTTCTATTTCAATCAGAAAGCCGTCAAGGTGCCGGGTCTGAACGGAACGGGCAAGATGGGCAAGTCGGAGGGCAATGCGCTCTACCTCTGCGACGACGAGAAGACGATTAAGACCAAGGTGATGCGAGCCGTAACGGACGCCGGACCTGTCTGCCTCAATCAGGAGAAACCCGAGGTGATACAGAACCTCTTCACGCTCATGGAGTTGGTGTCGGACAAGCAGACCTACGACTACTTCGACGACCAATACAACCACATGACTATCCGCTATGGCGATATGAAAAAGCAGTTGGCGGCAGACATCAACGCTTTCTGTGCGCCGATACGCGAGAAGATACTGGCGTACCAGAGCGACGATGCCTACCTCGACAAAGTGTTGCGTGACGGGGCGGAGCGTGCCCGTGCGCGTGCCGAGCAGACCATAGAGGAAGTGCGGGAGATTATCGGATTTCGTAAGATATAAAAAAAACTGCCCCGTGTGTAAGCGTCTGTTCATAGTCCTTTTGTTCCTGTCGGTATGCTTGGGCGTATCGGTGCAGGCGGACGACTATCTCGATGATGTGTACTATTGGGACGCTATAGGGGCTTCGTCTGCCGACTATACGGCTGATAACAAGGTCTATACAGAGCAGGAGGACGAAGAAGAAACGCCCGAACTCCTGCTTTATACGTATCGGACGGATGCCTACCACCCAGGCGAGTTCACCTATGCCGTGATTACTTTCGTAGAGGATAGTACGCTCGACCAAGCCACGCAAGTGCGTGCCATTATTCGCCGCTATTAGATGAAAACCCGTCTTGCCATAGTATCTCTGTCGTTGCTCGCCTCGGTGGGCAGTACGCTTGCGCAAGATACGCAACGCTTGAGCGAGCAATCGCTTACGGGGACGGCACGCTATGTAGGTATGGGCGGTGCTATGACGGCTGTGGGGGGCGACCCATCAGCGGTTAAGGACAACCCCGCAGGCTTGGGCGTCTATCGACGCATGGAGATTATGCTCACGCTTGACGGTCAATACGACCGCACACGCCAAGTAGGTACAGATGAGTGGTACGACAAACAGGGCGTTGTTGTCCCGCAGTTCTCGTGGGTATTCTCGGTGGGCGACCCGATGCGGACAAGCGGTATGGTGTCGAACAACTTTATGTTCTCCTACCAGCGTTTGCATACCTATCGCCGCTCAATGGTAGCAAGCAGTGCGGCGCAGGGCATATCGCTTACGGATGTAATTTGTACCAAGACCGACGGTTTAGCCGCCTCGGCTTTGCAACCCGATTACCGTTGGGAAGACAGCAATATCGGCTGGCTCAGCCTCTTGGGCTACGATACCTATTTGATCGATCCGAAGGAAGAGGGCAGTACGGAGTGGAAGTCCTGCCTCGAGTCGAACGAGACGGTGAACAACCAACTGATACTCAACGAATCTGGCTATAGCAACCAATACGCCCTCGATTGGGCGATGAATATCTCCCACCGCTGGTATGTAGGCGCAGGCGTCCGCTTGCAGTCGCTGCAACTCAGCCGCTCCTACATCTACAGTGAGACATTCGCCAAGGGCGGAAACTTGGTCAATAGCGGCGAGGTGCTATTCAAGGGGCTGGGGGCAAATGCCACGGTCGGTGTGCTGTGCCACCCGATACGCGATTTGCGTATCGGTGCATCGTTCCAAACGCCGAGCCTGTCGTCCGTGTCGGTGAGCAACTCGGGGACGATGCGCAGCGTGGTGCGGGACTCGACGTATAGCAGTGCTACGCCTGTCAACACCACATCGGGCGTGCGTATCCATGTCCCCTTGCGCACGAGTGTCGGCTTGGCGTGGCAGTGGGGGCAATACGGGCTGCTCTCGGCGCAGTACGACTATGCGCACAGCAGCGATATGGACGACATCCACTCGCTGCGGTTGGGGGTAGAGGTAGTACTGGTAAACCGCTTGTATATCAATGCGGGCTATGTCTATGAGTCACCATTCAAAGAGCAGAGTATCCTATCGATAGGGGAGACCTCGGTGCGCACGGATACCGACTTCCGGAACCTCCTGCGTACGCAATATATCAGCCTTGGGATAGGCTATCGCGGGCGTTCGCTTATAGCGCAAGTCGCTTACCAGTTTGCTATGCAGCGTATCGACTGGTATGCTCACGAGGCGGCCACTGCTTACGACCTACGCACCCAAACCCACCGCCTCGTCCTAACCTTAGGCTGGCACAGAAACAATTAAGAATTAGAAATTATGAATTAAGAAATACGCGCAGCAAGCATACGCTTCAGCGAAGATACGCTTTAGCGAAGATACGCGCAGCGAAAATACGCTTCAGCGAACATACGCTTTAGCGAAAATATGCGCAGCGAACATACGGTGCCGTATAGTACAGAGACCGGAAAACTCAACAAATACAATGAACCGGGGTCAATGCCTGACCGATGGCGTGCCGACACTTGCCTGCGATGACGCTATAGAGATATAGTCGAGCGGCGAAGGAGTCGGATTACAAAGGGAAGGGTACACCTCAAATCCTATTCTTAGGAGTTTTCTCGAGCAAGATACTATACGGCACTTTTTGTGTCCGTTTGTGTTCTATGCGTCTTTGCTTCGCAGCCGCCTTCTTGGCATAGTGTATGGTGTATGGAAGGAAAAAGTTTCTTTTTTGTTCTTTTCCTTGTGTATCTCTCAAAAACAACTACCTTTGCAGCGATTTACAACCGAATGAAGAGTTTGCCTATGTAGCATTTCCTTCGGTACCAGACCCATATCTTTGGCTCTCTCCCCC
>CAVFHY010000103.1:0-4681 GCA_963622445.1 Bacteroidaceae bacterium
CCTACGCAAAGCCCAGCACTTTCGTCTTGCCGCCGTGGAATTTCTCTGCCGCACACGCCTCTCGGATAGACGACAGCAAATGCGTTTGCGTCCCCTCGCCGGCATAGTCTTCTTCGGCAAGAATGGCATCCACGATATGTTTTCGGGCAATGTTCTCTATTTGTCCGCCGGAGAACGAATAGTCTGTCGCTAATGTAAGCGCCTCTGCCTCAGTCAGTTCCGGCAGCAGGCTGTGCCATATATGACACGATTCCGCAGCCGTGGGCTTGGGGAACTCAATCTTGTAGAGAAAACGCCGCTCGAACGCTGCGTCCAAATTGCCCGTCAGGTTGGTGGTCGCCACAAGGATACCCTCAAGACTCTCCATTTCCTGCAGGATGATGTTCTGCATAGCGTTCTCCATCTTGTCCACGCCCGATACAGCGCCCTCGTTACGCTTGCACAACACGGCGTCGGCTTCGTTGAAGAGCAGTATCGGAGCAACATCGGACACAAGGCAGAGTTGGCGATAGTCGTCGAACACCGCTTTGATGTTCTTCTCTGTTTCGCCCACCCATTTCGAGCGCAGGTTCGGCACATCGACCATCTTTATTGCACGCCCCGTCCGACGAGCCAACTGATAGACAGTTTCCGTCTTGCCCGTACCGGGGGAGCCGTAGAATATGCACGCAAAACCACGCCGCATACCGTGTTCTTCTAATCGTTTTTGAACAGCGACGAAGCGTTCGGGGCGGAGCAAATCGGCGAGTTGCCGCACCAGTTTCTCCACACGGGGAGCAAAATAGAGCGATTTCTCCACAATCGTATCCGCCTGCAACAGACCGGCATTCTTCGTCTTACAATAGTTCAGCCCCTCGAGAAACTCCCGCTTGGCTTTGTCGGTCAGTTTCCAAGCGTTCGAGTCCACTTGTCCGTCCGAGCAGCTAAACTCCACCAGACGGTAGTACTGCAAGAGGTGTACTCCCAACTCAAGAGAACGCATCTCATGTCGTAGCATAGCCCGCCCACCATGGTCATTTTCGTAATAGTCCTCCAAATCGTGTTGCATAACATGGTCATCGGCGTTCTGCACATAGAGGTGCAGCATAGCGAGAAAAAGCACCGTCGTGGCATTGACCGAATCAATGCCGTAGAAACGAATACGCTGTGTGACAGGCAGCGTAGGATTAGAGGTTATCAATCTGTCGAGTTCGTCCGTCAAACCGTCGTACGATAGTTGTCCCTTGTCTTTAGCATATAGAAGCGACCCCAACATATCGAACCAATCGAGTATGGACAACCCTTCCATCACCGGCGGTGTCGGGACGGTATTCTCGCGCAGGGCGTTCAGTACCGAGGGCGGCATGGCGAAACTGACTTCACCATTATATTCCTGTTTCTTCACTACGAAGCGTTTCTTTTCGAGCGAGAGTAAATCCGCCCAGTGGGTCTGAATACGGATATTCTTACAGCCGAAGTGCTTGGCAAAGTCGCCAACATCAGCAGAGCCGTTGCAACAGAGATTGACGCACGCCGAGAGCATGAGTGCCTCTGTTTCGTTTAGGGACAGTCGTCCGCCGATAACCCGAAGATAGGGTCGTGCTTGCGTAATGCTCGTAGGCTGCAGTTCTTTTCCAGCAGTGAGGTCAATAATTTGCTCGAACAATTGCATGATGTTGAGCGTCTGAATATCTTTTTTCCGTGCCATAATGGATGATTGGGTTGATGAGTTGATAAGTTTATTCGTTGATGCGTGGTTAAGGGGTGAAAGAAGTTTATGAATAGAACAAAGGTTGAGCGTTGCGTGCTAAGTGCAGAGAGTTGAGGGTAAAGAGTTTTTTATAAAAAGCAGCGTCTTCGTTTGAAAGACGCTGCAAAGATACACCGACCAACTGCCACAAACCGGCAGAAGAAAAACAAAAAAGCGTATTATTTACAGAAAAAGTATATCAAGCCACCCTATGTATAGCATAAATCGGTGACTAATCACAGATTTATACAAGAACTATCCTCGGCTTTATAGTATCTCCAAGGCAATGGCAGCGCAGGCTTCGGCATCGGCAAGAGCGTGGTGGTGATTCGTGAGGTCGTAGCCACAGAGGGCAGCGATACTATCCAGGGTGTGGCGAGGGGCATCGGGCCAACAGCGACGGCTTGCCACCAGCGTACAGAGGAATGTATAGGGCGGCAGCCCCATTTCGTAGGCAGCAAACACCGCCCGCAGGCAACCGCCATCGAAGGCGGCATTGTGCGCCACAAACGGCACCTCGCCCGCCTCAAAAGCGGGGAAATACTGCTCTATCTTCTCTACGGCATGTGCCCACACCTTAGGAAACGCCTCTGCCGTATCGGTGTCTGCCGCACTCAGCCCATGTACCTGTTGACAGAACCAAGCGTAGTAGTTCGGCGTCGGGCAAATCAACGAATAGAAAGAATCCACTATCTGTCCCTCCTTGACAATAACTATTCCCACCGAGCAAACCGACGAACGGTTGCCATTGGCGGTCTCAAAATCTATGGCTACAAAGTTTTTCACAATCAGTCTATTATATTTTGGGGTCTATCCCACGATTAAACAATATGTCTTATCTATGCACTTTTCTACAGACAACAAATCTTATTCCGTACCGGCAGTATCGGTGTCGGGATTCCCTTGTGGGGATTGTTGCTCGGGTGCTTGTCGGTATTGGCAGACTATTGCCTCCGCCTCTTTTTGTATGTCCTCGCGCAGCCACGCAGGCGACAGCACCTCCATACCGCTCATATTCCGAAACACCTCTTGGCGGAACTCGTAGTTTGGCACCAAATAGTACTCAAATATCGAATAATCGTCCTGTATGATCGTCTCTTTCTGCGAGGGGTGCAGCGGCAGCGTACGCAGGTAAGGCACTTGCCAGTCCCACACCCGAATCTGTACCACCTCGCGCTTTCCGCCCATACCACTCACGCCCATCACAGGACGGAAATACGCTTCGGCATCAAAGCCCGCAGGCAATTCGTACGCCTCATCAAGTACTTCTATTTCCTCCATACGGTCAAGCGCATAAATATATGGTGTGGAATACCTATCGGACAGCGCAAGCAAGTACCAACGCTGCTGATAAACTTTGACACAATAGGGGCTAACAGAGAAAGTAGACGGTTCATCGTGGCGGAAACTTTTATAGGTCAAGCGGATACGACGGTGGTCACGCATGGCCTCTATAATGGGTGTCAAGAACCGCTGCCCCGACGGGATATGCTCGAAAAGGATTTGCCCCTTTATTTGGTGGCTCTCGTTGATGAGGTTGTTCACGGCAAAGGTATTCACCAGCCATGTACGGATACCACCCGTATTCATTTCGTCGGCATTGAGGATATAGTAAGCACCGGTCTTGCGGTCGCACTCGATGATAATCTCGAACAGTTCTTCGATAGCATGTTTCCAATTGTGGAAAGTGCGCTCGGGTATCTCCGTCGAGTGGTCGCTATTAAGTCGGCTACGCGCCCAACGACGGTTAATCTCCTCGCGCGAGATACGCCCCGCTGAGTAGATAGTCTCCGCCAACCATATATAGTAGCGGAATAGCAATGCGGTAGATTGTTTAGCCATAAGGGGAACTTTTGGTAGTAATATTTGGAGTTGTATTAGTGTTTGTACTAGTATGAAGTTGCATTTTCGGGTGCAAAGATACAGCTATTTCCTGCCATAACCAAGCAGTGGGCATAGAAAAAAGCATTATTTGTAACATAAACCGCCTACGGCTGTTAGAGGTTAGATTGTAATCACTGTTTTTTGACTCGATTGTCCGTAAAGAAAATGGCACAGATATTGCAAAGTTGAGAGCATACCCACTATTTCGGCGGGCTTTTCGTATAGGCAAACATAACAAACGAACCACTATGATTTACTATTTCTCGGCGACGGGCAACTCACGCTATGTGGCACAGCAAGTAGCCGCTGCAATAGGCGATGGGTGCCAAGAGATTACCAACTCCGGCTCACCCGCTGACTTATATAACAAGCCTGAGGCACTACACGCTACATTCGAAAAAGACAGCACAAACAAGCAGGAGACACCAGACAAAGTGTTCGGAATTGTCGTGCCGACACACATCTGGGGCTTGCCTGCTATCGCGCAGGAATGGATAGAGCGGATCAATTTTCACCTCCCCGCCGACACCTACTGCTTTCTTGTGGCTACCTACGGCACGACATCGGGGCAAATAGCACGGCAAACAGACAAGCTTCTGCGGCAGCACACCGGGCACGGGTTGGACGCTTCGTTCGGGGTGCGTATGCCCGATATTTGGACGCCCATATTCGACCTGTCGGACAAAGAGAAAGTGGCTCAGCGTGTGGCACAAGCCAAAGACGAGACCGTAGCGGTAGCGCTGCAGGTACGCCAACGGACACGCGGCTGCCATATTCCCCACCCCATCCCTACGCCAATTGCCCAAATCGGCTATGCGTTCTACGATTCAACACGGCAGACCCGACATTTCCGCCTGTCGGATAGTTGTATCGGTTGCGGACTTTGCGCCAAGCAATGCCCCGTGCAAGCCATCCGTATGGTGGACAAACGCCCGCAATGGACACAGAAACACTGCACGATGTGCCTGCGCTGTCTGCACCACTGCCCCAAGTTTGCCATTCAGTACGACCACCGCACCGCAAAACACGGACAATATACATTCAACAAATACGATAAACTATGTCAAT
>CAVFHY010000104.1:0-4574 GCA_963622445.1 Bacteroidaceae bacterium
CTCTTGAAGCACCCATATTCCCACCAAATAGGTTCCATTTTCTGTTCGCATACTTTGAACGAAGGAACATTCGCGTTCCCTTCCACTTTTTGTGTTGCATTTTTCCTTGGAAACTCTCTCCCCCCCCTGTTCCGGTACCTTTCACAAGGAGATTGATTTTTGAGTACTGAAAAATTGCATTTGTTATTGGACAGTACATGGAGAAAAAGAGGGTTATTCTTTGCAAATTTGCGGAGAATCGAGGCACAATTGGCATAAACAAACATAGGCTGCCCGTTGGTTGGGCAGCCTATGCCGTAAAGTATGTGTACCTCCGATAGCGGATAGCGCAGCGGTCTGACCTCCGGCTCACTTGCGGAAGTGCCGCACAAGACGGGAGAGTAGGGTAAGGGCGAGTGTTCCTTGCCCCACTTTGGGCATAATCATGCTGAGGATACTCCCGAAACGCTCTACCTTTGTCCAGCGCGACTGCCAGAGCTTGCGTAGCGAACGGGTGTTGCGCTCGATGTCCTGCGCCTGCTTGGCTGCACGCTGCTCGAGACGGGCACGCTCGGCGGCTATTTGCTCGAGGGTATGCAAACGGCTCAAATCAGTCATCCTGTGCCTCCTTTCTGTTCGGTAGTTCAGCCGATGGGTCTGCGGGTTCGTCCATGAAGAGAATAGCCGACAATGCCCCAATCATCGGATTGATGAACCACTGGCGGCGGAAGACAAGTGCCAGCACCATAAGCAACAGAAACAACGCCCCTACGATAAGGAATGCGCTCCATGTCGGCAACCATTGTGCAACGACAAAGACGAGTGCCAATGCGGCAAACGACAGCACTGCAAACACGAGCAACAGCATCACCAAGGCGAGCAGTATTAGCCCCAATACCTTGCTCAGTTTTTCTAGCAAGGAGAGTCGCAAAAGATCGCAGCGGGTGTTGAAGTACGCCTTGGCGTCGTCCAGCAATTTTTTGTACTGGGGATTGTCCATGCCTATTCTTTGTTGTCGCTAATGACTTCGTCTACAGCGGCTTCGAGTTCCTCGTCGCTGAAGTAGTCTTTCAGTTTGCCGAGCACTTTGTTTACAAAGGCTTCGAGTTCTTCTTTCTTGAGCGTAAGTCCCTTTTTGCGTGCGAGTTCTACGATCTCAGCGCGTGTTTCTGCACCGCTTTTCGGGGTCAAGAGTAATGCGGCTGCTGCGCCGGCCAATGCGCCGCCAACGAATGCGGCAATGATTTTTCCTACATGTGCCATGGTAAATGTTTTATTTTATAGTTGTTGGTTTTACATTCCCTGCTGCAAAAGTTGTGCCATTTATCTGCTTTTGTGTACCCACTTGCTTATTTGGAAAATTTGTTGTACCTTTGCGGCGTTTTTTTGAGGTTACTATTCAACTGGGGGAATAATACTCTCCAGTATATGTAACAAGCAAGTATCTGGCAAGTTTTCTATCAATGAACACCGCAACCAACACCGCAACCCCTTCCGCTGCCGACCAATGGACGACTGTCATCAAACCCAAAGACAGCCTCCTCAGCGTTGATTTTAAGGAGATCTGGCGCTATCGGGATTTGATGATGCTCTTCGTGAAGCGCAATATCATTACCCAATACAAGCAGACCATTCTCGGCCCTCTTTGGTATCTTATCCAGCCCTTGATGACTACCGTGATGTATATGGTGGTCTTCGGCGGCATAGCCAAAATATCCACCGACGGACTCCCGCAGCCGCTTTTCTACTTGGCAGGTATCTCTTTCTGGCAGTATTTCTCCGATTGCCTGACGAAGACAAGCAACACCTTTGTCAACAATGCAAGTATTTTCGGCAAGGTCTATTTTCCCCGTCTGATTACCCCGCTGAGCGATGTGGTGAGCAATTTGGTGCGCTTTGGTATTCAGTTTGGGCTGTTCCTGCTGGTCTATTTCTATTACCTCATCTTCACCGATGCCCCTGTCCATACCAACTGGTATGCCTTTCTCATCCCCGTTCTTGTGGCGATGCTGGCGGGGTTGGCATTGGGCTTCGGTATTCTTTTCTCGAGTCTGACTACCAAGTACCGTGATTTGCAACTCCTCCTCTCGTTCTTCGTCAGCCTTTGGATGTACGCCACGCCAGTTATCTACCCCCTCTCCACTATCTCCAACCCGAAGTTGCTGCTCCTTATGCAACTCAACCCCTTGACGGGGATTGTCGAGTTCTTCAAGTACGGTATGCTCGGCGTGGGATGCCACGAGTGGTGGATGCTGGGATATAGTTTTGCGTTTATGATCGTGTTGTTGACGGTAGGTATCGTGGTCTTCAACAAGGTGCAACGCTCTTTCATGGATACGGTTTGATGCGGCTCTTCCCCAATGCAAAAATAAACATCGGTTTGCGGGTGATACGCAAGCGTGAGGACGGGTATCATGATTTGGAAACAATCTTCTATCCCGTCCCAGGGTTGCACGATGTGCTCGATGTAGAGCCAGCGGAGGTGTTCTCCTTCTCGCAGGACGGTATAGCCGTCGATTGCCCCGCAGAGGACAACCTTGTCTTGCGGTGCTATCGCCTGATGCAGCAGCGTTTCCCTGGGATTGGTGCAGTGCGTATCCGCCTCTCGAAGCATATCCCTTTCGGTGCAGGCTTGGGCGGAGGCAGCAGCGATGCGGCGTCGATGGCGGTGGCGCTCAACAGCCTTTTCTCGCTCGGACAGAGTACCGAAGCGTTAGCCGCTTTGGTGCGTCCGTTAGGTGCCGACTGCCCTTTCTTTGTCTATAGTACACCGTGCTATGCCGAGGGGATAGGCGATCAATTGACGCCTGTTTCGCTTTCGCTCCAAGGACTGCGGTTGGTGCTGTGCAAACCTGCGTGCGGTGTCTCTACCCGCGAGGCGTACGGCGGCATTGTCCGCCACCCCGAAGCGGCAGGTGCTATCCGCACGGCGTTGGCGACTGGCGTGTCGTTTGCAGACCTTCGTCCGTTGCTGGTGAATGATTTTGAGCAGACGGTCTTCCCGCTCTATCCAGAGATCGAGGAGATAAAAAAGCACCTGCTTTCGGCAGGTGCGGTCTATGCGTCTATGTCGGGCTCAGGCTCAAGCGTCTTTGCCCTTTTTGAGTGCGATTCGGAAGGTCGTTCCCTCGTTGATCTTGCTGCTTTGCAGCGTCAGTTTCCCTCCGTGGTACTGCTCGATGATTCGCTTTGCGAGCGGTAGTCCCAATCCCCAACCTCGTTTCTTGGTCGTGAACCCGGGCTGAAAAATACGCCTTTGGGTGCGCTTGTCCATGCCCTTTCCCGTGTCAGCGATGTCGAGCCGGACCTCGTTGTCGTGGGAGAGCAGCGTGAGGGTAATCTTCCCCGCTTGCCCACCCATAGCATCCACGGCGTTTTTGATCAGGTTCTCTATCACCCATTCTATCAGCGGCTTGGATAGTTGCAAATAGCAGGGTGTTTCGGGCAGGTGCGCCTCGAGTGTTATCTTGTTCGAGATACGGGTGCGCATATAGGCGACGCTGTCCTGTACCACCGCCACTATGTCAGCTTGTTGTATTTCCGGCTCGCTGCCTATCTTCGAGAAGCGGTCGGCTATGGTGCGCAGGCGGTCGATGTCTTTCTCCATCTGCGGTATCAGGTCGTCGTCGGGATAACGCTCCGAGAGCAGTTGTTGCCATGCGTTGAGCGACGAGATGGGGGTGCCGAGTTGGTGTGCCGTTTCTTTGCTCAGTCCTACCCAGAGGCGGTTCTGTTCGCTGTGTTGTGCGGTCAGCAGCATACCGATAGCGATAGCAATGAAGATGAATATCAGTGCAAACTGAATATACGGCACATAGTGCAGTTGGCGCAAGAGGTTCGATTGGTCGTAGTAGATGTATTGGTAGGTGCCGGGTGCAACGCACAATACGATAGGACCGTCCAGTGTGCGAGGGTCGCTGACGGGTTTCTCCACATTGCGGCACGAGAGTACTTGTCCATCGGCGTCGGTCATATAGACGGGAATGGTGGTGTTGTTCTCGATGATGGTGCTGATGAAGTCGATGTCGGTGTCCTCGTCGGCGAGTATCAGTTGGCGTGTGGCTTCTGCCCAGATAGCCATATTCTGTTTCTCTTCCTGCGCCAGTTGTTTGGTCAAGTTGTTGGTGAACAGTACCGAGGCGGCGACTATCACCAACATCACGAGCAGCACAAGGCTGCCGATATTTTGGGTATTCATATTTTTTTTCTAATGGGTATTTTGCCGGCGCATATTCTTGCCTATTGTGTAAAGTTGCGTTTTTCTGTCGGGAACTGATTTTTTCATAGTAGTAAAGTTTACTGCTGTAAAATTTTATGCAAAGATAGTGTTTTTTCATAACCCGTACAAATTTTTATTCTTGTTCATTGCATTATCGGATAAATTCTTCTCCTTCTCCCCTGCCTGATTCCGAACTCCGTATAGTTTCCATTTAGAAATGCCATTTTTCAGTACTCAAAAATCAATCTCCTTGTGAAGGATACCGGAACAGGGGGGGGGGAGAGAGGACTTCCTAGGAAAAATGCAACACAAAAAGTGGAAGGGAACGCGAATGTTTCTCCGCTCAAAGTATGCGAACAGAAAATGGAACCTATTT
>CAVFHY010000105.1:0-4299 GCA_963622445.1 Bacteroidaceae bacterium
CACTCATGACTCATATAAGGGTTTTATAGCACTCTTGAAGCACCCATATTCCCACCAAATAGGTTCCATTTTCTGTTCGCATACTTTGAGCGGAGGAACATTCGCGTTCCCTTTCATTTTTTGTGTTGTATTTTTCCTTGGAAACCCTCTCTCCCCTCCCCTGTTTCCGGTATCCTTCACAAGGAGATTGATTTTTGAGTACTGAAAAAATTACATTTGTTATTGGACAGTACAGTTGTAGAGAATACGATTTTTTTTAGGATATTCTTGGTTATGTGGAAGAAAAGCAGTACCTTTGCTGCCGAAATACATAAACCGCATAGGTCGTCCGCCGAAGAACACCTCTTCGGGCGGTCGTTAAAAGGGAATCGGGTGCAAATCCCGAGCAGTCCCGCTGCTGTAAGTTTACTATTAGGAGTACATCTCCGCCGGTGGCACATCGTCACTGATAGAAGCCAATTCTATTGGGAAGACGCCGCCGCGCAAACGAGCCAGAAGACCTGCCCGTGCGTGTGTCAAACAGCGTTCTCGAGGAAAGGACGACGACAGGCAATGCGCAAGATACGGCTCGGCTGTATCGCACTCGTGGCAGTGTGCGTGTTGTGTAGTGCTATACGCCGTTTGACACTTGGTCAAGCGGCGTTTTTTCGTATATACCCACAATGCTCGAAGCCCCGACAGACAAATCACCCACTATGTAATACAAAGATCGCCCTCGTACGCTCACCCAAAAACTGCCATGCTTGGCAGTCGATACAGAACAATAGATAGAAAGGATGCTTTTGCTTCTGCGCAAGCCGTTGTGCTGCCATGCAATGGCTTGCGCAGAAAACATCCCACCGTAGCCAAAGACACCATTTCGGGGACATAATCCCCACACAATAACATGAAAAAAATCTTCTCTTTTGCTGTAGCACTATTCTCTGTCGCTACACTCACGGCGCAGACGCGCACCGTTCTCGCCCCGCAGTTGGGCAAACAAGTCATCGATGTCGCTCCGGGCGAGGTGGTCAATTACCTTGATTTCAAGGGGTATGCCTCCCTCTCCAAGTCGTCCGACTATGCTTTCTCGACCACTATTTTCCGTCCCACCGAGGAAGGCTACACCATCTATATACATTTCGACACGATTCATGCCAAAGCGAATACAAGTAACAATCCGGCGAGTCTAAAGATCTACAGCGGTGTTTTCGATACGCTGAGCGTTACCTATCCCGCCACTGCCGCTGAGGTGGATAAGGTGGGTTTCCCGCACACCGATGCCCTGCTCGATTCTGTAGCACAATCGCAGACCTATGGAGGTATGGCGTCCAACCTGAACTATCTCTCGCCCTCAGCCGACGGTGCGCTCTCGTGCTGCTTCCATTGGCGTAGTGGTCAGACCTCGTATGGTTTCAATGCCACAGTCTATTGCGTGGCAACCGACCCGCAGACGGTTACAGCAGCCGTAGCGGACTACTCCCAAGTGCCTGCCTCTGTCTTTGCGGGCGAGGAAAATGTCTGTGTCGGGGCGCTTGCGCTGACCACGGCGGGTGCTGTTCTCGTTGATACGCTCACGGCAGTGTCCTTCACGCTGTCGGATGGTACGGTGTACGACACTGCTTCGTTCCTGCTCTATGCGGGCAATGTGCAGCGTCCTGTGGCACCGACCACATCCACTCCTCGTACGGGTGTAGAGTTGATACCATCTACTCTCACCGAGAGCGATGGTGTCTATACGCTTACCTGCAAGTATGCGCTCCGGCCGACCAACAATATCCTCTGCGTCGGCGCCAATGTGTTGCCTACAGCCGCTTGGGAGGCCAAGCCTGCTTTCACGCTGACGAGCGTAACGACCCAGAAAGCCACCACGCCTGCTACTGTCGTTACGCCCACAGCCTCGACCGTTGAGCCGCTCGTGCTGCTTGAGCCGGACAAGGACAAAACCATCGATGTCGATCGTACGATCCGTTTCTGTGACAACGGTGGTCCCGAGAAGCAGCGCACCGACTCCGATGCGGTAGGTACAGTTACTTTCCGCCCCACCACTGCAGGTCAGCGTGTGCAGATATCGTTCTCTACCATTTCCATTCTTTGGACAAGCAGCCTCAAAGATAGCCTTTTTGTCTATAACGGCCTTACCACTGCCGAAGATAGTCTGCTCTTTGTCGCTTCTGCGCAATCTACCAAGAACCTGCTCCTCAAGAGTACCGCCGCAAGCGGCGCCCTTACAGTGCGGTATGTCACTCGTAAGGTCAGTTCTTCCAATACCCGTGCAGGTTGGGATGCCGAGGTATCGGAATACACTCCGCAGGATATGATTATCGCCTCTTCTGTGGTCGAGAAGCCCAAAGCCACCGTATCGGCTGGCACCACCGATGTGCAAGTGCTGCATTTCACGCTTACGGCAGAAAATACCGAGAACGCTCTACAGCCGAGGGAGTTTGCACTCCATACCAACGACACCTATGCTGCTATCTCTCATGTCCGCCTCTATTATACGGGCAATAACAGCAAGTTCGCCACCACTACGCTGCTCGGTGAGGCAGATGTCGAGGAAAATACGGTTTACTTGGACAACCTGCAAACCATTATGCTCAGCGAGGGCGACCACCATTTCTTCGTAGTGGCAGACATTGCCGCTGCAGCACAGACAGGCGATAAGGTAGATTTGAATGTACAGTATGTTGCCTTCACCGATGCTACTTCGTATGTCGATTTTGCCACGCCCGCAGCTGCTATTACGGTTGAGAACAAGATACTCTCCGTTTGCGATGAGAATTCTTATACCATCGCTGGTGCATGGATCTTTGCCCATACTCCCGAGGCCAGCGGTTGGGCGTATCCGGAGTCCACTGGCTACGATGTGTACAATACTTGCAACCAGATTACCACCTTCATCCCGGCTAACGGCAAAGTGCAAATTGCTTTCTCCGAGTTTGGTATGTATTATCCGACTGCAGACGCATTCGATACGCACGCTACCCGCTTTGTGGTTTATAACGGCAAGGATACTACGGCAACGGTCTTGTTCCAACTCACTGACGAGGCAAGTTATTCCTCCCTTCCTGCTACGCTCCAATCTACAGCCGCTGACGGTTCGCTGACAGTGCTATTCAACGCCAATCCCACAGGAGATTATATGGCAATGTACAATGCCAAGGGATGGAATGCCACGGTCAGCCTGTATGGTAATGATACGGCAATAGCTTCCCCTTCGGATAACTCTTCCGACCATTCTTCTGCCACGGTGCAAAAGTACCTGACTCCCGCAGGAACTCTTGTTATCGAGCGTAACGCCGTCCGCTATACCCTGACCGGTCAGCCCATAGACTAACATCTCCATCCAAGCCCAATGCCTAAAAACAGGAAAGATTTCCCCCTTTCCTGTTTTTTTTGCCGTCCCTTGTGGTGTATTTGTGCAGATAGGTGTTCTGTGCGTAACATAGTGCATAACGGGTGCTGTTGCCGTTTTTGTTGGATAAAAGTGATTAAAATTCGGGGGGGGTATCGTAAATAGAAAATAATGTTGTATCTTTGCAGCCGCTACCTATACGACAGTCGCTTGTACAGGATATTGTACGATGCTGAATGTACGATTTCGCTAAATAATACAATTCAATTACATAACCAACAAATAACAATCCAGTATGAAAAAAGTATTCTTATTTTTTGCCGTGGCGCTGAGCGGTCTGTTGCTGCCTGCGCAAACCAACGGCAAGACCCTTACGGGTGCTTTCTCTGTTTCGGCAGACAAGCAGGTCTATTTCTCGCCGGGTAACCTGCAATGCTCGGGCGTAACAACCAGCAACTATGTTTGGTCGTTTGCGGAGAACCAGTACGATATGCTCGGTACAGCCAATGTAAGCGATGGTTCTCTCGCCGACAAGATTGACCTCTTCGGTTGGAGCGGCAGCACGGGTGCCAAGTGGGGTATCAGCACCTCCACAGACTATGAAGATTATAGTGGTGATTTTGTGGATTGGGGTACTAACACTATTGGTACCGACGAACCAAATACATGGCGTACATTGACTTATTATGAATGGGAGTACTTGCGCGATTATCGTACAAATGCCAACCAACTGATAGGTGTAGCGCGTATTAGTCTCAATGCCGCCGGGTCGCAGTATGCGAATGGTCTTGTCTTGTTACCTGACAACTGGACTTGCCCCGGAGACATAACCTTCAAGAGCGGTTTTGCAAACTATGGCGAACAGGAGTATGCTAATCATCAGACTTTCACCTTGAGCGATTGGCAGAGGTTGGAAGCCGCAGGCGCCGTTTTCCTTCCTGCTTCGGGCTACCGCAGCGGTTCGT
>CAVFHY010000106.1:0-4293 GCA_963622445.1 Bacteroidaceae bacterium
TACATCCAAGTCCTTATGTGCAACCTTGTTTTTGTAATCTCAAACAAGCAAATACCTACTTTTAGGGATAGAAATGTCTGTCGATTTGGCAAAGCGGAATAATTTTCGTACCTTTGCGGGCGGTAAGGTGTGCTGTGTCGTGCGGTGGGGCGAAAAATCTTCGCCTGCAACGCAATAACAACCCAACACAATAGTGCAGAGCCGTACTGCAGGCAGTACGCTGTCGTTACAACGCAGTAACACTCAATAGCAAAAGAACGAGAAATTGTCCCTGTTGCTTTTTGCCTTGCCAACATCTCTCCGCCCGAATAAATTAATTCATTCAAAATACAAAACATTTTATTAAGACTATGTGGTTAACAGATTCGTCTATCGGCCGTAAGTTCGTGATGAGTATCACGGGCTTGGCGCTGGTATTTTTCCTTTTGTTTCACGGCTGCATGAATGTGGCATTGGTGTTTTCCGAGGATGCGTACAACTGGATTTGCTCCGTTCTGGGTGCAAACTGGTATGCGGTTGTCGGCACGCTTGGGCTTGCTCTGCTCATTTTCGTCCACTTTGCGTATGCTATCTGCCTCACCATTCAGAACCGTCATGCACGCGGCAACGACCGCTATGCCGTCTCGGCGAAGAAAGAGGGTGTGGACTGGGGGTCGGAGAACATGCTCGTTCTCGGTATCTGTGTATTGGGCTTCCTTGTGTTGCACCTCTACAACTTCTGGTTCAAGATGCAGTTTGCCGAACTGACAGGCATTGAAACGGGTGCTTTCGACCCGCAGAACGGTGCTGCGTATGTCAAGGCGCTCTTCACCACGCCGGTATGGGGACAGGTTTACTGCGCACTCTACCTTGTGTGGTTGGTGGCTCTGTGGCTCCACTTGAATCACGGTGTTTGGTCGGCTCTGCACACACTGGGCTGGAACAACCTCAAATGGATGAAGCGTATCAAGGTGATTGGTACTATTCTCGCCACCTTGGTGATCCTTCCTTTCGCTGTTGTAGTTCTCTACTACCTCGGCATGGGTATCGGTATGCTCTGCGCATAAAGATAAGGTATTGACCTTGAGGATATTGTGATACCATAAAGCCAAACAAGTATGAGCAACAAAGTCAAACTTTCGTACGCAGATAACTTCCGGGAAACAATACTCTTAATGACCGTGTTCTATGTAATATGGCCATTGAGGGAGGATCGGACGACTTCGATAGACATTGCCTATGTGATGATACGGTGTTTTATGTTCGGAAGTATGTTGCTTACAGCCGCCAAAGCAATCATTCGAGAGAACAAATTATTATTCCTATGGGACAAAGTGATATTTATCATTACTTTGCTTATGGAAGGCGGGCTAATGGCAGTAAGACCATTCGTAAAGCCATTACCTATAAGTTTAAGTTGGATTGTACTTATTTGGGCGGGTGCTATGATAATCATTGGACTGGTATTATTGGGTGTATATCCAGCCTTAGATAAAAAAGGCAAATGGAGATGTACCCTCCCTGCAGAAGAAGCAGGCGGAATGGCATTCTGCAGTTACCTGACTATATCAGTATCCCTCTTGGCTATACATAATGTTATTTTCTATCTATAATTGTAAATAATCAAACAAATATATGGCAACAAAACAAGCAACAGGAATCATCACGCCTGAGATGGCGAAGATTCCCGCAGGTCCATTGGAGCAAAAATGGACGAACTACAAAGACCACCAGAAGTTGGTCAATCCCGCCAATAAGCGCAAAATCGACATCATTGTAGTCGGTACGGGCTTGGCAGGCGCATCGGCAGCGGCTTCGCTCGCAGAGATGGGCTTCAATGTACTGAACTTCTGCATTCAGGATTCGCCCCGTCGTGCGCACTCGATCGCTGCACAGGGCGGTATCAACGCAGCCAAGAACTACCAGAACGACGGCGACTCTGTCTATCGCCTCTACTACGACACCATCAAGGGTGGCGACTACCGTGCGCGTGAGGCGAATGTCTATCGTCTGGCAGAGGTCAGCAACAGCATTATCGACCAGTGCGTAGCGCAAGGTGTACCTTTCGCCCGCGAATACGGCGGCTTGCTCGACAACCGTTCCTTCGGTGGTGCTCAGGTAAGCCGTACTTTCTATGCCAAGGGTCAGACGGGTCAGCAGTTGCTCTTGGGCGCATACTCCGCACTGAGCCGCCAGATTGGCAAAGGCAAAGTAAAGATGTACAACCGCCACGAGATGCTCGACATCGTCATGATTAAGGATGAGAACGGCGAGGAGCGTGCACGCGGTATCATTGCTCGTAACCTGATTACGGGTCGTATCGAGCGCTATTTCGCCCACGCTGTGGTTATTGCTTCGGGTGGCTACGGCAACACCTTCTTCCTCTCCACCAACGCCATGGCGTCCAACGGTTCTGCTGCTATGCAGATGTACCGTCACGGTGCGTATTTCGCTAACCCCTGCTACGCACAGATTCACCCGACCTGTATCCCCAAGCATGGCGATTTCCAGTCCAAACTGACGCTGATGTCCGAGTCTTTGCGTAACGATGGCCGTATCTGGGTGCCGAAGAAACTCGAAGACGCCAAGCGCCTGCAAGCCGGCGAAATCAAGGGACGCGATATTCCCGAAGAGGACCGCGACTACTATTTGGAGCGTCGCTACCCTGCATTCGGTAACCTCGTGCCGCGTGATGTGGCTTCGCGTGCCGCTAAGGAGCGTTGCGACAAGGGCTACGGTGTCAACAACACGGGCTTGGCTGTGTTCCTCGACTTCTCCGATGCCATCCAGCGTCTTGGCAAGGATGTAGTGGCACAGAAGTACGGCAACCTCTTCCAGATGTACGAGAAAATCGTGGATGAGAACCCGTACGAGAACCCGATGATGATTTTCCCCGCTATCCACTATACCATGGGCGGTATCTGGGTGGATTACGAGTTGCAGACCAGCGTAAAGGGCTTGTTCTGCATCGGCGAGGCGAACTTCTCCGACCACGGTGCCAACCGTCTGGGTGCATCGGCTTTGATGCAGGGTCTTGCTGACGGCTACTTCGTTCTTCCTTATACGATTCAGAACTATCTTGCCGACCAGATTGGCGTACCCCGTATGTCCACCGACCTGCCTGAGTTCGCTGAGGCAGAGAAGAAAGTGGAGGACAAGATTCAGAAACTGATGTCTATTCAGGGCAAACGCTCGGTGGATTCTATCCACAAGGAGTTGGGTCTTATCATGTGGGATTTCGTCGGCATGGGTCGTACGGCAGAGAGTTTGAAGACGGCTATCGAGAAGATTGACGCTATCAAGAAAGAGTTCTGGAGCAATGTCTATATCCCTGGCGAGGCAGGTTCGCTCAACAACGAGTTGGAGAAAGCGCTGCGTCTGGCAGACTTCATCGAGATTGGTCGTTTGATGGCTATCGACGCGCTCAATCGTGAGGAGTCCTGCGGTGGTCATTTCCGTGAGGAGTACCAGACGCCGGAGGGCGAGGCACTGCGTCAGGACGATAAGTTCTCGTTCGTATCGTGCTGGAAATACACCGGCGAGGACAGCGAGCCCGAACTCATCAAGGAGCCCCTCGATTATGAATTTACAGAGCGCAAAACCCGTAACTACAAGAGTTAGTTGATAGGTTGAGGAGTTTATAAGTTTATATGTGGTTCAAATAGTTGATAGGTTGACATAGTTTATGGATTACTTGGGTTATAGAAAGTTGGACGCATACAATAAGGCACAAGATGTGGTAAAATCCGTTTATGTCTTATTGAAGAAGTTTCCGAAAGAGGAACAATTTGCATTATGCAGCCAACTCCGTCGTGCCGCAGTATCCATCACTTCCAACATCGCTGAAGGAGTAACACGATACTCCTACAGAGACAAGGTACATTTCTTGGAAGTTTCCTACGGCTCACTCATGGAAGTAATGAGCCAATTGGAAGTAGCATATAGTTTAGGCTATATTACGCAATCGGATTTGCAGAACATCGAAATGCTCGTTGTGCAAGTAGCCAGATTGCTTACAAGTCTGCAATATAGTTATATGCCCAAGAATCAGGAAGGTGAAATTATTAAACCTTATGCAAACAAGCAATAAACATATAAACTGACTAAACTTATTCAACCACGCATAACTACAAGTCTGCAATATAGTTATATGCCCAAGAATCAAGAAGGTGAAATTATTAAACCTTATGCAAACAAGAAATAAACATATAAACTGACTAAACTTATTCAACCACGCATAAACTACAAGTCTGCAATATGTTATATGCCCAAGAATCAGGAAGGTGAAATTATTAAACCTTATGCAAACAAGCA
>CAVFHY010000107.1:0-3865 GCA_963622445.1 Bacteroidaceae bacterium
CTTTTGTCGTTCTCATAGATAAGGTATCGTATCTCGTTTGGCTTTTCTTCGCAATACTATGTGGAGAAAGCCGTTTGTAATGCTCTTTTTCTTGATTACGCTGCAAAAGTACAACATAATAGTGCAAAATTCCTGCGCAAGAAAGAATAAAGTACACTTTTCCCGTATTTTTTGTCGAAATACGGAATTTTCTTCGTATCTTTGTGCCGAAAATAGGGCGCAAGGTGTTGTGCCCACATATATAACAAGCATTACTATTATTTCGTGTCTGCCGAAAAGCCCTGCAAATCTTTTACGGAATACCGACCGCAAATAATATAGCGACAAGCGTACCTGTATGGTGTGCTTTTCTCCATTGTAATAAGTATGCTCATACCATTGGGTGTGAGTATCTTAGATGGAGAAAGGTTCCTTGCAGGGCTGCCTTGGCGACACGATAAGAGACTCGCACCCTTTTCGTGTCCGTAGCATGGGATATAGTATGCATCGTACCTATCCCCTGTATGGCAAAGAACAGCAATCTCAGTCAAGCCAAGGCGGCGAAGAACGACGAGTTCTATACGCAGTACGCCGACATTCAGAAGGAGGTGAACGCCTACTTCGAGTACAACCCCGATGTCTTTCGGGGCAAAACCATCCTGCTCCCGTGCGACGACCCCGAGTGGAGCAATTTCACCAAGTTCTTTGCGCAGAACTTCGAGTTCTTTGGACTGCGCAAACTCATCTCTACTTCCTACGCCATCGAGAGCAAGAAGTACAAAACCGAGTGGCAGCCGACACTCTTCGAGACAGAGAATCCCCTGTATGACATCGACAAGAGCCGTATCTGTGGCAAGATATTCACCCTCGAGCGGGACACCAACGGCAGCGGCAAGATAGACATCGACGACCTCGAGTGGCAGTACCTCGAGGGCGACGGCGATTTCAGTAAAGATGAGGTGCGCCGCTTGCGCGATGAGGCGGACATTATCATCACCAATCCGCCCTTTTCGCTCTTCCGTGAGTTCCTTGCGTGGATAATGGACGCAAACAAGCAGTTCCTGATACTTGGCAATATGAACGCTATTTCCTATAAGGAGGTATTCCCTTTGATAAAAGAGAACAAAATCTGGTTAGGGGTCAGCAGTGGCGCAAGAACCTATCTTACTCCCGATGGCGGCATACAAAAAATGGGTAACACAGGCTGGTTTACCAACCTGCAGCACGGCAAACGATACCAACCTTTGCAGTTAATGAGCATGGAAGACAATATCATGTACAGCCGGCACAAAGAGATAAAAGGCTTAGGCTATCGGCACTACGACAATTACGACGCCATCGAAGTCCCTTATACAGACGCTATTCCCAACGACTACGAAGGCGTAATGGGCGTCCCTATCTCTTTTCTTGAAAAATACTGCCCGGAACAGTTTGAGATTATTTGGCAAGCAAGTGGGAATACAAGAGTATGTGCTCCAAAAGACATTTTGCAAGAATTAAAATACAAAGCAATGACCGAAGATAGAGGAGGTTGTGCAGTACTCAACGGGCAGCGTGTATATTCTCGTATATTCATCCAACATAAAAAGAGCAAATAACGCCATACTATTACCATACCAATACCGAATTATTAACGCGTTATTATCGGGTGATTAACGCGTGATTAACGGGTGATTAACGGGTGATTGTCAAATCAGCATCGAACCAACGCCCTCTCAATACCGCATCTGCGCCCTACCAGTACCGCACAAATTACAAATCACAATTATACAACCATACTATGACTACCACATTACAACAATTCACGGTCGCCGACATCTGCGAAGGCTTCACCTACAACGAAGCAGAGGGCAAGGGGCTTTTCGGCTTGTCCGGCCGCCTCACCATCCAGCCCGAGTATCAACGCCACTACCTCTATGCCGAGCAGAACGGCGAGAAAGAGAAAGCCGTCATTGACAGTATCCTGCGCGGCTATCCGTTGGGCTTGCTCTATTTCAACCGCATCGGCAACACCGACCGCCTCGAAGTCTTGGACGGGCAACAGCGTATCACCTCATTGGGACGCTTTCTGACCCGCAAGTTCGCCATTCGTGACAGCAACGGCATGGAGCAGTATTTCGACAGCCTCCCCGCCGACCAACAGGAGCGTATCAATCGTACGCCGCTGCTGGTCTATATCTGTGAGGGTACGGAGAGCGAGATAAAAGACTGGTTCCGTACCATCAACATCGCAGGTATCGCCCTCAACGAACAGGAGATACTCAATGCGGTCTATTGCGGTCCCTTTGTCACACGCGCAAAAGAGGTGTTCTCCAATTCGCAGAACGCCAATATCAACAAGTGGGCAGCCTATATCAAGGGTATTGTCAAACGCCAGGACTACCTTGCCACCGCCTTGCGTTGGGTGAGCCGTGGGCATGTGGCAGACTATATGGCGGCGCACCGGCAGGACACCGACATCGTGGCGCTGCAGACCTATTTCGATTCCGTCATCGATTGGGCGAAGTCCGTCTTCCGCACCATCGAGAAAGAGATGTGCGGGTTAGATTGGGGCGACCTCTATGAGCGTTACCATAGTACGCCGTACGACCCTGCCGCCGTCGAGAACAAACAGCGGGAACTCTATGCCGACTACTATGTGAAGAACAAGAAAGGTATCTATGAGTACATCTTGGGTGGCTGCACCGATACCCGCTTATTGGAGGTGCGTTGCTTCGACGAGCCTACCAAGAAGACGGTCTATGCCCGTCAGACCGAGGAGGCAAAAGCGCACGGCGTATCGAACTGCCCGCTCTGTGCGCAGTCGCAGAATGCAGCCCAACGCGTGCGTATGTGGAAACTCACGGAGATGGACGCCGACCATGTGACGGCGTGGTCTTGTGGTGGAGCGACCGACATAGCCAACTGCCAACTGCTCTGCCAGACCCACAACCGCGCCAAAGGCAACCGCTAAGCCCGGAAAAGCATATCGCCACCCCGAGAATTGCGTATTGCTAAGCCAAGAAATGTGTATCGCCACCCTGAGAATTGCGTATGGTTTGTGTGTGGGTCTTATGCTATCGAAAGACGATGCAAAGGTAGGAAAAAAAGTTTGCTATTATTGGCGGGCAGAATGTGTCCATACATACCACTTGCGGAAAAAGGGTAGTTTGCTCTTGGTTGTGGTAATATATTCTATGTTATCCCATAAGAATTTCAAGTCACGACAGGTTAGTTTGTGCTGCTCGGAGTGAGAGAGGAAAGTGGCAATCGGTTCGTAATAGGGATTGTTTGCCGGATCAAAGCGTTTGCCTAACTCTTCACACATAGTGTAGCGATAGGATAGTATATTGTTCTTATGCATGATTCTCATGTAATTATGCATTCTCTCCGGAAGATGATGTACATGGTCTCGACCACAGTCTGTAGTTACATTGGTCGTATGTTGGCGATAACGGGTAACCGGAGGTGTTGCGAGATAATAAAATCCGTCTTTGTCCATTAAAGCGCAACTGGCAATCCACGCATCATGATAAACTACACAATCGGGAATAGGAATACAGCGTTTGGCGAAGTCTTTTCGAAGTAACATAGAGGCGCCTTGGAAACAATTGCCGTGTAATAGTACACGAAGTAACCATTTGCGAGGTTCATTGGGGATAAAATGTATGCCATCGCTGTCTGACATATTTCGGTGAAACGATTGGTTGTATTGATCGACCAACTCACAGTTCCCGCAGCATATAGCATGATCTTGAATGTGTTCCAACAGCAATTCCAAGTGGTTGGGATACCAAATATCGTCTTGGTCGCAAAGGGCAATATAATCGCCTTGACAACGCGCCATAACTTGCTCGAAGTTCTTCTTAAACCCGACATTATCAGGGTTGATTGAATAGTGTATGCG
>CAVFHY010000108.1:0-3811 GCA_963622445.1 Bacteroidaceae bacterium
GTCTATAACCGCTTGCGGTATGTTGTTACTTTGTTTCATTTTGTTTGTTTGGGTCGTATTTGTCAATATCGCCAATGGCTATGTTTCGTTCTGCAAAATAGCGGTCTCGTATTTTCAAAGCGGGGACAATGGAGATATATTGCACGGAACGCCCGGTACGATAGGCATATTGTTTCAAAAGCAGTACATCGTCTTTCGATAGCAGGGCATCGGGTTCGACAGCCATAGTCTCTATGCAGTACTGTTGTATATCGTATGCGTTTTTATCCGTTACGGACTTGTCGATTTGGCTACGGATATTCTCCCAGTTGCTTTCAATCATAGCGTCTGCGTGTATGTTATCCGCCAACTCTTTGCCCTTATCCGTCAAAGATAATCCCATTTTTTTTGCTTATAAAGACTGATTGTGCGACAAAATTACGACTTTTTTTTCAAACAGACAAATCTATAAAATAATCGATTTGCAAAATAATTATTACAGAACTCTTGTATATTATCAAAAAGATAAGTATCTTTGCAGGCGTATTAAGAACAACACATTTTATTCCATACAGATATGAACCTCAAACGCTACATCAAAGTTACGCCGAAGGACGAGCCGAATGCCGTCATACTGCTGGCTACCAACCGCGATTTTTACCTCTCGCAGGGTGCGAAAGTAGAGACCCCGACCGAAGATGAGGTATTAGAAGCATTCCCCGAACTCCGTCCTCACCACAACGCCGAGCAGGCACAGGCGGCAGCACAGGCACACGCTACCGAGCAGGACGCGCGTATTGCCGACCTTGAGCAGCAACTCGCCACGCTCCAAGCCGAGAACGCCACTCTACAAGAGGAACTTGCCGCACTCCGTGCCGCCAAACCCTCCACCCGAAAGACCACCAAAGACGAAGAATAACTATGCAACTGAAAGATTTTTTCAACCAACAGGCAGCCAAAATCGGACTGCAAGACAATGCCGAACTGGCAACGCTCATTGCCAAAGTAGGAACAACCGAAATCCCCGATGAGTTGGCAAACCAATTCAACACGGGGCTGATGTCGCTCGACGGAGCGAAAAATAACCCCGCTCTCTTGAACCATTTCAAGCCCACCATTCTCAACGCCGTGGACGACCAGTTCCGTATTCTCGCAGAGAAATACGGCATTGCGGACGCTATGGCTGCCGAGAAAAGCACCTACAAGAAAGCCGCCATTCTCGAAACGGAACTGGCACGCCGATTGGCAGAGGCTAACACCCATGCGGGCGACAAAGAGAGCAAAGCCGAAATCGCCAAACTGCAAAAGTCGCTCACCGACCTGCAAAGCCAACTCGCCAGTACCACCGACGCCAACAACGCCAAGATAGACGAGTTGAACAAAGCACACGCCGCCGAGCAACTCCGTATGCTGGTCGATTTCGAACTCGGTAGCAAGAACTACGCGAACAAGACCCTCGACCGCCGCGTGTCTGTCCTTACGGCGCATACCCTCCTCGATGAGGCACTCAAAGCCAACAAGGCAGTCATTGTCAATGACAACGGCACGCTACGCCTCAAGCAGGCGGAAAATCCGACGATGGACTACGTGGATGCCGGCTACAAACCCGTTTCGTTCAAGGACTACACCGACCGCCTGTTGGCAGACAACCACCTGCTGGAGGTCTCCAACGGAGCAGGACAACGGATTGCAGTCCCCACACCGCCACCCGCAGGAGGATCACAGATCACCTCTGCTTTCCAATCCGCTATGGAGGCGGCAAAATTAAGTTAAACCACCCAAAACAGAAAGGACTATTATGAACCTTGTAGGTTTTGTTAATGCATTGCTCGTTAACATCAATCTTATCGCAGGTCTCAACGACCCGCAGACCAAAATCACCCCCGTAGGTTTCCTGCGTATGCTCTACGAGAACAACGCAGCCACGGACATCAACAACCTTGCCGACCTGCGTGCGGGGCATACGCGCGACATCAAAGTGCGCTATATGCAGCGCGGTGTGGAGAGCGAGGTTTCGAGCACGGACGATTGCGAAATCTCTATCAAGCCCGAATGGAAAGAGACTACCATTCCGAATACGCAGTTCTCCAAAATCGGCATTTTTATCTCCGACGAGGATATGCGCAAATACCAGGAGGAAGCAAGCCAGACCCTTGCGGCAGGTACGCCGTCCGCACCGCTTATGCGTGCGTTGTACGAGACGCTCCGCGTGAAGATTAACGGACTGCTCCAGAAGATGGATACCAACCTCGTAACCGCACAGAACAGCAAATGGGGCAAGAACATCGCCTACGGCAAAAGCACGGCACAGACTATCGCCCTCGGTACGACCGCAGGACTGAATGACGGCTATGTGCAACTGCTTGCCGACGCACAGGCTAACGAGATTGCCGATGACCTGCTTATCTGCGGCAGCGGAAAGGTTACGCAGTACGACATCTATCAGCGTATCAAGAACGGTGTGGACGCAAGCGGTATCGCAAGCCTGCCGCTCAACGCATACTACGACCCGAAAGCCGCTACTATTTGGGGTGCTGACCACTTCGGCGTATTCGCCAAGGGTATGATCGGTATCGTGGACTGGAACAAGAATGTCGGGTCGTTTGCAGGAGAAAAGGGCGGCTCTATCTTCTTCACGCTGCCTATGCCGTTGCAAGTGGGCGACAAGGTACTGCCTATCACTTTCGACGCACAACTCAAATACGAGGACTGCCCCACGGAAGACCACGGCAGAGGCTGGATATTGCTTATCTCGAAGAACTATGCATTGTTCAACGCACAGACCGACGCATTCGCCGCTACCGACCGTCTCAACGGAATGAACGGCAAGACCTACACAGGCGCAACCAACGGCGGCTACGGCGATACGGTTGCTTATACCGAGGAGAGCGATATGTATATGCTGGTCTATGGTATGCGCAGTGCCATTTCCGCCTGCGGGTTGGAGGAGAACATCACACACACCATTCAGAACCTGCAATACAGGCAGGGCGGCACAAGTGCTTATTGCGTGGTGAAAAGCGTCTCTTTCGACAGAAAACAGGTATTTACGGGCGAATACAGCGGCATTCCGTTCTTCATACAGCCGAATATCTTTCTATTCCGTATCAATTACAAAATAATCACCGCACGCAGGTCGTGCAACTAAACACCATACCATTATGATTACCTACAAAGATTGCGACAGCACAGGCAAATCGCTTATCCACCAATGCAGTGCGTGCCAGGAGGTAGAGATGGGGCGTATCCGTACGCTTATGCTCATCGAGCCGGGGACGAAAATTACCATTCCCCTCGAACTCGAATCGTTTACCAAACTGGTCGAGGCGGGGAATATCATTGTTATCCCCAATGTACGCGGTTCGAGCGATGGCGGTTCGGCTATTACCTCGGACGGCTACGGAGACAAGTCCGAGCGTCTGCTGGGCTACGATTATACGCTCACGGTCAATGACGCTGCATACGCAGCCAATAGCGATTTTTACGAGGCAGCCGAGAAAAAGACCTGGAACCTCGGTTATTGTACCGACACGCTTTTCCACTACACCGACCAGGAGGTTAGCCTCAAAGCCACCGAACCCGTGGAGGAGAGAACGGACAGCGAGGTTACGTGGAATGTCGAACTCAAATTCCGCACCAAGAACAAACCGACCAAGACCTCGAAAGCACCTATCGCAAGTCTCTTGCGCTGTTTCGAGGTTTCGGGCGACTAACCATCATTCGAGCGCAGGAGCGGTCAAGCACCTGCGCTCTCTAATCATTACGCTTATGATACGATACCAAGGCGAGAGCATAGATTTCTCGATAGAGATAGGGCAGATACAATCCACAG
>CAVFHY010000109.1:0-3744 GCA_963622445.1 Bacteroidaceae bacterium
GGTATGGGGTGTTCAACGGTATCGCGATTGCCAATGGCTACACAACGCCCGTCGCCTATCTGCATACCGAAGAAGTGTTGTCGGGTACACAAAGCAACAATGAGCGTGGTACCATACGCTTTCTGCCAATGGTCGGTAGCCTCAGCGAAGGGGTCTTGTTGGTAGTCGGCTGCTATACGCTGCTGCCACTCTGCTATCAAGGCAGAGGCAACTTGGCGTTGCCAATTGCCCTCGGGCAGTTCGTTCATGTTGCGGGTATGAGAGATGAACTCGGTAAGCACGCCAACCGCTGATTCAACTGCCATTCGAGCCCCTCTGTCACTACGGAAATATGCCTCGCCACCGTGTCCGTCTGCTACAACAGCCAAAGCATAGTCGTCCGTCTGACAAGACGCACTGTAGTCTTGGCACGGACGAGCCTTGACTATATGCGAAGCACCTATTTGTGAGACTGCGAAAGTATGCATATCAGAAGCCGCTTGTCAGTTCGTCCAAGTCCGTATTTTCGGCATTGAACTCTTGTACTTGGCTTGCCATCTGTGCCTGCTTGGTCTGCGCACCGGCATTCTGCCCTTTCTGCCCAACCCCTATACCACTACTCTGCGAACCTATCTTGGAACTCGTAACACTGACAAAGCGTATAACGGCCTTTAGCGCTTCGGGTGTGTGGGCAGTCAGCACCAACTCCGGATTGCCAGTGAACTCTGCAAGGAGTTTCTTATCGGCATCGTCACCAATGGCTACAGCCACGCGAATAGCGTATTGGAACCATTTATTATCTTTCAAACATTTGAGTGCCGCTTTGTATTCGTCGGTGGGATAGCCATCGGACATCAGAAAGAGGACAGGGGCAAAACAACCCGTGGCGGAATTAAGGAATTGTGTGCGGGAGAGTTTGCTATTGAGTTCTTCGAAAGCATTTCCCATGGCGGTCATTCCTTCGGCACCGAGGTCTTGCCAACACACCTTCTCCACCGGCGTGGGCTTAATGCACCACCCACAGTTGTCTGCGAACTCAAGGCAGGCTAACTGAATGCACGCATCGGCATTCTCGGAAGATAAATCGTTCAACTCAGGCAGTACCTCGCGTATAGCGGTATTCACGGCTCCTATTTTGGCACCTGCCATAGACGATGAAGTGTCAACGATAAAGAATAGCGTCATAGTGCGACGCGCAATTTCAACGGCTTCTAAGGGGTTCATATTTGTATAAGTGTTTAAGGGTTAATGTATTGTTTTATCTGTTTCGGAAGAGTTCCTTCGGGAGGGGGGGGGATTACGATGCAGGGTCAGCGTTCGCCGGCGGCGATGATGGTACCTTGTCGATCACCAAAATCGATACACACGCCACGGAAAATAGGCACAGCCCCCTTAGGCGGCACAGAGAGCGTGCGTTGGTCGGGCAAAGTACATTGCCATGTCTGCTCCGTACAATTGCGTATTCCCCAGAGCGCAGGATTTTTCTTGTTGGCAAGGACTTCACCGATAACTTGTATCGTTTCCCCGTTTTGGCTCTTGTAACCTCCCCACAAGTGGCTGCGAAGAGAAAGGGGAATATACTGCTTATGGATATGGAGCAGCAACAAAGACGGTAGTTGAGCGTTGCAATTGAAGCAGACCGACACGGGGCGGTCGATGTCATAGAATGTCTCGTTGCCACACGAACACGACACGACTTGGTTGCGCAACTGAAGAAGGAGGTTGAGCCACATATTATCCGGCCAACGCATATTGGGGTCATGCAATACCTCTCGAGAAAAAGCACGGGTGAACGCATCACGCACAAACTGCGGGAATAGCGGCCAACGCAAAATGACATTGGCATGCACCCCCGACACAGGACGATTGGAAGCGTCCTTAGGGTCGTAGATAAAAACGGGATCCTCCCCATAAACAAGACGCTCCACCTTGTCGGTCATGCACGCTACGGAAGCGACACGATTTCCGTCCAAGGGGTGGTTGTTCATCAGCAGCATAAACAAGACAACAGAAAGAGAGAAGTAGTCACTCAGGTTGTTCGGATTGCTATCGCCGACCACCACCTCGGGCGCCATATAGCGGCATTTACCCTTGATACCGAGGTTGATGTCGGCGGGGCAGACATTATCATTGTCGCAGATACGCACATCGCCCGTAGCGGGATTGAAAAAGAAATTGCCGTCGTTGAGGTCTTGGTAGGACAACCCGCGGCGGTGCAACTCACGAAATGCCAGCGTGATCTGGAACGCTCCGTTGAGCATGGCAGACCACGAAGCAAAGCGTGCCTTTGCCACAAGGAAGCGGGAAAAGTCCACATAGTCTTTCGGGCGGAGCGCCATGAGATAGCCTGCATATTCCAGTGTATTGACGAGAGCCAGAGGCCAGAGAAAATGCTCGGTAGGAGCCCCTTGGCGAATGTTCTCGGCAAGGTTGTCCATAAACTCTTCGGACGGATGACGAGCATAGATTTTAAGGGCATACTGTTTGCCGTTGACCTCGCAACGATAAACCGCCCCCTGCCCTCCTTCACCCAAGAAAGCACGGATAATGGCACTTGTACCATTGGAAAGCGGAATGTATTGGCCGTTTGCAATATGTTTCATATTCATATAGGGTTAGATTGGTATAAAATCCGATAGACGGAAATAGGGTTTTGATAGGACTCTGATGGCTTAATCACATAAGAATTTCATAAGAATGACATAGGCTTACTAAAAGGAAAGCAATGGGTTTTTAAGCGTCTTTCGGCTTGGGTAATACGCCACGAACAGCCAAACAGTACTCACGGCTATACTCTTGTATTTTAGGTGCCCTGTCTAAAAATAGGAGGCTATAGGCAAACCGGTTGTTCTCGAACAGCGATGATGTCCATAGACTGACCTGCGGCAACATGATAGAATTGCCGTTGCCGGCACTAATACGATAGGCACGGATAGTACGATTGATAAGCAATGCCTGCCAATGGCATTTTTTACGCAACTCTTCCATCTCATCCACCGTAGGCATACGCCAATTCCCCCCCATACGCTGATGTGCTGCATCGTCTTGCGGCAAGAGTGTAGCTTGGTAATCAATATACACTCCATTTGAAGGCTCGGTGAGATAGCGTGATAGATGGTAACTGCTGCCTCGTCTTAAAAACTTATACGGCTCGTCCTCTTTAGCCTGCCTGATTTCACCCCAACGAAAAGAATCGCCGTACTCGTAATCGAAATGCGCACCGACATTCATTGTCGCCCAATAGACACTCAAGCCCAAGTCCACATAGGGATGACGGTTGCTTTTGAGTGCATCGGAAGGAGAAAAAAGAAAATCAAAAAGCCCCATAATACAATCTATTAGAACAATTTATATTTCAAAAAAAATCTGGCTGCAGAAAAGTTAATGCCAATTTTGCATACCGCATGCTTAAGGTTCTTCGGCACATAGAATGTCCAATTCTATGTAGATAGATATTCTCGGGGAAGTTCCTTGGGGGGGCGTTGGCGTTAACAATCTATCTCGACCATACGGGGGGGTTATCTTTAGAAAGGGTTGTCCTTCGACAGGGACTCCTCGACCAGAGCAATCAACTGCGACATAGTGGCGCCTTCGACTTGAGCGTCAGTGAAACCACCGATAGGCGTCTCCGGGTCTGCTGCATCGAAAAGCAAGTAACCGCAACGGCTGTCCCAAACAAGGTTGAATTCTCCATAACGGCAAGTAATACGGATGGGGTTGTGTTTCATATTGCGTGTTGATTAAATGTATTCGGATGTTGCTCTA
>CAVFHY010000110.1:0-3481 GCA_963622445.1 Bacteroidaceae bacterium
GTGGAAAGACCAGGAGTTGGCTGCCAATGGCGAATTTAAGTTCAAAAACCAAGGCTGGAAGATTGTTCTTGACGATGCAGGTAAGGTAAAGGCACACCTCAATCTGGGTGCTGATATGAAGAACGGTGGCGACAATATCAAGGTCGAGAAAGCCGGTCTGTACGACATCACACTGACTTACACCTTGTCGAAGGGCGAAATCGCAAACAATTACAAGTATGAGGCTAAACTGACTCAAGAAAGCACCCTGCCGACCACAATGTATATGATTGGTCAGGACTTTGGTGAGTGGAAATGGGAAGATGCAGGTGTTGTTGAGATGACTCCTGTTCACAGCCATGCAGGCATGTTCTGGTGCACCCGTTATATTGCTAATCCTGCTAACGGTTTCAAATTCTGCGCAACCAAAGCATGGAATGGCGACTTCACAGGCTTAACCACCAACGAAGGTTTCGAGCAGAAAGACAACAACTGCTTCGTTGCAGAGGCAGGTCTGTACACCATGTTGGTTGACCTCAAGGAGAGCAAACTGACTATCTACAAAGCCGCTGTATATGGTATCGGTGATGCTTTTGGTAGTTGGGATGAGGCTAAGTACCCGTTTGTTCTCAACGAGGATGGTACGGCTACCATTACTGCTACGGCAGCAGGCAACCTCCGTATGTATTCCGAGGTTAAGGACAATACCGGCAACTGGTGGCAATCTGAGTTCAACATCTACGATGGCAAGATTGTTTACCGTGCAGGTGGTGGTGACCAAGAGGCTGTATCTGTTGCTGCTGGTGCAAAGGTTACGCTGAACTTCAACGAGGGCACCGGCGAGATTAAGTAACACCGCATATCGGCAGTCGTAGCAGAGGAAGCCCTCGCTATATGCAAACTGCCCCATATACACACAAGAGACTGTCTACCTGCGAGGTAGGCAGTCTCTTGTGGCTCTCCACTGACCGTTTCTTATCGTCTATTCCTTGACTCTCACAGCCTGTTTCTCTATCATTCCACCCCGCTTAGCACAATCCTAAATACCCCTCTAATCGACAAAATCAATATGAATTTTTGGGAGTATAATCTACCAAATGGGTATGAATTTGTCGATTAGGAGGTATTTAGCGCACTCCGGTCGAAACTATTTTCTGTACCGCAACGATTCGCAGTAACTTACCTTGTCGTACCTATTCGCCTTTCCTGTTGAGCAGACAGAGAAGGTCGTCGGTCAGTTGCGGGATAGTGAGGCGGTTGGCGTGCAAGAGATCGGAGAGGACATAGCGGTCTTCGAACTGCTTGCGTTCGCCACGAACGAGTACTTTCATCGCACTGTCGGCATAGTAACGGGCAATCTTCTCGCCCCAACCGCCGTCCACCTGCCCACTCTCCAAGGTAAGCACTACCCGGTGGTCTGCCTTTAATGCATCGAGCGTGGCGGTATCGAGCGCCGTAATCAAACGCGGGTTGACGAGCGTGGCGTCGATGCCTTTCTTTGCCAATTCGGCGCACAACTCTTCTCCCAATTGGAAATACGAGCCCAAAGCAAGTATCGCTACTTGCCCCCCACGGTGTGCTATCTCATACGACGGCTTCGACCAGTCGCAGTCCACAGGAGGGAGAGTGCGCGAGATGACGCCATTGACGGGAACACGAATAGCCACAGGGTGCTCACGATAGTCGAGCGACCACGAGAGCATAGCGAAGTACTCCTCCTTGCAAGTCGGCGCGAGATAGACGAGGTTCGGGATATTCATCAACAACGGAATATCGTAGAAGCAAGTGTGCGTCACATCGTTCATACTCTCGATACCACCCCAGAAGACGAGGATAACGGCGGGGTTGTCGTTGATACAGAGGTCTTGCTGCAACTGGTCGTAGGTACGCTGCACAAAGGTACTATAGACGCCCCACACGGGTTTCGCACCTCGGCGGGCAGCCCCCGATGCAAGGGCGACTGCCGTCTCTTCGGCGATACCGACATCGACAAACTGCTTGCCCGCACGCTCACGGCGGCTCTTGGTAAAGCCCATGACGGTCGGTGTACCTGCCGTAACAGCCAAGAGGTCGGGACGGGTCGGCATAAGCGTAAGCAGGTACTCTGCCGTCAGGGGCGCATAGTCTTCGGCAGGCTCGCTCACGGTGCGGGGATTGCCCGTCGAGAGTTCGAACGGCACACTCCAATGCCAACGCTCCTTATGCTGCTCGGCAAAGGCATAACCTTTTCCTTTCAGGGTATTGATATGCACGACGACAGGATGTGTGCTGTCCTTGACCTGCTCAAAAGCGGCAATGAGCGAGGGGATGTCGTTGCCGTTGTCCACATAGAGGTAGTCGAGCCCCATGGCACGGAAGAGGTTGCATTTCGCCTCGCCCTTGGTCTCACGGAGCAGTTGCAAGTTCTGGTACAAGCCGCCGTGGTTCTCGGCAATGGACATCTGGTTATCATTGACAACGATAATCAGATTCGAGCCAAGTTCCGACCCTGCGACATTCAACCCTTCCAATGCCTCTCCTCCACTCAAAGAGCCATCGCCGATAACAGCAATGATATTCTCTGTACCGCCCTGCAAATCACGGGCTTTTGCTAAACCACAGGCAAGGCTGACACTCGTAGAGGTATGCCCGATAACAAAGTGGTCGTGCGGACTCTCCGAAGGCTCGGAATAGCCGGACACATCGTCGTAATGGCGGCTGTCGAGGAACGCCTCCCTGCGCCCCGTAAGTATCTTATGCGGATAACTCTGGTGCGAGACATCGAAAACAAACTTGTCCACCGGCGAGGAAAAGACATAGTGTAACGCCACTGTCGCCTCGACCATACCGAGATTCGGACCGACATGTCCGCCGTGCTCGCTCACTTTCTGCAAAAGGCATTGGCGCGTCTCGGCTGCCAATTGTTCCAACTCTGTGGAATTGAGGTGCTTAATATCCTCCGGGGTGTTGACTTTCTCTAATAACATAGTGTATAATTTTTGATTTGTACTGTGTAACGGTGCAAAGGTACAACATTTTCCCGAAACTGCCATAGGGCGACTGCATAGGGCGGTAATTCGGGTACGATTATCCGTAATTGAGGTACGAGACACTGCACCATGGTTCGTTGCAGACATTTGGCGACTTATCTCAAGCACATTGCCATAGCACTGTACTGTCCAAGGAGGAATGCAACATAAAAAAGTGGAAGGGAAAGCGAATGTTCCTCCGCTCAAAGTATGCGAACAGAAAATGGAACCTATTTGTGGGAATATGGGTGTTTCAAGAGTGCTATAAAACCCTTATATGAGTCATGAGTGCTATGGGAGTGCTATGGGAGTGCTATGGGTGTGGTAAGGGGATACGACCGAGATTCGAGGCTGATTGTCCTATACTTTTCCTCAGTATGAATCAAGACAATTTTTATGGATAAATCTGCCGATCGTGGGGGTATCTTGTGTACAGCAAGTGTAGAGATGTAGCACATTGTGGATTTGAACAACTTTGCTTTTTAACTCTCTTT
>CAVFHY010000111.1:0-3405 GCA_963622445.1 Bacteroidaceae bacterium
GTTTTTTTGCCCCTATGCTGACCCAAAGAAAATAAGTTTTACCGGACAGTAATAATTATGAATGAGAATGAGAATAAGCATATCGGCCCAATAGGCAATGCCACCCCTACGACAAGCAATATATTGTTGTACCCCACGGATACGGAAAGTGTCAGACCATAGCCCCCCCCCTCATAACAGACAACGAACCTGCAAAAAAACAGCAAAAGGCTGCCAGACATATCGTCAGGCAGCCTTTTGCTGTCGTATAGGTAATTCCTGCTTTAGTTCTTAAAGTGCAGTTCTCCGTCACGGAGTTCCACTATCACGGGGCGTTTGTTGTCTACACGACCGGCAATGATTTGCTTGCTCAGTTCGTTAAGCACCAAGCGTTGCAATGCACGCTTGACAGGACGCGCACCGAACTGCGGGTCGTATCCCTCGCGGGCAATATAGTCCACCGCATCGTCCGTAACCCGCAAATCGACACCGTTCTCCAACAACATCTTGTGGATCGAGGCGATCTGCAAGCCCACAATGTCGCGTATCTGTTTCTCGTCCAACGGGCGGAACATAATTATCTCATCGATACGGTTCAAGAACTCGGGGCGAATGGTCTGCCGAAGCATCTCCATTACCTGCGTACGGGTTGTTTCCTGGTCTACACCCTTCTCCTCGTTCTCCCGAATCAGTTGCGAACCGAGATTGGAGGTGAAGATAATCAGCGTATTCTTAAAGTTGACCGTACGCCCCTTGTTGTCCGTCAGACGCCCATCGTCCAATACCTGCAGCAGGACATTGAATACATCGGGGTGCGCTTTCTCTATCTCATCGAACAAGACCACGCTGTACGGTTTGCGGCGAATAGCCTCCGTCAACTGACCGCCCTCGTCGTAGCCCACATATCCCGGAGGTGCACCGATAAGTCGAGTGGCAGAAAACTTCTCTTGGTACTCCGACATATCGATACGAGTCATCATATTCTCATCGTCGAACAGATAGTCGGCGAGGGCTTTTGCCAACTCAGTCTTACCGACACCCGTCGTACCGAGGAATATAAACGAACCGATCGGTCGCTTCGGGTCTTGAAGCCCTGCACGGCTACGGCGAATCGCATCACTGACCGCCTCAATGGCTTCGTCTTGTCCGACAACTCGCTTGTGCAACTCTTCCTCCAAGTGCAGCAGTTTATCCCGCTCGGATTGCATCATCTTTGTTACGGGTATTCCCGTCCAGCGGGCTACTACCTCGGCGATATCGTCCTCGTCGACCTCCTCTTTTATCATGCTGTCGCCCGACATGGAGTGCAGTGCATCTTGGGCGGCTTTTATGTTCGCCTCTGCCTGCTGAATCTTGCCGTACCGAATCTCGGCCACCTTTCCGTAATTGCCCTCACGCTCAGCCACTTCCGCCTCGTGCTTCATCTCTTCGATATGGGCTTTCTCGTTTTGGATCGTGGCTACATAGCCTTTCTCCTTGTTCCAACGGGCTTCCATCTCGGCGGACTGTGCTTTGAGGGTCTTCAGTTGCTCCTCAATGCCTTTCAGTTTGTCGGCATCGTTCTCCCGCTTGATTGCCTCCCGCTCAATCTCCAACTGCTTGATTTGGCGGTCGAGGTTGTCGAGTTCATCGGGTTTAGAATCAACCTCCAAACGCAGTTTAGCGGCAGCCTCATCGACCAAGTCGATGGCCTTATCGGGCAAGTAACGGTCGGTGATATATCGTGTAGAAAGCGTGACTGCGGCAATCAGGGCATCGTCCTTGATACGCACCTTGTGGTGGGTCTCATACCGTTCTTTCAAGCCACGCAGAATCGAGATCGTGGCAGCCTCGTCCGGCTCGTCCACCATAACAACTTGGAAACGACGCTCCAGTGCCTTATCTTCCTCGAAATACTTTTGGTACTCATCGAGCGTAGTAGCACCTATCGCCCGCAGTTCGCCACGCGCCAAAGCAGGCTTCAAGATATTGGCGGCGTCCATTGCACCGCTCGACTTACCCGCACCGACAAGGGTATGTATCTCATCTATAAATAGGATAATCTCGCCTGCAGCGGCTACTACCTCATTGATAACGCCTTTCAGACGCTCCTCGAACTCGCCTTGGTACTTCGCACCCGCAATCAGGGCACCCATATCGAGGGAGTAAATCTGTTTCTTCTTCAGGTTCTCGGGTACATCGCCCCGCACAATACGATGGGCAAGCCCCTCGACAATAGCGGTTTTCCCTACACCGGGTTCGCCAATGAGTATGGGGTTGTTTTTAGTTCGTCGGCTCAGTATCTGCAGCACACGACGAATCTCGTCATCTCGCCCGATAACAGGGTCGAGTTTGCCGGCTTGCGCCCGCTCGCATAGGTTGATGGCAAACTTCTGCAAATTCTCGTTCTTGGGCTGCTGGTTGTTGTAGTTGTTGTTTGTATTCATAGTTTTGTTCTCCTTTCGTAGTTTAGTTAACGGCATTCCGTTTCACCTATTCTGTGCTATGGATTTCTTTGTAACGATTCCATATTGTAGGTTCTTGTTTTCATAGAATGCCGTACACCCCATTATAGACAAAGTATGTACCAAAGGCCGATATACTGACATTTTGGCAGGTATAGACGAAATAGTGGCAGAAAACACAAGATTTGTGAGTACATTATAGGATACAAGCAGCATACACACTCGGTAAAAGTAGGTGAATCACATACACTTATATGCTATTGCCTGTCTCGTTGTTTATTGTATCTTTGTAGTGTTATTGGTAATGTATAACAAGATACATACAATGTTTTCTCTTTTTCTGTCCGTTCCTGACCATCGCGTTACAGCACGCTGTATTTATCCTCTTTTGGGTTTTGGACCCTTGCTCTGTTATCGTTTATCTGCGGCGGCGGGGATTATGTGGATAGGAGTGGGTTTGCTCATCCACGGGTGCGCTTTCGGTCTGTGGATAGACTGCGGCTGAAACTCTCCTTCTCCCGATACATTTGAACGCTTGATGGCGGCTGTTTTTCCCGATGAGATAGAACGTTGTTTGCGGCTATACGGCTGGCCATTCTTAAAGTCTTTGGTGGAGAAACCAATAGCCATAGGCGGTAAGAAACAATGTGGCGTCCGGGAGAAAGAAAAAGAGGAACGAAAGGCGGGTATCTGCTGATTCGCTCCCGAAAACTTGTCGATGGTGCGCAAGTTGGCACTGCAAATAGTCAAAAACCACAAAGACAAACATAGCATCAGAAAACGACTGTTCCGTGCTGCGCTTGATCAGAAATATCTCACAGAGATACTAAACAATGCGCAATTTTGATGCGGTTGTCCTTAAGTCCCCTAGAAGCAAACGGGAGAGAGAGTTCTGAGCGTGCCATAACAGAGGGATATTCGTATTCGGGGGCAAAGATACACCTATTTCAGGAGGTATACAATAGTCTTATAAAAGTCTTAT
>CAVFHY010000112.1:0-3235 GCA_963622445.1 Bacteroidaceae bacterium
TGACTCGGGTTTTACTTAGTCCGATGCAGGGTTGACTTTTGTGAATGAAAAGAGTGTTGTTTTTTATGATGTTCTGTACACCCTTTGTGCTTTGAACTAAAAAGTTGTCTTTATTCCATCTGTATTTTGTACCGAATCTATGATAATATAGTGCAACTGTCCATCTTAGAAAATGAACGGTTTAGTAGGGAATATCGCCACCTAACAAGCGTGTTTTCAGGCGATAGGGCGCATTTTGTGCTTGACGAAAAATAGAATCCGGAAAATGGAAATCCTCTATTTGGATATTTGCAGGCGTTTTAAGGCACAAAATACAAAAAAATGTCTTACCCTATTGCATAAACCGATTTTTTTTTGTACCTTTGCAAACAATTTGGCGTGTTATGTGGGTGGGGTGATGAGGAGTTGAGAATTAGGGATTCGGAATGAGGTTGGTACTGTCGTTAGCGTGCGGGCTAACATGCAGCCCCTAATGCAAAAGTGATGGACACGCAGTAATAAATACGAAGTAAATAACAAAACATACATGGAAGAACAGGAAAAGTATGACGGGTCGAGTATTCAGATACTCGAAGGATTGGAGGCAGTGCGCAAACGCCCTGCTATGTACATTGGCGACATCTCGCAGAAAGGTCTGCACCACCTGGTGTATGAGGTAGTAGACAACTCTATCGACGAGGCTTTGGCAGGCTTCTGTAACCATATCGAGGTGACAATCAACGAGGATAACTCGATTACCGTACAAGATAACGGGCGTGGTATCCCTGTGGATATGCACCCAAAAGAGCATCGCAGTGCGCTCGAGGTTGTCATGACGGTGCTGCACGCAGGCGGTAAGTTCAATAAAGACAGTTACAAAGTGTCCGGCGGTTTGCACGGTGTGGGTGTTAGTTGTGTGAACGCCCTATCGACGAAACTGCATGTTGAGGTGTGCCGCGACGGCAAAGTCTATATGCAGGAGTATGCCAAGGGCAAACCGACTTGCGAGGTACACGAGATCGGTACCTACGGCAGCGAGCGTGGCACGGGTACTTGCGTGCAGTTCTGGCCTGACGGCAGTATCTTTACGGATACTATCTATCAGTACGATATATTGGCAAACCGTATGCGTGAGTTGGCATACCTCAATGCGGGCGTGCGTATCACGCTGACCGACAAGCGCCACCCGCTGACCGAAGTGCCTGCGACATTGCCCGACGGCGAAGTGTCTGCCGAGCAGAAAGGCGTAGTGGCCACCGATGGCAAACGCTACAAAGGTGAGGTTTATTTCTCCGAGAAAGGCTTGAGCGAGTTCGTCCGCTACATCGAGGGTACACGCACGCCGCTTATCTCCGAGGTGATTCACCTCAATACCGATAAGTATGGCACGCCCGTCGAAGTGGCGATGATCTACAATACCGATTTCAACGAGAATGTGCACTCCTATGTCAACAATATCAACACGATAGAGGGTGGTACGCATGTGGCGGGCTTCCGTGCGGCACTGACGCGCGTGATGAAGAAATACGCCGAGGACAGCAAACTGCTCGAGAAAGCCAAACTGCGCGACAAAGAGGGCAACTCGACCATCGATCCGAACGATTTCCGCGAGGGACTGACGGCGGTTATCTCCGTCAAAGTGGCAGAGCCGCAGTTCGAGGGACAGACCAAGACCAAGTTGGGCAACTCCGAGGTGGCAGGTATGGTATCGTCTGCCGTGAGTGAGGCACTGACCAATTACCTCGAGGAGCATCCGGAAGATGCTAAACGCATTGTGGAGAAAGTGATTTTGGCGGCACAAGCCCGTATCGCTGCCCGCAACGCCCGCCAGAGTGTATTGCGTAAGTCGCCGTTGAGCGGAGGCGGACTGCCTGGTAAGTTGGCAGACTGCTCAAGCAAAGACCCTGCCGAATGTGAGTTGTTCCTCGTCGAGGGAGACTCCGCAGGCGGTACTGCCAAGACGGGGCGCGATCGTACACACCAAGCCATTTTGCCATTGCGCGGTAAAATCCTGAATGTGGAGAAAGCCATGGAACACAAGGTGTTTGAGAGCGAAGAGGTGCGCAATATCTTCACAGCATTAGGTATCACTTTCGGTACGGAGGAAGACCCCAAGGCGTTGAACCTGAGTAAGATACGCTACCATAAGGTAATCATCATGGCAGATGCCGATGTCGATGGTGCGCATATCGCCACGCTGATTATGACCCTCTTCTTCCGCCACATGAAAGAGGTGATCGAACAAGGACACCTCTATATCGCTATGGCACCGCTCTACCTCTGTTCCAAGGGCTGCGTGAAAGAGTACTGCTGGAACGACCAACAACTCAACGACTTTATCCAACGCTACGGCAACGGAAACGAGAACCAAATCAAGGTACAGCGTTACAAAGGTCTGGGTGAGATGTCCGACGAGCAGTTATGGGAAACGACGATGGATCCTGCACGCCGTATGTTGAAGAAAGTGACTATCGAGAATGCCGCTGAGGCTGATCGCACCATCTCGATGCTGATGGGCGATGATGTAGCCCCACGCCGTGAGTTCATCGAACAGAACGCCACTTACGCCAACATAGACGCTTAGTTCAATGCAAATAGGTCTTCCCTATCCCGCGCGAAGCAAGAACGCATTGAGCAGGTGATTTTGTATAACACAAAGAGTGACAAAGCATATTAATTCATAATTATCCGAAATGCGTATAGCGGTTTATTGTAGTGCCAAAGACCAAATCCCCGAGGAGTATCTTGCCCTCGGCGATAGGCTGGGGCAGTGGATAGGAGAGCAGGGGCATACGCTGGTCTATGGCGGTGCTACGGGCGGGCTGATGACGCGCGTGAGCAAGGCGGCGAAAGCCGCCGGTGCTGAGGTGTTGGGGGTTATCCCGCAGCGTATTGTCGGCGCACACCGCCAAGCCACCAACTGCGACAGTCTCTATCTTGTAACGACAATGAATGACCGCAAGGAGCAGATGAAACGCCTCGCTGACTGTTTTGTCTGTTTGCCAGGCAGTTACGGAACTCTGGACGAGATGATGGATGTGGTGGCGAGTGGCACGGTGGGCGAACACCACAAACCCCTTTATGTGCTGAATTACAAGGGGTTCTATGACGCTTTGCAGACACTTGCTGAGCAGATGAAATCGCTCTCTTTCTTGCCCGAACAGGAGTCCTACAAGCCGCTCTTTGTGTCGACACTGGATGACCTCTTCGCTATTATTAAATAAGTAGTAACGATACGCCTTGGCGTGAATATCCA
>CAVFHY010000113.1:0-2927 GCA_963622445.1 Bacteroidaceae bacterium
GTTTGAACTAATTTTTCGTTTATTTGGATTAGTTGTTCCAGTTTATGTGTAGTTAACAATGTATACCCTTATTGGCTCTCCAATTCTTTCGCCAGTGTATCAATCTCTTGTCGGGCTTGGGTGGCGGAGTGGAATACAATGCCGTGGATACCGAGTGCCCTTGCAGCCTCTATGTTGGCAGAGTTGTCATCGAGAAATACTGCTTCGTTGGGTACTACTTGATAGCGGTCGAGCAGTATGCGATATATCTCGGGTGCGGGTTTGATGGTCTTTTCCTCGCCCGAGAGCACGATGCCGTCTAATAGGTCGAAGATAGGGTAGCGTGGACGCACTTGTCGGAATGTCTCTGCCGACCAATTGCTCAACCCGTAGAGCTGATACCCTTTGCGGTGTAGTTCTTGCAGTAGTTCCTGCATCCCCTCTATCTGACCGCCCATCATCTTGTCCCATTCGTCCCAATAGAGGCGTATCTCTTTCTCCCATTCGGGGTGTTCGGTTATTTTCTCGGCAATGCCCTCCGCAAAGGGTTTTCCCGCATCCATCTGTCCGTTCCATTCTGGTGTGCAGATGTGGGTAATAAACCAATCTGTCTTTGCTTTATCGCCAAAATACGGGTCGTATAGATAGTGCGGATTCCAATCCACCAGCACACTTCCGAAGTCTAGGATGATAGTTTTCAGCATTATTGTTAGATGTTATATCGCTCACAAGTATTGGTTGCAAGACTACGAAACCTTAATGGTCAATTGATGACAATTAATGGGAAATATAAAAACTTTGTACCGCTATGGGTGGTGCCTTTTTACAGCAACCCCTTTACCTGCTTATAGACATTTTCTGCCGTGAAGCCGAGTTTCTCGTCGAGTACCTTGTAGGGGGCAGAGAAACCGAATGAAGACAGTCCCCATACGCTGCCGTTCTCGCCTACCAATCCTTCGAGTGTGCAGGGCAACCCTGCGGTCATTCCGAAGCGCACAATGCCTTTCGGTAATACTTCCTCTTGGTATTCCTTCGGCTGCTGGCGGAATAGTCCTTCGCTTGGAACACTCACTATCTGCAGGCGAATGCCTTCTTTGCGCAGCAGTTCCGCTCCCGCCATCAAGGTCGAAACTTCGGACCCGGACGCCAACAGTACCGCTTGCGGGTTCTCGTCCTTGCTTACGATGTATGCTCCTTTGCGGAAACCGTCCAAACAGGTGTTCGGTACGGGCGCAATGTCCTGTCGTGAGAGTATCAACGCAGTAGGCGTGGCGGTGTTCTCTATTGCTAATCGCCATGCCATAGTTGTCTCTTCGGAGTCGGCAGGGCGTAACACAAGCATAGATGGCTTGCCCGAGTGGTTGTGCAGTTTCTCCATCAGTCGTATCTGTGCCTCTTGCTCTACAGGCTCGTGAGTAGGTCCGTCTTCGCCTACACGGAATGCATCGTGGCTCCATACAAACACCATAGGTATCTCCATGAGTGCAGCCAAGCGTACAGCTGGTTTCATATAATCGCTGAAAACAAAGAATGTACCGCAGGCAGGGATGATACCTCCGTGCAGCGACATACCGATACATACGCATGCCATGGTCAGTTCGCTTACGCCTGCCTGTAAGAACTGCCCTGTGTAGTCGCCTCGGCGTATGGCGTGGGTCTTCTTGAGGAAGCCATCCGTCTTGTCCGAGTTGCTCAGGTCGGCAGACGATACTATCATATTGCCTACATGCTCCGCCAGATACGACAGCACAGTTGCCGAGGCATTGCGGGTGGCTGCACCTTGTTTTTGTACTATCTCACTCCAATCGATGCACGGCACTTCACCGCTCATAAAGGTCTCGTATTCTTTGGCAGCCAGCGGATTCTGTTCCGCCCAAGTGTGATATTCCGCATACTTGCGGTTGGTCAGTTCACGCAGCGCAATGGCACGCTCGTCGTATAGTGCTTGTACTTCGGGGAATATGCAGAATGCGTTCTCTGGGTCGCCGCCAAGGTGCTTGATAGTGGCTTCGAACGAAGCACCTGACTTGCTCAGCGGTTGCCCGTGCGTTGAGCATTTGCCTTCCCAATTCGCCCCATCAGCGGTTACACAGCCTTTGCCCATAGCGGTATGCCCGATGATAAGGCTTGGGCGTTGCTTCTCGCCTTTGGCACGGTGTAATGCCTCGCGTATGGCGTCTGGGTCGTTGCCCGGAATCTCCTGTACGAACCAGCCCCATGCCTCGTATTTGGCAGCCACATCCTCGCTGGTTACCTCTTCGCAACCTGTCGAGAGTTGGATTCGGTTCGAGTCGTAGAACATAATGAGGTTGTCCAGTCCGAGGTGTCCTGCCAAGCGACCTGCGCCTTGCGAAATCTCCTCTTGTATGCCGCCGTCGGAAATGAAAGCGTATATGGTAGGATTATGAATCGCTCCGTATCGTGCATGGAACCATTTGGCAGCAATGGCCGCACCCACAGCAAAGGTATGTCCTTGCCCAAGCGGTCCCGAAGTATTCTCGATGCCTCGTGCTACACAGCGTTCGGGGTGTCCCGGTGTTACGCTGCCCCATTGACGCAGGTTTTGTAGGTCTTCGAGTGTGTATTTGCCAATCATACACAACTGCGCATAGAGCATCGGCGCCATGTGTCCCGGGTCGAGAAAGAAACGGTCGCGTGCCTCCCATTCGGGGTTCTCGGGGTCGTATTCGAGAAATTCGGAGTAGAGTACATTGATAAAGTCTGCTCCGCCCATGGCTCCACCGGGGTGTCCGCTTTTGGCTTTTTCTACTGCTGCTGCTGCGAGAATGCGGATATTGTCCGCTGCTCGGTTCATGAGTTGTGTGCTGTTCATATTTGTTTGTTTTTTGCTTCGTTGTTGTGGGCTGCAAAGTTACGCTTTTTTTGCCGAATACACAACATTTCGTGCGTTTTTAGCCCGCTGCGCTATGAGAGGTTAGCCCCAAGTG
>CAVFHY010000114.1:0-2361 GCA_963622445.1 Bacteroidaceae bacterium
AATCCTTCTGTGAGCGTGTATTGCGGGTTCCAGCCTAATGCTTCCAATTTAGAGGTGTCGAATATGGCACGGCGTATTTCGGAATAACCTTTCTGCTCAACAGCATCGGGGATATCCAATACGACTTGCACTCGGGCTATGTCGGCAATCTGTTCTGCCATTTCTCGAATGGTTATATTGCTATGGGTGTCGGCGACATTATATGCCTGTTTGTTCTCTCCCTTTAACAGAATCGTCAATATGGCGGTGGCGCAGTCGGCTACATATATCCAAGAGCGATATTGTTCGCCTCTGCTCTTGAGTACGATATTCTCGTGGGCGCGTGCCTTGCGAGCAAATTGCGCATACGCACGATTGTCGCTATCCGTAAAATGCGGACCATAAGTGTGGCATGGGCGTGCGACGACTGCATCTATACCGTACTGTTCGGCATAAGCGACGCACAATGTTTCGGCAGCCCTTTTGGATGTAGGATAGCATGAACGAACCGACATGGTGTCGATATAGCCACTATCGCTTTCTTTCCATACTGCATTATCCCCATTGCCATATACCTCGCCCGAAGAGACATAGAGAAAGCGTTCCAGCCCGTGTGTACGCCCGTATTCCAATAGGTTGCGCGTGCCATTGATATTGGTCCAGAGTGTTCCGACCGGGTCTAACGAATAGGCGTTGGGATTGGCATTGCTTGCGGCATGGATAATGTAGTGGTAGTGCGTGTCGGTAGTCAGCGGGGTGTTCACATCTCCGAGTACAAGATGTAGATGTGGATTGGTACGATAGTCGGCAAATCGTTGCTCTGCCTTTGCTTGGCTGCGCACCAAAGCATATACCTCTACCGTAGCCGGAGAGGAGAGCAATATATCGACCAAGGCTCCTCCTATCAAGCCGGAAGCACCGGTAATCAGTATGTTTTTGCTGCTGAGTTGCTCTATCGGCAGACCAGAAAGGATGGCTTGTTTCATTTTATCCACTCGTCTTTTGATACATGTTTCAGGGCTTTGAATAGTTCAATGTCTTCCGTGTTGGTTAGTTTCAGTCCGTTTTTCTCTGTTCCGAGCACCAGATGTTGGTCGTCGATACCTAACCGAGCCGCTAATTCACATGAGGCTGCCATATTTAAGCCCTCCGCTGCTGCTTTCTTGTGGATATCAAGCAGAATGCCCAATCGGAAAGTGTGGGGTGTTTGCGTGCGTACCAACTGCTCGCGCGGGATAGAGAGATAGTCCACTGTTTCGGTGGAGGTAGTATAGTGCAGGATGACTTCTTTGCACAACAAGCCTGTTACGGCATAGCCATATTGTTGGCAGGTGGCGATATTGTTCGATATGATTTCGTGGGACACCAATGGGCGGACGCCGTCTTGTATCAGTACAATAGCATCGTTGTCAATGCCTGCGGCTTGCAGCCCGACAATGCCGTTGTGGATAGAGTCTTGGTTGGTTTCTCCTCCGGGGAATATGTATTTCAGTTTGGTAATACCGAACTGGTTGGCATAGGCTTGCAAGAAGGTTTCCCACCCTTTGAGGCACACGACGGCAATGGTATCAATGTCGGGGTGTTGTTGGAAGGGGAGCATAGTATAGACAATGACCGGACAGTCGTCGATGTTCATAAACTGCTTGGGGATGTCTTGTCCCATTCGAGTTCCGCTGCCTGCGGCTGTTATGAGGGCGATATTCATATTATGGGTGCGTGTTATGTTGGTTGGATTGCGTACTTTGTGATGAGTTGGTCTTGCTGTTTATGGTTGCGTTGGTGGCGATGTGGTTATCTGCTTTGTTCGGGTGTGCCGCTCGTTGTTTTTCGTGGGGGGGTATCATTGGGAGTAGGGTGTTGCAAACAGCCCTTCTCGTCGAAAACTGCGGCAAAGGTATACTTTTTTTATGAATTGTGCAAGAGAACACGATATTTCTAATGGGAACTGCATTTTTTTTTATATACTTTTTTTTGGGGGGGGCGGTTATTTTGTGGTCTGTCTTTCCGAAAGATGATGCAAAGATACAACCGAAATGGGCTTTTTGCAACGATTCAAATCGATAAAATACAATCGGCGTATCGATTCAAATCGATATTTCGTGCATAATGCGTTGAGAGACATATAATTATGCCTTGTGATCAACGCAACAAAAAAGTTGCTTATGGAGCCATACCGCTACTGCTATTTAGCCCTCATCACCGATTCCTGTACCTGTACTGTCCAATAGCAATCTGTACAGTCCAATAGCAAATGCAATTTTCTGTACTGTCCACTAACAACTGTCATTTTTCCGTAAAGTCAGCAATGTACTGTCCAATAGCAAATGCAATTTTCCTGCAAAGTTAGCAAAAAGGTTAGGAGAAGCAATCTGTACTGTCCAA
>CAVFHY010000115.1:0-2277 GCA_963622445.1 Bacteroidaceae bacterium
GAGTGCCTCTATGAACTAACACTATAAATTCGCACTTGCTTGTTGAATTCACCTAGTTAGTAAATATGTAAAATTATAAATATATTTATACGACAAATCGGCAAAACTCCCCTTTTCTATCGCGACTAACGCAGCAACCCATGAGCAACCCATAAGCAACCTTTGCCGAATCTATGCCGAAAATTCCTGCAATACACACAATAAACTATTTTTATATTTTGCATTGTCGGAAAAAAGTCGTACCTTTGTCGCATGAATGCCCGTGAAGATGACGAGCAAATAGTAATACATTAAATACCATACGAATATGAATGACGAACTACAACGCGTAATGGCCGTGGCTCAGACATGGCTCGACGGCAACTACGATGAGGAGACCAAGGCGCAAGTGCGTGCCATGATGGACGCAGAGGACAAAACCGAACTAATAGATAGTTTCTACCGTACACTCGAATTTGGTACGGGCGGTCTGCGTGGCATTATGGGGCCCGGCACCAACCGGATGAACAAATACATCGTAGCACAGGCTACGCAGGGCTATGCCAACTACCTGCTGAAAGTACAAAAAGAGAACGGGTTCAAGAATGTACAGAACGGACAGGTGGCTGTCGTAGTAGGACACGACTGCCGAAACAACGGACGCCTGTTTGCTGAAACCGTAGCCAATGTATTCTCGGCAAACGGCATCAAAGTATATCTGTTCGAAAGCCTTCGTCCGACACCGGAGGTTAGTTTTGCCATCCGTCACCTGCACTGCCAAGGCGGTGTGAATGTGACAGCCAGCCACAACCCAAAAGAATACAACGGCTACAAGGCATACTGGGAGGACGGCTCACAAGTGCTCCAACCGCACGACCAAGGAATCATTGACGAGGTGAACAAGGTGGAGATGGCTGATGTGAAATGGGAAGGCAACAAAGACCTCATCGAGATTATCGGCGGCGAGATAGACTACGACTACATGATGGCCGTAAAGACCGTTATGATTGACCAAGAAGTGATTCTGCGTCAAAAAGATTTGAACATAGTCTATACCCCACTCCACGGCGCAGGTCGTCAGATTGTGCCTATGTGCTTGCGCTCATGGGGATTCCAGAACATACATGTTGTGCCGGAACAAATGGTGATTGACGGCAACTTCCCGACCGTCGTAAGCCCGAACCCAGAGAACTCAGAAGCAATGACGATGGGTATGAACCTCGGCACGAAACTGAACGCAGACCTCGTGATAGCGAGCGACCCCGATGCAGACCGATTGGCTATCGTATGCCGCGACGACGAGGGTAAATGGGTGATTATCAACGGTAACCAGACCTGTATGATGTTCTCGTACTACAATATCAAAGCACTGAAGCGTACGGGCAAGATGCGCCCGGAGAACTACCTCGTGAAGACCATTGTCACCAGCGAAGTGATCCGCCGCATTGCTGACCGCGAGAATGTAACTCTGACCGACGAATATACCGGATTTAAGTGGATTGCCAACCGCATCCGTATGTGGGAAGGCACACACAAGTATATCGGCGGTGGAGAGGAGAGTTTCGGTTGGCTCGGCTACGACGCAGTGCGCGACAAATGCTCGCCATCGGCAATCTGCCTCATCTGCGAGATTGCCGCTTATGCAAAAGACCAAGGACTGTCGCTCTATCAATACCTGTTGAACATCTACAAAGAGTTCGGATTCCAGCGTGAGACCACCGTCAATGTGGTTCGTCCGGGCAAAGCAGGAGCGGAAGAGATACAGCAGATGATGGTCAACTATCGTCAGAACCCGCCCAAAGAAATTGCAGGCGAGAAGGTGATTCGCACGAAGGACTACAAGACCCTTGTGCAACGAGACCTCGTCAATGGCGAATGGCAAGAGCAGCCGATCGTGATGGCACTGGGCGCAACGAGCAATGTACTGCAATACTTCACCGAAGGCGGTCTGAAAGTGAGTGTTCGCCCATCGGGTACAGAGCCGAAGATTAAATTCTATTTTGAGATCCCTGCCGATATGCCGACTACCGCCGACTACAAAGCAGCCACCGCTGCCGCAGAAGCTCGTGTCCCAGCTATCAAGAAGAGCCTTGGAATAGACTAAACCGGCGGAGTTTGCTTAAGGCAGATATTGGAAAGATACCCGGTATCCTCCTTATATTCTCCTTGTATTCTCGTTGCAGAAGTTTTGTCTTATCTCTATTTTATCGGGTGTGTCAGAATCTACTGACACACCCGATATGTTTTTTATACCCTTTTTGCATATATCTCTTGTGTATGGTATGGTGAATTCACCTC
>CAVFHY010000116.1:0-2109 GCA_963622445.1 Bacteroidaceae bacterium
CAAGGAGATTGATTTTTGAGTACTGAAAAATTGCATTTGTTATTGGACAGTACATCATTCTATTGCACTATCCTGGCTATTTGGGACCTTCGGGCATAGTTTCCGCAGTAGTTGCTTGAGAAGCAGTTGCCGTAGTGGACATACCCGTTGCTCGGCAGCAAAGCGCAGACAGTTGTTGAACTCCACCATGAGGTGCCAGCGGTGCCCTTCGAGCATTTCACGAGGTGCCGCTCTGGGCAAGAACACACCCAGCCGAACCACCAAGTCATCCCCTTTGTCCTTAAACTGGTGCATACCTATCAGTTTCGTGTCGCTCCCATCGTGCATCAAGTGTGTATAACCCGTCATCGCAAAAGTGGTATCTGCGTCCAACGCCACGGGGCGATAGCCGTCGGTGGCAGGAATAAGGCGCAAGTAGGCAGGATATTTGTACTGTCCGAAGGTTTCCACAATGATTTGCTGCCCCTTGTACGCATAGAAATAGTAATGTTCGGGGTGAATCATAGAAGGGAAATACAAGTTATTTTTGCGCATCAAGCGACGATTCGTCAGCAAGAACTGGTATATCGAGATATTCTTTGCATATACATCGACGAACGCCGATTGCAGTTCTGTCTTGGCGGGAGAGGGGTCTGCTATCTCATGCCACATTCGGTCGCCGAGCAACAGTTCGTCGTGGTAGAGTTCCAACATCCGTTCTCGTCCTATTTGCTCTTTTGTTTCGGCGAGCAGCACCCGCATTTGTTCCAAGTTCAGTCCTGCGGTTTGCTGCGGGTAGAGGACGCCTTTCTGCACCAACTCGCCCAATACTTTCTCATAACGCTGTTTCTCCACGGCGACTATCTGCTCTTGAGAAACCGCTTTTCCGTCCACCGAAAAGGTGATTTGTTGATTTGCTTTCATACGCTTAATTTATCTGCTTATATGCTATTGATTTTTAGACTGTTATTCATATCCCAATCGATAGACAACCCATTTATATCAAGAAAAGGATTTGACCATGCATCCGCTCCTCGTTACACGCTGCAAAGGTACACCACCTGCGGCATATACTACGACCCTATTACGGGCATAAATGGTCGTTTTACAGGAAAATACTTGTCTATACGCCAAAAATACCGTATCTTTGCGATATAAATAAGTCACGCCATGACTCAAAATCCATTGCACAGAGCCGACCTGCGTATGGTCGGACAAGCCGTCCGACAAGGCTCGGAGCAGGCGTATTCCTACACTTGCGACGACTTTGCCCTATCGTTGCACCACTCGCCTTTCCATACGGCTCCGTTGGACATAGCAGTGCCGTATCGCACGGAGTACTTGCACATTCTCTATATCACACGGGGCACGGCGGAGGTGGTACTGAATATGCAGCCCTACGCACTGGCGGCAGGTACATTCTTGGTCATCGGTACACAGTCTATCTATCAAGTCCGTCACTATTCTGCTGACCTGCTCGGTGCCGCTTTAATCGTCCGTCCCGCCCTATTTCCCCGTATGTTTTCGCAAGCAAAGCCCATGTTTCTGCGCGATATGCCGACAGGATGGCAGACTATGCTCACACCGGACGAGCAAGACCTCTACCTGTCCCTGCTCTCCTCACTGCTCAAAGCCACGCAAGCAAAATCGGTTCAACAGACACTCACCGACAGTCTGCTATCCGCTGTCCTTTATTTTGCGGATGGTTTATATCGAGGCACATCCGCACAGCCGACAGACCGTCGTCAGGCTATTACGCTGCAGTTTCTGCACCTCGTACAACAGCAATGCCTATCCCACAAACGCCTTGCTTACTATGCTTCCCAAATGGCGCTCAGCAAAGACCACCTCAGCGAGGTCGTGCGCACCTATAGCGGTACGACAGCGCAAGAATGGATAGAGCAAGCCGTCCTGTTAGAAGCCCAAGTGCGCCTGCGCCATACCGACAAACCCATCGGAGAAATCGCCTACGAGTTAGGTTTTCCCAACGACAGTTTCTTCTGCAAATACTTCCGCCGCCTCACCGGCCTCACCCCACGCACCTACCGCCTATCCGCCCCCAAACCAACCAGACCACCTGACCCTGTTGTAGAGAAAGATTATGCATGGCATACATTAAATAACCACACA